>NZ_BBUX01000048.1:0-45952 GCF_000974725.1 Methylobacterium sp. ME121
ACCCGAACCCGGGGTGATCTGCCAGTTGTAGCCGATCTGCGCACCGCCGGAGAAGCCGTCCTGGCTGCGGTCGCGGAAGGAGGCGACGGTGCCGGGGGCGGCGTAGGGGAAGGGCACCGCGAAGGTGTTGTTGGTGCGGCTGCTGGCGTCGAAGGCGTAGCCGGCGTTGATACCGAAGTAGGCGCCGGTCCAGGTGAAGACCGGGACGGGGGTGAACACCGGCGGCGGGGCGGCGCGGCGCGGCAGGTCGGCGGCCGAGGCGGCGGCGGTCAGGGCCGTGAAGGCGGCCAGCGAGGCCAGGAGCTTGGTCATAACGGAAGGTCCAAATTTCGATCTGGGTGTATGGCTACCGGTCCGTGATAGAAAAGGCTGTAGTTTTACGGACACACCATTCGGCGACGGGGTAGGGCGGCTTAGTAAACCGAATATGAACGCACCCGAGATCGGCAAAATACATCGCCTGACACTCAGCCGGTCGCCACAACATCTCAGATGCGTTTTGGTTGCAGTCCGCCGCCACGTCGCTTGGCAGCTGTGGCCGAAGGGCTACAGGACGGGGTCGGCGGTTCGCTGCAGTGTAGGACCCTCACTGGGTTTTCAGCCCCACCATGCCGATCCGGCCCGAGGACCGCTACTTCTGTCCCGTCGATTGGGCGCAGCTCTCGGCCGTGATCCGGTTCGGGCGGGCGAGAGACTGCTGCGAAGGTTGCGGGCGGCCGCGCAGGCGGATGGTCTACCGCCTCGGCGATGGCCGTGGTGGGCGCGGATGCCGGCCGGTGGCGCCGTGGCGCTCGGTATCCTCGGCGGCGTCGTGGTTGGCAGTGCCATCGCGTTGGCCAACAGCGGCTAGAGCGGTTTCGGTTTAATCGGGGTCGTATCCTGTCGCGACGAAGAAGTTTGCAGCCTCGTCGGGCGTGACGGCATCGACGAGCCGCCCGATAGTGGTCCAGAGCCCTTCGCGCGTGCGCTCGGCGGCCTTGCGCAGCCCCGCCTTCAACTTCGAGAACGCCATCTCGATCGGATTGAAGTCCGGCGAGTAGGGCGGGAGGAACAGGAGCCGCGCGCCTGCCGCCTCGATCGCCGCGCGCACGGCCGGGCCTTTGTGGCTGCCGAGATTGTCCATGATCACGATGTCCCCGGGTGCGAGTTCGGGCACCAGGACCTGATCGACGTAGACTTGGAAGGCGTCGCGGTTGATCGGCCCGTCGAGCACGAACGGCGCGGCGATCCCGGACAGGCGCAGGCCCGCCACCAGGGTCGTGGTCTTCCAATGACCGTGCGGGACGGGGGAGCGCAGCCGCTGGCCGCGGGGACAGCGCCCGCGGGTGCGGGCCATGTTGGTGGCAGTCCACGTCTCGTCGAGGAACACCTGCCGGTCCGGGCCGAGATCGGGCTGGCTCTCGAACCACGCTTCCCGGGCGGCCTTCACGTCCGGCCGATCCTGCTCTGCGGCGTGGGCCGTCTTTTTTTGTACGTCAGGTCGCGCGCGTCGAGGAAGGCCCACAGCGTGCCGAGCCCGACGGTGAGGCCATGCTCGTCCTGCAACCGGGCGCGCATCTCCTCCAGGGTGATGTCAACCTTCTCGTCGATCAGCGTACGCAGGAACGTCTCGTAGGGGTCGAGCTTGGAGCGGCGGGCACGCCCCTGCGGCCGGGCGGCCACCGTCCCAGTCGCGGCGAGCGCCGCCATCCAGCGGATCGCGGTTGCTTGGCCGACCCCGAAGCGGGCGGCCGCCTGACGGCGCGAGGTCGCCGCAGCCGCGGTCACCACCCGCTCGCGCAGGTCCAAGCTGTAGGGGCGGCCCATGCATCACTCCGGCTGTCGACCGGCCTAATGAATCAGCCTCCCAGCGCCGCGTGAACCCCACCAAGCCGACTCAGCCCAAACCGAAAACGCTCTAGTACCCGGGCCGTCCGGTCTGCTCCGCGCCCAATCCGTACGGTTCCTCTGCCACGTCGAGCGACGCGCGTACGTTGACCCGTACGGGGACGAGCACGTTCGGCGGGTCGGGGTTCGTGAGGAGGCCCACGCCATTCCCGGAGGCTGGGGAATGGCAGACGTGGGTGGCCTAGGTGGCTTTCGTATTTGATCCGGTATCGGCCAGGATCGCGTCGCCGCGGCGCCGACACACCTATCCACCGTGGAACATAGCGCCACCGGAACAAGAACCGAATCTCGGCATTGGCGGCTCACATTGTGGAGACGACGATGACTGACAAGAAGGGCAACGGTAGCACGACAGCCAAGAAAGCGAATGCCAAGGCGAGCAAGGAGGGTAAATCCAATCCTCGTAAGTCGTCGGCGGCACAGGCCGAACTCGGCAAGAAGGGCGCTAAGAGCAAATAAGCGAAGCCTTCACCCCACTTAGACGGGCGCTTCGAGGGCTGGCAGCCCCCGGGGCCGGTGCCCCGCGGTCTCCAGTCCTGCCGCCTCGCACCGACCCTCGCACGACTGCTCGACCTGGGCTTCGAGGGGTAGATGCGGAGATCTGTCCCCACCAGCCTGTCATCGCGTGCCCGCCGGCAACAGCACCGTGTGGCGTCGCGAACGCCTCGGGCACATCGGCAAGGGTAAGCGTTACCGTAGCAGGTGTTCCGCGCAGAAAAAGGCCGCTCCCGAAGGAGCAGCCCGACGTCTAGGGAGGAAACGCTCTCGGGGAGGGCTGCGAAACTGCGACGCCGTCGCGGTCTCACGTGGCCCGCCTCAGCCTGCGCGGTGCGGCGCACAACTGCGGTCGGGCTTCGTCGCGCGCAAAAGTGGCGCTGGATGTCCGCTCAGGTGCGCGTCCGCGCCGTGGCTCGGGCTCCCGGAACGTTCCGGGGCCGCGTCTCACCTAGCTTCGTGGGAGACGCAGTCGTGTCGGCCGTCAGCGGGCCAAAGCGTCGGCCGGGCCACCGGCATGCTGGCCCGAGTACCGGTAGGCCGGGGCGGTGCGATAGTGGGTCACTGAGACTTCTGGCAGGACCACCGAGGCGTTGCCGACGTAGCCCGAGTAGGCCGAAGCCGGATAGGGGCTGTGCCTGCTGTCGATGCCCTGCGCCAGGGCGGGCGTGGCGACGGCGACCAGGGCGGCCGCGGCGAGCAGATGCAGCTTCATGACGATCTCCATGCGGGTTCGTTCGACTTCACGGGGAAGCCATCCGGTCAGTCGGGTCGCGTGAGGAAGATCGTCGGTGCGGCGGTCTCGATCGCGGCGGCTGTGCTTGGCCGGCTGTGACCTCTCAACGGCATACTCTGCCGATCGTTCGCCGGGTTTTGTGCGCCGCCACACAGGGGGTGCACCGAGACAGGCGATCTATCCGTGACCCCTCCCCACCAATACCCCCCGACAAATCCCGACCGAGGTCCGAGGTTGTGAGCGGCTTGCTGCGCAGGCGCACACCAAGATCAAACGCCAGGATCAAGCATCCCATTGTTGACGAGGGCGTTGCGCGTGGAGCTGTGCCTCGGCTTGCTCGCGCTGCAGGATCTCATGGCGGAGCGCATCGTTCACGGATCGAAGTTCGCGGGCGCGATGCCGGTCGGTCCGAATGACCAGCCAAGCGAGGGCAGCAGCGAGACACAGGGCGGTGACGATAACTGCAGCCAGGATCGACCGGCGGAACGCGGCTCGTTCGGCGCGTGTGGCCTGGAGTTCTATCTCTGCTCGGTCGAACTCAGCGATAGCCGTCCGAATACGCCTCATCAGGTCGCGTCCGGCGTTGGTGCGCACAATGGTGAGCGCTCCCGCTTGGTCGCCCGCCTGCATGCGCTCGGTCGTTCGCGCTAGCTCGGCCACCTTCTCACCGATGATGGGGCGGAGCTGATCCAGCCGGGCTTGCTGCTCTGCGTTGTCGCCCGTGAGGTACCGCAACTCTGCCTCGGCAGCCGGCAACTCGCGGCGAGCGGTCGTGAACGGGTCGAGGTAAGTCAGGTCGCCGGTGAGCAGGTAGCCGCGCTGGCCTGTCTCCGCTTCTTGAATGAGCCGAGATAGCCGCGCCTCGGCCCGCCGCACTTCAGCGGAGTGCACAGCCCACGCATCGGCATCCGCGCTGGCCAGAGCGGCAACGACGGCTGCCAAGCCGGCGAGAATGAGCAAGGCGAACCCGACGACCATCGCGGCGGTTTCGCGAGATCCGGGGGGGCGTCGGGCGGAGCGATCTTCCAAGTTGCATCCTCCGCACTGGGAATTGGCAGCTTGGCAGTGCCGACATAGGGGCCGCGTTGGCAAGACCATCGCACGTCGCTCAGGCCCGACAAGGGCTCGTCGCCGCGGTCGCCACACCGCCCTGCTGCAGACCGTCGCCGCGTCGCTCGTCCCGTCCGACTGCCCGCGAGATTTCTCACAGGATCGCCTCGGTTACGGTCGAACGCTGCCCCTCGGCGGCCTTTCATCGCTTCCGTTGCCTACTCCTCTGTGCGCCGCTTAACGGGCGGCAGGGCGTCGCCGGGCGTCGTCGCGTCCCGTTGATAGTTGGGCCCGCCGATCGCCACCTCGGCGACGTCGTCGATCGCCTCGATCACCTTCGAGGTCGCGTTGTAGAGCGGCCCCCGCGGCTTGGCCCTGGTCAGAGCCTTGCGGCGCTGCCAGTGCCAGTGCTCAAGCGCTTGGACCGCCGTTTGCACTGTTCTTTCAAGTCGTGGAGGACCAGTGCATGCGCCTGGATCTTGATGGGCAGGGCGGGTGGCTGATTACACCGGCGCAATTAGCGCATCGGCTCGGCATGAGCGAGCCGGCTCTACGACGGCAAGCTGCTCTCGGCCATATCGATAGCCGCCTTGATCGAGGCTATGGCCGTGATGAGGGCCGTTCGCGTGTGACGGTAATCGTTGGCAAATTCGGTTGGCAGGGCATCTTCCATGCCGATGGCCGCCTGCTCTCTGAGTTCCGGTGGGAGCCTCGGCCAAGCACCATGAGCCTCAACAAGCTGAAGGCATCGCACAGACCTTGAAGACTGTCCGCCGTGGCTCATCGAGAGTGGCCGCGAACCAGCGCCGTCGAGCCTCAGATAACCGCCCTGCCCCCATTCCGCGTTTCGGGCTGCGTTGCGTACTGGCCCCGGTCGTGAGGAACGGCACCAAGGCCCGGTCATCCCGTACCCGGATCGGGTGACGGGTCTTATCGGGCACATCAGCCCCGCGGGTCTCCGAGTGCTGCTTCGCTATCGGCCCGCCTTTGCGAGGTCATCGCGAGTTCCTCCCAAACAGCCCTCAGACCGGTAGCTCCCGCTACCGGGCTTCTTTTTGACCAACAGGAGGGTCAGACTGCTGATGGTCAATGGAGGATTAGGGCGAGCATGCGACGCCCTCAAGTCCGCGCAAGCCTTTGGGTTCGCAATGCTGGGCGCTCGAAAGCACTGGAGACCCCGCAGCGCGTACATGGAAAATCAGGAAAGTACATGCACGGTTCACTGACAACAGCACCCGCTGTCCGCTGGCTTGCAAAGCTGTCGCTTTGAGCGTGCCTTCAAGTGACGACGGCGGTTTTCAAGGATCTGGCGACGTCATCAGCCTGATCTCGGGTCAGGCCCGTCAACAGAATGGCATCGTCCCGGTACACCGTGTACGTGCCGTCGTCTGTCGCGCGGATACGGATCATGTCAGCCCCCCGTGGCGAACTGCGTAGTAGCGTATACTCGGGCAGGGTATTGGCAAGGGTTGGCCGGTAAGAGTCTGTTTGCCACCGTGTCGCAGCTTGCACCCGCGGCCGGAGCGCGACCTCCGAGCTTCGGCAAGAGTGGCGTCAGGGCGCGATCTCGTTCCGGTCCCGGTGCGGCCTCGTCGGCGCAGTCGCGCTCGCCTAGCGTGGACCGCTCTTCTCGGATCTGACGCCGTGCACGAGGGTCGCCAGGTAGATGGCGGATGCGATCACGGCGCAGGCGATGACGCCGAGGGCTTGAGCGGTTGGCACGGTCATACCAGCAACCATGCCGTCCGGTTGTGGCGAGCATGTTGCCGGATTTGGGCAGGGCAATCACGAGCTAGCGATATGGTGTGCCGGGCTCCACGGCGGGCGTTAGGTCACAGCCATGCTTTGGTCCTGCCTGATCCTCATCGCCGAACAGGCGTTCGTGCCGGCGCAGTGGGAGCGCGCCTCCGTGCGAAGGGAGGCGGTTCTCGAAGGGCTCGTGCTCGGTGCCGTCGCCGCCACCGTTGGCACCGGGGCTCTCGTATTCTCGACAGGAGCCATTGAGATCCGCGGCATAACCCACTGCGTGGACTGGCAGCGAAGGCACAACCAGGTGCGGCTGGACGATGGGCCGCTACCGCCTCTTGCCCCTGAACGCCCCAGTCCCCCGCTACTCAAGCACCGTGCGGCCGCTCCTGGTCGAACCGCCGAGATGTAGAACGGTGCAGAGGCCCAGTCCGTCCGAAGGAGCGACCGATCGGCACGTGCGCTCGGCGCTTGGTTTCAGCGAGCGCTCTGCCACCGAGCAGTGATCTCCCGGAAGGCCACATCGCCGTCCGCCTCTGACGCGCCTTCCGACCCGAAGGATCGAACCGACTGGCGCACGATGACGCCGTCGCGCGTGATCGACCAGTCGAACCGGCCGGGCTCCTTCGCAGAGGGCGTCACACGCAGCGTGTGAGGGTTCGGCTTGAAGATGATCATGACCTGCATGTGGTGGCTGACAGAACCATCCGTCAGGGGACGGAAGACAATGGACGGGCCGGAGTTCTCCCCAAGCCCCGTCAACCCGTGATCAGATAGGGCGACGGGGCTGACTGTCGTCCCTGAGGCACAGGACGGACTGCCTGCCGGGGAACGCGCTCTCGGGTCTCGGCCGTTCGGCTCGACAGCGAACGGCGAGAACACCCACTGTTCCAGACCAGATGGCCGAGACCGGCCACCACTCAGGTGAGTGCCTGTGGGTGAAGCGAGGGCGTGCCGGAGTACCGGTTCGGATCCTGCGGACAGCCGGTATGCACCCGGCGATGAGAAAGCCTCCGGCGGCCATTCTCCGCGTAGGATCCATAGAGCACCAGCGCACCATGGCAGGATGGGCAGCGCTTGGGCGCCATCACGTAGACGCCTCTTGCTTCGGTCGCGCTGATCGGACGCCAGACGCCCTCGATCTTGGCTTCACAGATCTGTGTATCAAGTGCTGCCATGCCTGCGAGGCGCCATGCTGAAGGGGTCGATACCAGCCTCGGATCGGGTGCGAGAGCGTGGCAAAACGCCAGCGCTCAGTTCATGCGTTGGCGCCGGTTCTCGACCTCCTGCTGGGCCAACTTGCGCCCCAGCGCCAGCAGCAGCGCATCTGCCTGGGCCTTCAGATTGGGATCCTGCATCTCCACGATCGCCTGTTGGGCGGCAATGATATGATCGGCCGCCCGGTCCAGAGGCGCCTCGCCCAAGTGTGTCTCGGGCTCGTCGAACGTACCCTCGCTCACCCGCATCCGAGTGATGTCGATCAAGATGCCGCTCCCACCAATCGGCCTACCAATGTGATCGTGTGTGAAACGGCCGCGGGCCAAGACCCAGCGCGTCCGCCCGTCTATGGAGGTCACCCGGTATTCGGTCAGGTACGTGCTGCCGTCACGAGCACTGCGCCGAGCCAGAGCGAGCACCCGCTCTCGATCCTCTGCATGAATTGCATCGATGTACGCAGCGAGCGGCATACCTTCCTCGGATTCGCCGGGAACCAAGTTGAACAGCAGCGCCACGAATCCATCGGAGCGTACTTGATCAGTTGCCGCGTCCCAATCCCATCGGCCGATCACATCGAGTGCATCGAGGGCGTTCTGGAATGCTGCGGGACAGGTCTGTCGCGGAAGAGGCTTGGCTTTCGGCACCGAGGCACCCGGCTTTGGTTACTCGCTAACCTTTCTATCTGGCACAATCGTGCAATCACAAGGGAAAATTTATGCCGCACCGCAACTGCTGCGTGCACATTTCGACGGTCGTATGCAGAGCGTATGATCCGTACGTGCATGAGGCGCCATCGTGCGCTCGGACGGATGGCCGATGAGATCGAAGAGGGCAAGTCTGAGCGTGGACGCGCAGGAGGATCAGCCACAGGGCGACATCCACGACCGTCCGATGCAGTCGGGGGTCTCAGCGAAACGGTGGGTTCTGGGCCGCGTCGCCGAAGCGCTGGGGATGCCTCTGGCCACGCTGTACGACCCGCTCAGCGCTACCATGCTAGCGGCAGATGCCGCCTCCGATCTCGACCACGAATGTGAGGCACTTCTGCACGCCTACAAGCGCATCAGCGATCCCGGGCGCCGCCGCCTCCTCGATCTCGTGCAGGAGGCGGCCGAGAGAGCCTGAACCGCCGACCCGTGGGTGTTCGAAGGCGGTTCGGCCTACCGAACCAAGCAGGGTCAGATCTGGTGGATCCCGGTATGGGAATTCGCCAGGAGAGGCGCTGACCGGTGAGCTGCCGGCGCTTCGCGTAGATCGGCAGCACGGGCTCGCTGCCGGCCTTCACCGTGCTGGTGGCGATCCTGGCGTACCGCGGGCTCACAGGGCTGGTGCCGTGGCGGCTCAGAATGGATCGAACGGGCCGCGTGCCCCCAGGTTCTGCAAACAGAACCCTCGGCGCTGTGGGGAGCACCCCGCGGGGGCGGCCGTTGCCCCGAGATGCGCACAGCCCCCGCCGTCCTGATCATGCTCGTCCGCTCGGGCCCGACCTCGTGTACGTGGCGGGCGACACGCTCCCGCCACAAGACCCATCGCGCCAGACGACAGCGCTCAAGTGGATCGTCAGCCCTCCTGCGATCGTGGTGTTCCGGGCTCCTCAATGAGGATCTCACCGCTTCTGGTTGCCACTCTCCAGCGCTGCTCCGCCTGCGTGTTGGCTCGGGCAGGCATTCCACTCGCCGCTCGCCCGCGGCTTGTGACGGCCCCATTCCTTCCGGACCACAAACGTCAGATCCGCCCGGCCCGGCGCCGCGGCTATCTTCCTTCAAGACCAGCATAGCGTCGGAGATATCGAACCATCTCTCAACCAAGCGCGTTTCTCAGCCTTCAACTCAAAGGAAGCTTCTCATGCGTCATCGCGTTCTCGCAGCCGCGGCCGTCTTCAGCCTCGTTACAGGTGGGGCCTATGCGCAGGCTCCCGCGGCGGCTCCTGTTGCGCCCTCCACTCCCGGCGCTTCGGGCGTAGTTGCGCCGCAGAACAGCACTACCGGTAGCAACGGCGCCGTGACGGCTTCGCCGACCGGGCAGCCGGCCGACACGATGTCCAACAGCTCGTCGTCCGCCGGGAATGCCAATCAGCCTGAGCGCGCTGTTCCTCAGGGCGGCGGTGGTGGCGGCAGCAGCAAGTAGCCGCTGAGCGCCAGCATTTGCGCGCTCTTCCTTCGGTCCCGCCGGCACCGCCGCGCGGGGCCTTCTATCCGCATCTCACTCTGTCGGCACCGGGCCTTCGTATCGGACGTCGACCCACCCGCGTCGTCTTCAGAAGGTGTTCCGCCCCAGAGGGGCCGATGCACGGCCAAGCCATCTACGCCGCCGTCATCGCCGGCTCCGTCGAGTTCGACTGTCTCTATCACGAGGTTCCCGAGACCCGAGACGACTGATCGGGTCGGCAATACAGGACCGCGAATGAGCCCGCCCGGTCCGCCGGAGCGGGCTTTTTCGTTCCAGCCGACCAGAACTAGGTGACGCGGCCGGACACCGCGTAGATGACGATCCAAATCCCGACAGTTAGGACGATCGACGCCATGACAGCGGCCGGATGAGCCCGCGTGTGGGTATCGGCGCTGCGTGAGGGAGCGATCTGATCCGAGCCGTCGCTCCCGGCGCGAGATGGCCCCGACGCCAGCGACCGCACGGCCGAGTATGGCGCCGAGGGCGGGTCATCGAGCTAGGCGGACGCGATCAGCATCCAGTTGCGAGCCCGAGCCAGTCGGTCGTCGTCAGAGGCAAGCGGCATGTCCGTGATGACGCGTTCGACGATGTGGCGCGTCATCTCCTCATCTAGGCCGATGCCCACCGCGAACCCTTCGAGGCGCCTCATCAAGCGCTCGATGACGATCTCGCGGTTGGGGTCGGCGTCGTCGCTCATCCCTGGTCCGGAAAACCCATGATGACGGCGGTCTTCGCCGTCGTGCGGAACTGCTCGGGCGTGGTGCCCTTACCTCGCCTTGCATATCAGAGCGCCCGTCTACCGTCGCCTCCTGTCGCGACCAGATCTGAGGGGGACTGAGCATTGAGCGCCCACCGACGGTCGGGCTAATGCCTGCTAGCGGATGGAGCGCTCCAAGATCATTGAGCGCGGTGATACTCCGTTTGGTGGCACGATCAAGTTCCACGATGGTGCGCAATTTCATTGCGCGATCGTGTTTATTTTCGACTGAATGACCTAGGTAAATGACAACAATTTATATTTCTCAAACAGACGTGGATGATGGATGTATCGGCAGATGGGAACTGCTAAACGCGGCTCTTGACTGAGGCGAGGTACTCGATGTGCGACTCAGCCTTGGCGGGCTCGGAGGTTTCGATAGTGCCTCCGAATGTCAGTCCGACACCTGAGACGCTCATCCTCCGCGAACATATTCGCCGGATCCTGCGCAAGCTCTGCGATCTCGGTGGCGTTCGATAGTCCGGACGTCAGCGCCGCCAGCAGGCACGCGGATGTCCGGATGTAGCCGCGTGGCTCTAGCTGGGTTCTCGAAGGGCCACGGAGGCGGCGACCGCTCGCATCATACGCGGCTCCTGAGCGAGCCGGCGGAAACTCACCCATCTGAGACGTCCTGAGAGCTATAGGTGCCGACGGCACATGGCCGAAAGCCGCCGGTCCGCTTCTGGGCTGGTCCGCTGGAAAATCGGACGGGCTGCCAAGATCCAGCTCGGACAGGTATGCTCGCCAGATCTTCGCCTCGAAGCAGTTGTTCAGGGCGAATCATTCTCCAAGATGTGCTCGACCGTGGGTGGCCGAAGCCACGCACTCGCCGTATCCGAGTCGCCACGCGCATTGCGCCGGATGACCTGCGGCGGCTGCCCGAACGCTCGGAGGAACGCGCGACGCATCCGGTTGCGGTCTGCGAAGCCGGTTTGGTTGGCGACGGCGTCAATAGGATGCCGGCTGCGTTCCATCAAAACCCGCGCAGCCTCGACCCGGAGATTTTCGACTGCCTTGGCCGGCGATTGGCCGGTCTCCGCATGGAAGACGCGGCTGAACTGGCGCGGGCTGAGGTGCGCGGCTTCCGCCAACTCCTCGACCGATAGCGGGCGGTGTAGATTGCGCTTGGCGTAGGTCAGGGCCGCTTGGATGCGGTCCGACTTCGCGTCGAGGTCGAGCAGGGTCGAGAACTGCGACTGGCCCCCCGCCCGGCGATGGTAGAGCACGAGCTTCTTGGCGATCTCCTTCGTCACCTCGTGACCGAGATCTGCCTCGATCAGAGCGAGGACGAGGTCGATGCCGGCACTCATGCCCGCCGATGTCCAGATCGGGCCGTCGTTGATGAAAATGCGGTCCGTGTCGGCCGCGCACTTCGGGAACCGGTGCTGCAACTCGCGCGCATGCATCCAGTGCGTCGTGACCCGTCGGCCGTCGAGCAGTCCGGCCTCGCCGAGAACGAAGGCCCCCGTGCAGATGGCGGTGACGCGCCGGGCCCGGGCAGCCGCACGCTGAACGAGCGCGACGAGGCCCGGCGTCGACGGTTGCACGAAGGTGCCGCCGCCGATGACGAGTGTGTCGAAGGGCGTCTCGCCGAATGCCTCCGTTTCCACATTCATGCCGGCCGAGGTGCTGACCGGACCTCCGTGCTCGGAGATGAAGTGGATGTCGTAGATCGCTTCGTCCGATGCGAGGTTGGCGACCTCGAAGGCCGGCACGGCCGCCAGCGCCATCATCGAGTAGCCGGGATAGACGACGAAGCCGACGCGCTGCATGCCACCTCCTATGACCTAAACCGACGCAAATATGACATTTGCGCCATGTCGGGGCAACGGTAGCGTCCTCACATCGAACGCCGCCAACCTGTGGCGCGAGAGAAGAGGAGAACGACGATGACTACGCAAACCGGCAAGGGCCTTGCCGTTGTCACCGGTGCATCCGCCGGCATCGGCGCGGTCTACGCCGACCGTCTCGCCAAGCGGGAGTATGACCTCCTGCTGGTCGCCCGAAACGGTGAACGCCTGCAGGCGCTGGCCGACCGTCTGACCCACGAGACAGGACGCAAGGTCGAGCCGTTCAAGGCCGACCTAGGCCGCAAGGACGATCTCACGCGCCTGGAGATGCGCCTGCGCGAGGACGCGAGCATTACCATGCTCGTCAACAACGCCGGCATCGGCTCCGTCGCCTCGACCCTTCAGGCCGACGTGGAGGCGATGGACGCGATGATCCAGCTCAATATCACCGCGCTGACCCGACTGACCTACGCGGTCGCGCCGGCTTTCGTTGCGCGCGGCTCGGGGACCATCATCAACATCTCGTCCGTCGTCGGCATCGCGGTCGAGATGCTCAACGGCGTCTACAGCGCCTCGAAGTCCTACGTCCTCAGCTTCGGCCACGCGCTGCAGAAGGACCTCGCGGACAAGGGCGTGCGCGTCCAGACCGTGCTGCCCGGCGCGACGGCCACAGAGTTCTGGGATGTCGCAGGATACGCGGCCCAGAAGACGTCCGCGATCACCATGTCGGCGGCCGATCTGGTCGACGCAGCCTTGGCTGGTCTCGACCAGGGCGAACTCGTCACCATCCCGGGCCTGCAGGACGTAGATGACTGGACGCGCTGGGAGGAGGATCGCCGGGCCATGGCCGCCAAGTTCGGCAACGCCAAGCCGTCGGCGCGCTACGGGCTCGCGGCGGCGAACGCGGCCTGAACCCGGAGACTGTCCATGCCGTACCTCCAGCTCGACGTGACCGGCCCGTATTCCGTGGCCTCCAAGAAGCGCCTCGCGGCGCAGATGAGCCGGACCTATGCGGAGATGATGTCGGTCGACATCAGGCGGATCAGCGTCGCCATCCGCGAGCTCGGCGAGGGCGGCGTGTGGCGGATACCGGAAGCCGGCGGCGAGCCGGTGCCGGTCTCCGTGATGATGCTGGACATCCGCAAAGGACGCTCGGCCGAGTTGCGGATGGAGGTCGCCAAGGCGCTGTGCGCCCATTGCGTCGAGATCCTCGGCCTGCGCGAGGATCGCCTCAACGTCGAGTTCACGCAGCATTCCGGCGACGAGATGTATCACCCGACCCTCGGGGGCTACAGCCCCGAGTGGTCGCCGGACGAGCGATGATCAGTGTCGCAAACGGTTCTGGCCGTAAGCGGCTGGTCCATCTTTGTGAGTGCCGGTGTCGAGAGCGGACGAGCCGCTCCTAACTCGCTGAGGTTATGCCGAGCGCCTGGCGCTCAGTGCTGTACAGGCAGAGTATAAACAGTCCTCGGATCGCAGGCTGCCGAAGGAACGCGGTGACAAATCCTGCGCCGGCTTGTGAGCCTTGTGATGCCCGTGATCTGACTGGCGATCTCGCTCACCACAGCGATGTCGGCATAACACAGGAGCGACGGATCAAACCTCGACCTGCATGCCGGTCTGCGCGGTGATGCGGCTGTAGTGCTCGGTCCGGCGATGCCGGGCGAAGTCGAAGATCGTCGTCTTGCCGAAGGCGCACTTGTCGAAGTCGCAGGCGGCCAGGATGAGTTCGTCCTCCTCCGTTGTCGCCCGTGCGAGGACGAATCCATCCGGGTCGACGATGATCGAGCCGCCCATCAGCGGATGCCCATCCTCGATGCCGGCCTTGGCCACGCCGACGACATAAGTTGCGTTCTGATAGGCGCCCGCCTGAAGCGACAGGTCGGAATGGAACAGACGCTTCTCCAGGCCTTCGGCACTCTGCTGACCGTTCGCCGAGGGGGTGTTGTAGCCGATCGTGACGAGTTCCACCCCCTGAAGGCCCAGGCACCGGTAGGTCTCCGGCCAGCGCCGGTCGTTGCAGATCGCCATGCCCATCACGACACCGGCGTTGCGCCAAACGCGAAATCCGAGATCGCCCGGCTCGAAGTAGCGCTTCTCCAGATGCTGGTGGGTGCGCTTCGGGTCGTACTCGCTGTGCCCGGGTAGATGGATCTTGCGGTACTTGCCGACGATGGCGCCCGCCCGGTCGGTCAGGATCGAGGTGTTGAAGCGGCGTCCCTCGGGCGTCAGTTCGGCGTAGCCGAAGGTGATCGCAATCCCCAGGGCGCGTGCGCGCTCGAACAGGGGCGCCGTCGCGCCGTTCGGCATCTCGCGCTCGAAGAACCCGTCGATCTCGGCCTCGTCCTCCATGTACCATCGTGGAAAGAAGGTGGTAAGCGCGAGCTCCGGATAGACCAGCATCTCGACACCCCGAGCGGCGGCGGCTTCCAGAAGGTCGATCATCCGGGCCACGACGACCTGCCGGCTGTCGGCACGCTGGATCGGGCCCATCTGAGCGCCGCCGACGACGAGTTGAACCATGGGTGAGCTCACCTTTCTGGATCGGTCATGGCCGGGCCGAACGCCCTGCAACCCCGTATTCTCCCGCCGGTGCAAAGCCGCTGCCAAGCTCTGAAACCGGCGCCTGCACGAACCCGCATGCAACCCTTGCAGACAGCTTGGCTGAAGATTTGCGGGACAGACGTCAGTTGCCGGCCATCCCACGTCGGCACGAGACCGAGGTCCCGACATGTCGACGTTGGCATCCTGGCGATTCGCGATCTTGTCCTTCGCCTGGCTGGTGGGCATGCACCACGCCTCCTTGGCCCAGGGCGTGCTGCGGATCGGCATGACCGCCTCCGACATCCCGCTGACCACGGGACAGGCCGACAACGGCGGCGAGGGGATCCGCTTCGTCGGGCAGACGATCTACGACGCGTTGATCGCCTGGGACCTCTCCCGCTCCGACAAGCCGGCCGAACTGATACCCGGCCTCGCGACGAGCTGGACGGTGGATCCGGTCGATAGGAACAGATGGACGCTCAAGATCCGACCGGGGGTCAAATTCCACGACGGGTCCGATTTCACCGCCGATGCGGCCGTTTGGAACTTCGACAAGCTGTTGAAGCCCGACGCCCCTCAATACGACCCGCGACAGTCCGCGCAGGGCAAGGTGCGCATTCCGGCGGTTGCGAGCTACCGGGCAATCGATCGGATGACGCTGGAGGTCATGACCAAGGCACCCGATGCGACGCTCCCCTACCAGCTCGTCTATATCGCCATGTCCTCGCCGGCGCAGTGGGAGAAGGTAGGCCGGTCCTGGGACACCTTCGCCAAGCAGCCATCGGGTACGGGCCCATGGAAGCTGACGCTGTTCGCCCCGCGCGAGCGCGCGGAGATGGTGCCCAACGGCGCCTATTGGGACCAAGCACGTGTGCCGAAGCTCGACAAGCTGGTGCTGGTGCCGCTGCCCGATGCGAACGCGCGTGTCGCCGCGCTGCGTTCCGGTCAGGTCGACTGGATCGAGGCGCCGTCGCCGGACGCGGTCGCATCCCTGAAGAAGGCGGGCTTCACCATCGCCACCAACTCGTATCCGCACAACTGGACATGGCACCTGTCGCGCGTCGAGGGGTCGCCCTGGAACGACATCAGAGTGCGAAAGGCGGTCAATCTCGCCATCGATCGCGAGGGATTGAGGGAGCTGCTCGGCGGCTTGGCGGTGCCAGCCACGGGGTTCCTACCTTCCAACGACGCGTGGTTCGGCAACCCCACGTTCCGGGTGAAGTACGATCCCGAAGCGGCCAGGAAGCTCCTCGCCGAAGCGGGCTACAGCCCGGCCAAGCCTCTGAGGACCAGGATCGCGATCTCGGCATCGGGCTCCGGCCAGATGCAGCCTCTGCCGATGAACGAGTTCATACAGCAGAACCTTGCCGAGGTCGGCGTCCAGATCGACTACGAGGTGGTCGAGTGGAACACGCTCATCAACATGTGGCGCGCCGGTGCCAAGGCCGACATCTCACGCGGCGTGACCGGGATCAACTACAGCTACTCGCTGCAGGATCCGTACAGTGCGCTGATCCGTCATCTTAAGTGCGACCTGACGGCTCCCGTGGGAACCAACTGGGGATACTATTGCGATCCAGCGATGGACAAAATGTTCGATGACGTGCGCAACACCTTCGATCCCGTTCAGCAAGCCAAGGTCCTGATGAGGATCCACGAGAAGTTCGTCGACGATGCGCTGTTCGTCATGGTCGTCCATGACGTGAACCCGCGAGCCATGAGCTCGAGCGTGAAGGGGTTCGTTCAAGCTCAGAGTTGGAACCAGAGCCTCTCGCCGGTCTACATCTCGGCTCCGGAACGTTAGCGGGTGAGATGAGCGCCGTTCAAAGCCGATAGGACGTTGGCCGGATGTGGTCGATAGCGGAATGGCTGCTTCGGAGAAAAAACTGACAGGAAAGCAGCCCGCCTAAGAGCCTATGAGCAATCCGCAGCCGGCATGATTGACACGTGAGCTGACACCACCTTCCAACCGCTGTCGGGTAGACGCATCCAAGTCTGGCTTTGACGCCCGATGCCGGCCTTGCCGCGCGGCTTGAATTCCAGATTGACCGTGGCGAAATCGCTCCCGAGCGTCAGGATCTCCAGCCGGATTCGCGCCTCCTTGGTCCCGCCCGGCGGCGGATCGGCTGCGACGCGTGCGGCGTGGACTTCGGCAAAGCCGTAGCAGTTCTCGTGGAGGGCGAAGCGGATCGTGTGCGGACTGTCCCAGAAGGTCTCATCGAGAACGGCGACATCCTTCTCGACGAGCGCCCGCTCGTAGCGCTCAAACAGGGCGGTGATCTCGGCCACGACCTCGGGGCGGTTCACAGTCGCGTCCATTCAGCCCTCCAGGGCGACGGCGGTACGGAGCAGGTCGAGGTCGGCTCCACGGGCACCTAGGATCGACAGGCCGACCGGAGCGCCGTCGACAAGTGCGCCCGGCAGATTGACCTGCGGGACGCCGGTGAGGCCGCCGTGGCTCGTCAGGCAGGCGATGCGCTCGCGCAGAGGATGCAGCGCGCCGAGCGGCAGCCCGCGCAGGGGCGCCGGGAACGGGGTGGTCGGGAGGCACAGGATCGTGCCGGGGGACAGAAGCCGCGCGAGCCGCGCCCGGGCCTCGATCCGCATCAGGCTCGCAGCGCTGCGCTCGGCATCGGTTATCATCGAGCCCTGGATCAACGATCGGGCGACCGCGAAGGCCATGCGTGGATTGCAGGCATTGAGCCAGGGTTCGAAGGTCTGCCACGCCTCGCTGCTCTGGAGGACGCGCTGCGCCCGCTGCCACACGGACAAGCCCTGCGGCGCAAGGGTCACGTCGCGGCGGTTGCCGATCAGGGCGGCCAAGCGGTCGACCTGCGGGGCCAGCGCCTCCTGCACGGCGGCATCGGCGAAGCCGAGCGCGTCGGCGGCCACGAGCAGCGTGTGCGGCGTGTGGTCCGGCATAGCTTCGCCGAACACCACCTCGCCGACCCGCGCGAAGGTGCGCGCGTCCCGGGCGAACCAGCCGCAGGTATCGGAGCTCGGCGCCTGGACGCAGATCCCAGAAAAGTCGACGCGGCCGTGCGTTGGCCGGATGCCGTAGAGGCCGCAGAAGCTCGCCGGTACGCGCACGGACCCGCCGGTATCCGTGCCCAGGGCGAAGTCGCAGGCGCCCGCGGCCACCGCGGAGGCCGAGCCGCTGGACGAGCCGCCGGGCACCCGATCGGGCGCCGCAGGATTGAGCGGCGTGCCGTCGTGGGCGTTCTCGCCGAGAATTCCCAGTGAGACTTCGTCGGTGACCGTCTTGCCGACGACCGAGGCGCCCGCATCGAGCAGCGTCTGCACCACGCCGGCATGGCGGGCCGGCGTCGGGTAGACGCGCGGCCAGTCCGGGTTTCCGCCTCCCGTGGGAGTGTCCGCGAGGTCGATCAGGTCTTTGACGGCGAAGGTGAGGCCGGCAAGCGGCCCCGTCGCGGATCCGGCGACGCGGAGGCGCGATCCGGGCAGGAACGGGTCCGTCGAGAGGGGCTGCGCGGTCGTCATGCGGGGATCGGTTCCTGCCATTGGGCGCCGGGCACGGCGGCGAACAGCGCCTCGGTATAGGGGTGCTTCGGCGCGAAGAAGATCTCGGCCGTGGGCGCGACCTCGACCACCTGACCGGACCGCATCACCGCGATCCGGTCGCAGACCTGCAGAGCGACCCGGAGATCGTGGGTCACGAACAGCATGCTGAGGTGCAGCCGCGCCTTGATGTCGGCGAGCAGCGCAAGGACCTGCGCCTGCACGGAGACGTCCAGGGCCGAGACCGGCTCGTCGGCCACCAGGATCTCGGGCTTCATGGCGAGCGCCCGGGCGATGCCGATCCGCTGGCGCTGGCCACCGCTGAACTCGTGCGGGAAGCGCTGCGCCGCCGAGGGGTCGAGGCCGACCAGCGCCAGCATCTCGCACGCCTGGACCCGTGCGATCCCGGGCTCGGTGCCGTGGATGATCGGCCCCTCAGCGACGATGTCGACCACGCGCTGGCGCGGATCGAGGGAGCCGTACGGGTCTTGGAACACCATCTGCACGCGCCGGCGGTGCGGGCGCATCTGGCGGCGGCTCAGCTCGGCGACGCTGTGTCCGGCAAGCAGAATTTCGCCGCCATCGACCGGCATCAGGCGGGTGATCGCCCGCGCCAGCGTGCTCTTGCCCGAGCCGCTCTCGCCTACGAGGCCCAGAGTCTCGCCCCGCCTAAGCAGAACGTCCACGCCGTCGAGGGCTCGGGTGACGCGGCTCCCGAAAAGGCCGCGGGCGCCGTAGGTCTTCTCGACCTGCTTGGCCTCCACCACGAGAGGTGCGGTGCTGGCGGCGCGGCGCGGCGGCGGGACGAGCTTCGGCACGGCGGCGATGAGGGCGCGGGTGTAGGGATGCTTCGGAGCCCCGAGCACCGAGGCTTTTGGCCCCTGCTCGACCAGGACGCCTTTCTGCAAGACTGCCACCGTGTCGGCGATGTCGGCCACGACGCCGAAATCGTGCGTGATGAACAGGACGCTCGTGCCGTGCTCGCGCTGCAGATCGCGGATGAGGGAGAGAATCTGCGCCTGCGTGGTGACGTCGAGGGCCGTGGTCGGCTCGTCGGCGATGAGCAGCCGCGGGCTCAGCGCCAGCGCCATGGCGATCATCGCCCGCTGGCGCTGGCCGCCCGAGAGCTGGTGCGGGTAGGAGCGCAGGAGCCGGATCGGGTCCGGGAGGTGGACGCTCGCGAGGAGCGCGAGGATGCGCGCCCGGCGGTCCGCGCGCCCGAGCGTCGTGTGGATTCGCAGGACCTCGTCGATCTGCCGCCCGATCGTGTGGAGCGGGTTCAGGGCCGTCATCGGCTCCTGGAAGATCATCGCAATGCGCGCCCCCCGGACCTTGCGCATCTGACGCGCGGTGATCGCGGCGAGATCCGCGCCCTCGAACTGGATGCGCCCGCCGGCC
Source organism: Methylobacterium sp. ME121 (assembly GCF_000974725.1). Taxonomy (NCBI): domain Bacteria; kingdom Pseudomonadati; phylum Pseudomonadota; class Alphaproteobacteria; order Hyphomicrobiales; family Methylobacteriaceae; genus Methylobacterium; species Methylobacterium sp. ME121. The sequence goes on from NZ_BBUX01000048.1 coordinate 19,307, forward strand.
ACACGCACGCGCGGTCCCGGGAGCAGCCCGAGGATCGCGCGGGCCACCATCGACTTGCCCGATCCGCTCTCGCCGATCAGGCAGGTGACCGCGCCGGGCCGCAGGACCAGATCCAGGTCGGTGACGGCATTCGGACGGTCCGCGCCGGGCGGCAGCGTGATCGTGAGCTTCTCGATCTCGAGGACGGCGTCGCTCATCGCTCTCGGAGCCTCGGATTCAGGACCTCGTTCAGGCCGTCCCCGACGAGATTGATCGCGAGGACGGTCAGCAGGATCGCCAGCCCGGGGAAGGCGCAGATCCACCACGCCGACCGGAGCACCGCGCGGCCCGAGCTGATGATCAGGCCCCAGCTCATGACGTTGGGATCGCCGAGGCCGAGGAAGGCGAGCCCCGCCTCGATCAGGACCGCCGTGCCGATCAGGAGCGTGCCGACGGCGATGATCGCCGAGGTGCAGTTCGGCAGCATATGGCGGAAGACGATGCGCGCGTCGCCCGCCCCCAGGCCGTCGCAGGCCAGCACGAACTCGCGGCCGCCGAGCGCCACGAACTCACCCCGGACCAGCCGGGCGATGCCGGGCCAGGAGACGGCCGCGATGGCCACGACCTCGCTGAAGAGCGACGGCGACAGGATCGCCACGATCAGGATCGCCAGCACGAAGGCGGGGATCGTCTGGAAGAACTCCGTGAGTCGCATCAGCGCGACCTCGACGCCGCCCCGGTAGTAGCCGGCCAGCCCGCCGATCAGGGTCCCGAGCAGGATCGCCGCCCCGGTGGCGCTGAGGCCGATGATCAGGGAGGTGCGGGCGCCGTACGCGATCTCGGCGGCCACGTCCCGGCCCAGCGTGTCGGTGCCGAGCAGAAACTGGCCGCCCGGCGGCTGGAGGGCCGGGCCGACGAGCGCGAACGGATCGCCCGGATAGAGCAGTGGCGTGAGCGCCACGAGGGCGATCAGGCCGAGGAGCACCGCCGCCCCCGCGAGCGCGAGGCGGTTGCTTGCGAACCGCGCCAAGGCCGTTTGCATCGCTACAGCTCCATCCGCGGATCGAGGCAGACGTAGACGAGGTCCACGGCGAGGTTGATCACCACGACGAGGCAGGCCGAGACGAAGAAGATGCCGAGGAGCAGGTTGAGGTCGCGCGACTGGAGCGCGTTGAAGGCCAGTGTGCCGACCCCCGGCCAGCCGAACACTGTCTCGACCACGATCGAGCCGCCGATCAGGTTGCCGGCCTGCACGCCCGCCATGGTGACCACCGGCAGCAGCGCGTTGCGCAGGACGTGCCCGACCATCACCCGCGCCTCGGTTTGACCCTTGGCGCGGGCGGTGGTGACGTAGTCCATGCCGATCTGTTCCAGCACGGAGGCGCGCATCACCCGCGCGTAGACCGCGAGGTAGAACAGCGCGAGCGCCACCGCCGGCATGACGAGGTGGCGGCCGACGTCCCAGACCTCGTCCCAGCCCTCGTTGTCGGCGCCGACCGTGTCGTAGCCGCTGGTGGGCAGCCAGCCGAGACGGATGGCGAAGACCACGATCATCATCAGCCCGAGCCAGAAGCCCGGGGTTGCGTAGGCCACGAGGCTGACGAGAGAAATGACCGCGTCGCGCCAGGAATTCCGCCCGGTCGCGGCCACGAGGCCGAGGAGCGTGCCGATCAGCAACGCGGCCGCGAAGGCGGTCAGCATCAGCAGCCCGGTGGGCCAGAGCCGGTCGACGATCAGGCTCCCAACCGGGCTGTCGTTGCGGAACGAGTAGCCGAGATCGAGGTGGAGCATGTTCAGCAGGTAGACGCCGAACTGCGTGGCAAGTGGCCGGTCGAGGCCGAATTTGTGGCGCAGCTGCTCCATGTATTCGGGGCTGGCCGCCCCGCTCTCGCCCGCCAGCACGGAGGCCGCATCGCCGGGCGCGAGGTGGATCAGGAAGAAGTTGAGCACGACGATGCCGAGCACCACCGGGATCGCCAGCAGCAGCCGGTAACCGAGGAAACGCGCGAGCCGCACGGGACTACTTGTCCATCCAGGCCCGCTCGAAGGCTTGCTGGGTTCCGAGGGGGCCGGTCGTGTGGTCCTTGAGGCGCCGGTTGAAGACGCTGACGTACTGCACGTCGATCAGCCAGATCATCGGGCTGTCCTCCGCCAGGACCTGCTGGACCTTCTTGTAGAGCGCGGCGCGCTTCTCCGCATCCGGCTCGCGCGCGCCCTCGCCGAGCATGCGATCGACCTCGGGATTGCTGTAGAAGGTGTCGTTGACGAAGGTCACACCCTTGCGGATCTGACTGGTAAGGAACTGCTTGTTCAGCCCGTAGACCGGGTCGACGCCCTGGCTGAGGAACGGCTCGTTCAGGTCGTAATCGTAGTTGGTGTAGACGCGCCGCAGCCAGGTCGCGGTGTCCTCTGAGCGCAGCGTCACGGCGATGCCCACGCCGGCCAGCGCCTGCTTCAGGTACTCGGCCTGCCGCAGCCACTGCTCGCCGAAGGAATTGACCTCCAGGTGCAGGGCAAAGCGGGTCCCGTCCGCGCCGCGCGGGGCGCCGGCTTCGTCGAGCAGCCGGTTGGCGATGTCCAGACGGTCGGGCACATCGTACTGGCGCACGTCGTCGGTGTAGAGGCCGGCGGTCTTGAACTTGCGGCTGAGCGGGCCGGTGGCGGGCTGGCCGTAGCCGAACATCACGTCCTTGAGGATGACCTTGCGGTCGATGGCGTAGGCGATCGCTTGGCGCACTTCCTTCTTCTGGAGATGCGGGTGGCGGCCGTTCAGCTCCAGAACGCTCTGGGCCGGCGTCATCTCGTAGCCCTTGGTCGTCAGGTCGAGGATCGGGTTGGTCTTCATCCGCGCGAGATCGGCGTAGTTCACCGCGCTGTACCCGGCGAAATGCGCCTCTCCCGCCTCCATGGCTGCCGAGCGCGTGGCCGCGTCCGGGATGAACCGGGCGACGATCCGGTTGAGATACGGCAGGCCGGGCTTCCAGTAGGTCTCGTTGCGATCGAGGCGCACGAACTGGCCGCGCTCCCAGCTCGCGAACTTGAACGGGCCGGTCCCGATCGGCTTGTTGGCGCTGGGGTTCTGGAGGACGTCCGTGCCCTCGAAGACGGAGCGGCACAGGATCGGCAGGTCGCGCCCGGAAAGCGCCTTCATGATGTAGGGCGCGGGATTGGCGAGCCGCAGCACAGCGGTCATCGGGTCCGGCGTGTCGACGGCGACCAGCTCCGCGAGCATGACCGGCGCGATCGGATTGTACTTCTTCAGGATCTCCATGAAGGAGTACTGCACGTCGGCGCTGGTGAACGGCTTGCCGTTGTGGAAGGTCACGCCTTCCTGAAGCTTGAACGTGATGGTCTTGCCGTCGGGCGCGACCTCCCAGGACTTCGCGAGGTTCGGCTGCGGGTTCTGGTCCCAGTCGTAGGTGCACAGACCCTCGTAGACCTGGGTGGCGATCGGCGGGATGTTGCCCGCCGACACCGCGTAATGCGCGAGGGTCGAGGGCTCGGGATGGACGATCATCACCATCGTGCCCCCGCGTTTCGGTTCGGCGGCGCGCGCGCCGCTCGCGGCCGCTGCGAGGCCGAGGGGAAGCGCCAGAATCGTGCGGCGGGAGAGATCAGTCGCGTCGAACGTGCGGGACAAGCCAGAGGACTCCTGAAGCGTCCCGGCATTTCGCAATACGCGTGCCATGTATGCTTCCGGATTGAGTGTTATATTGCGTGACATGAAACATTTCTTTGTAGTTTCAATCCATCATCCCTCAGGGTAGAATAAATATTCTGCACATTATTGACCAAGGTCGATGCCCCGCTGCGCAGCCCCGGTGCCGTGCAGCGGGCACGATGAACTACGCAAATCAGCGGTTCGGGTCCGGACCATCATCGGATGGCGGATATGCCCATGAATTCACTGGAATGCCGCAAGTATCGACTTCGGCACCTTGCAGATGTACGTATAGTTCGGATTGACCATCTGCGTGCAGCGCGCCTCGGCGATCTGCGCGAGCAGCAGATAACCCTCCGGCTCGGGGATGTTCCACTCATCGGCGAGCCAGTAGATCATGTCGGCGAAGGCGATGCGCATCGCGTCCTCGAGCGGGCGGGCGCAGCCGAGTGTGCAGATATGCGTGGGCGTCTCGATCCGCGGGTGGCCGAGCCGCGCCGGCGCTGGCACGAGGCTCACCCGCAGGGTCACGTTCGCACCGATCTCGATCGCTCCCATGCCGACCGCTTCGCCGTCGCCCTGAAGCGCGTGACAATCGCCGATGAAGAAATGCGCGCCGGTCTTTTCGACCCGCAGCATCACGGTATTGCCGGTTGTGACCTCCTGAACGTCGAGGTTGCCGCCATGCGTGCCGTTGTCGACCGTCAGGACCGCGCCGTGGACCGGCGCGACGCCGATGACGCCCGCCATCGGCTTTACCGGCAGCCGGAGCCGGTCATTCCAAATCACATGGCCGTCGTGCACGTCGACGACCTTGGTCCGGATGCCCCATTCCTTGCGGCGCACCCAGTCCGGGAACATGCCGTGCCCGGGCCAGAGGGAGCTGTAGCCGCGCTGGCCGAGTTCCATGTCGAGGATCTCGACCTTCAGCATGTCGCCCGGCTTCGCGCCCGCGACCTCGATCGGGCCGGTTGCCCCATTCACGAACGGGAATGTGACGTCGGCCTCGGTCAGGTTCTGCCCGAGTTCCCTGATGACGCCGTCACCGATGTTGATCACGCATTCGACCGTGACGATCTCGCCCGGTGCGATCGTCGCGACGAAGGGCTCGTCGCCCGAGAGGGCGTACTTGATCGTTCCCTGCTTGCTGATGCGCTGCGTCACACGGGGCTCCTGATAACGATGGCGTTGATGTCCAGGGGTGGCGTGGGTCAGTGACGATCCCGCCAGGGCATGAGCAGCCGCTCGGCCCGGCCGACCAGGAAGGTCAGGATAAGGGCCAGCGCGATCGTGCCGACCAGGGCGGCGAAGACCTTCGGGATCGCGTAGAGGGATCCTGCCTGGAAGATGGCGTGGCCCAGGCCCACGGACGACGACATGAACTCGCCGACGATGGCACCGATCAGCGCGAAGCCGACGGTGAGCTTCAGGCCAGCGAAGATATCGGCGAGGCTCGACGGCACCACGAGCTTGGCGAAGATCTGCGGCTTCCGCGCGCCGAGGGTCCGCATGAGGTTGATCTGGTCCGGGTCGACGCCGAGCGCGCCCTTGTAGGAGGTCACGAGGGCGACCACGACGACCGAGAGCGTCGACATCGCGACCTTCGAGGCGAGCCCCGTCCCGAACCAGATGATAATGATCGGGGCGAGCGCGATGATCGGGATCGAGCCGATTGCGACAATGAAGGGCTGGACGACCCGCGAGACGAAGGTCGAGTACCAGAGCGATAAACCGGCGAGCGTGCCCACGATGTTGCCGATGAGGAACCCGAGCCCCGTCTCGAGGGCCGTCACGCCCGCATCGCGCAGGAGCGTGCCGTCGGCGAGACCCTGCCAGAGGAACCGGCTGATCGCCGAGGGCGAGCCGAACAGGAAAGAGGATTGCGGGCTTTGGCGGGTCTGCCATTCCCAGGCCGCCAGCAGGGCTGCGAGAAGTGCGATCTGCACCAGCAGGACGAGCGCGCCTGAGCGCAGGCGCGCACCGTCGCGCGGCGGTGCGGGCGGGGCATCCCGGCTCGTCCCGATCACGGTTGCCGGTCCGGTCGCGGCGTCCGACATCTCAGGACCTCGCTGCAGCGCGGCTGATGCCACGACCGGCGCCGCCGACCGTGGTGCGTGGGATATCGAGATCGGCCCAGATCTGGCGGACGTAGTCGCTGAAGCCGGCACTCTCCCGGGCCCCGATCATGTCGTCGGGCGCACAGTCGAGGTCGATCGTGTAGGCGGCCTTGACGGTGGTCGGCCGCCCGCTCAGCACGAGGACCCGGTCGGCAATCGAGACGGCCTCCTCGATGTCGTGCGTGATCAGGAGCACGGACTTGCCGCCGTCGCGCACGAGCCGCACCGTGTCGGCTTCGATCAGCAGCTTCGTCTGGAAGTCGAGCGCCGCGAAGGGCTCGTCGAACAGCAGGACCTCCGGATCGTTGATCAGGGTGCGGGCAAGCGCCACCCGCTGGCGCATGCCTCCCGACAGGGTCGCGGGATAGGCCCCAGCGAAACCGTGCAGACCGAGCTGGTCGAGGAGCGCGCGCGCCCGCTCGTCGGCCAGACCGCGCGGCATCCCTCGCAGTTCGGTGCCGAGCTTCACGTTGTCGAGGGCCGTGCGCCAGGGCAGCAGAAGATCCTTCTGCAACATGTAGCCGATCCCGCTGGGCGTGCGGCCGCGCCGGTCGAGGGGCACGCCGTTCCAGAGGATGCGGCCCGAGTCCGTCGGCGTGAGACCACAGACGGCGTTGAGGAGCGTGGTCTTCCCGCAGCCCGAGGGGCCGACGATCGCGACGATCTCTCCGCGGGCGAGCGCGAAGGTGAGATCACCGACGACAGGCAGGATGCGACCGCCCGTCCGATACGCCTTGGCGAGATGCTCGACGGAGAGCGGAGGCACGGGAGACCCGGGGCGGCCCACCGCTTGCAGAGTACCTTCGGACACGGGGACGCCGTTCAGCCGGCGCGCTTTGCGGCCTTGTCGGCGAACGTATTGTCGACGACCTGATCGAAGGTGAGCGTGCCTTTGATATTCCCGAGATATCTTTGCATGCTCATCAGGCTTTCCCAGGCGACCTTCTCGGTCACGACGCTGGAAGCGGGGATCTTATACTTCAGCTCCGCATCGATGGCAGCGTCCACGACGTCGCCCGGGAGGTCCGGAAATTCCAGCCGCGCGACCTTCTTGGCATAATCGGGATCGCTGTAGGTTCTGCGCCCGGCCTCCTCGAAGGCTGTCACCAGGGCCTGCACGGTCGAGGGATCCTTCTGGATCGTTCCGGGCAGCACCATGATCCCGGTATTGCAGAACGGCCCGACGTAGTTCGAGAAATCGAACACGATTTTTGCACCCTGCGCCACCGCCTGAGCGACGCCGGGCTGGTAGGCGACCGCGATGTCGGCCGCGCCGGCGAGCATGGCGGCGATCTCGGTTCCGGGACTCACCGGCACGATCGTCGCGTCGACGCCGAGCCTCATCCCATTGCTCTCGATGAGGCGCTTGGTCACGCTGAAGTTGGTGTTCGGTTCCGGCGAGGTGGCGATCCGCTTGCCCTTGAAGCCCTTCGGATCGGTGAAGGGATCGACCGACTTCGAGACCGCGAAGTAGTGGGCTCGCTGAACAACGGTGCCGACCACCATCCCGGGCCCGCCGTTCTCACGCGAGATCACCACCATCGTGGGGTCACCGATGGCGAAATCCGCCGAGCCCCCCAGCACGGCCGCGAAGGTCTGGGTGTCGCCCCCGGCGGCGCTCACCTGCAGGGCGAGGCCGTTCTTCTCGAAGATGCCGGCGTGAATCCCGACGTAGAGGTTGATGTAGCCAAGGTTGTGGACGGCCTCGCTGAAGCGGACGGTCTTGAGTCCTGCGGCACGCGCGGAGGTCGGCGCCCATGCCGCGCCAACCGCTAGGCCGGTCATTCCTCTCAGGATCGAGCGCCGATGGAGCAGGGGCGACCAGGGCTGAGGCATACGAGCTCCGCGGGAGTCGATGAGGGAGTCGGGCGCGTGCCGAGAAAGGGCGACTGTCGAAGCACAAGATCCTGGGGCCGCTGCCGTCGGGCATTCGCTCAAGCAAGTTGGCTGCCAAACCGCGCCCTCATTCGCGGAGATTGCGCACCATTCGATATGAAATCCGGTCTGCAAGCTCGGAAAGCAGCGAGAATGTCTGATCCATGCCGCCGCAATGGACAAGAAGAGCCGATCAAATGCTACGCTTCAACAGCGATCGTTCGTCCATGATCGGCCGCGCCGCGGGCGGCGCAAAGACGCGTCGATCGAATGCCGACAGTTCTGCGCAAGGCGATCCGGCTCTGACTAGGAATTGCTCTTCGACATCCGTCGAGCAAGATTTTCGCCGATCATCACGCAGGTGAAGTGCAGGTTGGCCCGACAATCGCTCGGCATGATGGAGGCGTCACACACCCGCAATCCGTCGATGCCGCGAACCTTGAGATCGGGATCGACGACTCCGGATGCGTCCTGCCAGCCGGTCATGCGGCACGTGCCGGCCGCGTGCTGGATGTCGCCGGCCTCGGCAAGCATCAGGGCATCGAGCTCGTCGTCCGGGAGGCGCGCGGCGTCGCCGATCGCGAGCGGGCTCTCACCGAACCGGATCGCCGTCGCGAGACCGGCCAGGGCCGGATGCGCGGTGAGGCCTGCGAGACGGCGCACCGCGTCGCGCATGCGCAGGCGATCGCGCGGGTCATCGAGCATGTTCTCCTCGATGATCGGGTTGGCTTCCGGATTGGGCGCGGTGAGGTGCAGCGTCCCGCGCGAGAACGCGTCGTAGAGCCCGACGCCGACGGCGCCCTGCGGCGTCGGTTCCGGACCGGTCAGGGTCCGATGATTGTAGGCGACGAAGATCATGTCGCGCTCGCCGCCGCCCGCGAGGCCACTCGAGTACGTGACGCAACAGTTGGTGTGGCGCGCATCCGAGCCGAGCGCCCGATGGCCCGGCTTCAGATCCAGCGTCGCCCGCAGGATCGGATGGTCCATGAAGTTGCGGCCGACAGCCTCGTGCGCCTGCCGGACGGGAATGCCGAGGGCACGAAGCGGCTCGGCCGGGCCGATCCCGGAGCGCATCAGGATCGCCGGGCTGTGGACGGCGCCGGCGCACAGCACGATCTCGCGGCCATGGATCTCGGTCCAGGGCCCCGCACCGAAGCGGACGCGCAGGCCGACGGCCCGGTGGCCCTCGAACAGGACGCAGTCGACCAGGGCCTCGCAGCGGATCTCGAGGTTCGGCCGGTCGCGCGCCGGTTCCAGGTAGCCGTCATTGGTGGTGACCCGGTGACCGTTGCGGCTGTTGATCGGGTTGCACGAGACGCCCTCGCCCGTCGGCGCGTTGAGATCCGCCTTCCAGGGATGGCCGGCTGCGAGGGCGGCCGCGCGGAGCCCCAGATCCACCGCGCCCCAGGCATCCGGCTTCGCGCGATACACGGGGAGCGGACCGCCGCGACGGCAGCTGTCCTCCGGGCCGAAATCGGCATCGTCCTCGATCCGGTCGAAGAGAGGCAGCACATCCGCGGCTGACCAGCCGGAGCATCCCTGATCCGCCCAGGCATCGAAGGCCGCGGGAACGCCGCGGATCGCGATCTGCGCGTTCACCGTCGAACTGCCGCCGAGCGCGCGCCCGCGCCAGTAGAACCGGGGCTCCTGCGCACGGGTCCGCCGGCTCATCAGTCCCGGCCACTGCCAGTCCGCCTGATGTGCCGGGTCATACATGAACGGGATGATGTTGGCCGAGCGCAGCGCCGGCGGCGCATCGGCGGAGCGCCAGTCGCGTCCAGCTTCCAGCAGGAGCACCCGGCGGCGCGGATCCTCCGAGAGGCGAGCTGCCAAAGCCGCCCCGGCGGAGCCTGCGCCGACCACGACGATATCGTACGGGGCTGCGCTCATTGCTTCTCGACGTTCCAGAAGAGCGGGATAGCGGAGGGGATCAGACCGGTGAGCGAGGTCCGGTAAGCCGCGGGCTGCGCGAACTGGCCGAACGGGACGACTAGGCCCTCGCCGTAGACGATGGTCTGGATCTCCCCTGCGATGGCGCGCCGCTTGTTCAGATCAGGCTCGCGGGCGAAACGGTCGAACAAGCCAACCATGCGCGGGTCGCACATGAACCCGGAACTCGCCGCGTCCTTGCAGTTGAAGTTGATCGCGGAGTTGGTCAAAGGCGAGCTGAGATCGAGCCCGAGCGCATGGATGCCGAAGAGGCCCCAGCCGGCCTTCTTGGTGCGTTTGGCGAGCAGGGCTGCCCAATCCATCACCTGCAGGTCGACGGTGAAGCCGGCCTCCTTCAGCCGATCGGCCAAGATGGTCGAGGACACGCGCGCCGCCTCGAGATCGTTGGCCACCATCACGATCACCGGCTCGCCCTTGTAGGCGGTCTCCTTCAGAGCGGACCGTGCCGCCGCCACTGAAGGGGCGTGCAAGAGGTCCGTCCCGACATGCGTCTCGTAGGGCGAGCCGCAGATGAAGAAAGCGTCGCAGGTTTGCGAGAAGCGCGGGTCGAGGCCGAACCCGTCGAGGACCTCGCGCTGGTCGACGAGCCGCAGCAGCACGCGCCGGATGGCCGGGTCGTCGAAGGGCTTGGACGCCGTGTTGATGCGATAGTGGCCCGTGAACCTGTGCGGGCCGGTGAAGTTCATCACTGCCAAGCCCTTCTTGGACTCCATCTGAGCGATCAGGTCGAAGGGCGCATACTGCATGTAGTCGATCTCGCCCACGCCGAGGGCGCCCGCCGCCGTCGCCCCGTCGGGGATGACGCGGATGTCGAGGGCGTCGACCTTCACGACCTTGCCGCCCGCCAAGAAGTCGGCCGGCTCGGGACGTGGCCGATAGTCGGAGTTCCGGCGCAGGAGCATATGGTCGCCGGGGACGTGCGCGGCGCGGTCGTAGATGAACGGACCGGATCCCACGACCTCAGAGAGCTGCGTCGTCGGGGGCGTTGCGGCGAGCCGCGCCGGCATGATGAACGGCGTGGGGCTCGACGTCGTGCCGAGTGTGTCGAGGACGAGGCCGTAGGGCTCTCGCAGCGTCAGCACGAAGGTCCGGTCGTCCACGGCGTCGAGGGCAGCCGTCACGTCCATGAGCCGGCCGCCCAGCGCGCTGCGAGCCGCCCAGCGCCGCAGCGAGGCGACGCAGTCGGCGGCCCGGACCGGCGCGCCGTCGTGGAAGCGCAGCCCGTCGCGCAAGGTGAAGCGCCAGGTGAGTCGGTCATCCGTCACCGACCATGTGTCGACCATCTGCGGCCGGAACACGCCCGTCGCGTCCGGCGCGAACAGCGTCTCGTAGACCATGAAGCCGAAGGTTCGCGTGATGTACGCCGTGGTGAAGTAGGGATCGAGGGTGACGATCTCGGCTTCCAACACCGCCTTCAGCGTCGTTTCCGCGCCCGCGGAGCCCGGCGCGAGCAGCGCCACGGCCGCGAATAGGCCGGAAAACCAGGATCGTCTCATTTCGCATTCGCCCTTTGCCTGGGCCGCAGAGGCAAGCCGGATACCAAGCCGATCGCGCGTCGGCTGGCGATCGCGTTTGAGCCGGCATGCGGGGGTGCCGGTATACGATCGGAGGGATCGTCATGGATGATCCCGTATTCGCGCGTCTTCGAGGCGGGCACACGGTTCAGGGAACGAGCGGCTTCCACGAGCGCACGGGTTCTCACCGGCTCAGAGGTGACGGTGCTGTCGCTCACCTCGGACGCTCACCTCGGACAGGCGCGATGCCGTCCGCCTCGACGCGCATGTTCTGATGCTGGCCGGGGCCGTCTGGTCGGTATGGCGCTCGGACCCCTGGAATGGGGATCGGGCCGCGGATCTTCGAGTAGCCGTTTATGCGGCTCTGCCTCCCAACCGAGCACACGCTCCGCACGATCGACGACAATGGCCCGACCAACATGCGCACGGCCTTGACCAAAGGCCTCATGCGGCTCCTCATGTGGAACATGCCCTTCCACGCCGAGCATCGCCTCCACCCGCCGATCCTGTTCTATCGCCTGCCAGTCGCCCGCGCGGCGTTGTGCCTCGGCATGCGCCAGCGAGACTACGCCCACTGGCATGTCGGAATCGTGCGGATGCTGCGCCCGTGAGCGGTTGGGCGACGGCCACCGGAACCTTCGACCTCGGCGACCTGACGCTACAGTCGGGCGCGGTGCTGCCGAGAGCGCAGCTGCGCTGGAAGACGCATGGGACGCTGTCCGCCGCCCGGGACAATGTCGTGCTCTATCCGACGAGCTATTCGGCCCAGCATACAGACTTGGAATGGCTAATCGGGCCCGATGGGGTGCTCGATCCGAGCTGTTGGTTCATCGTCATCCCGGACATGTTCGGCAACGGCCTGTCGTCGAGCCCGTCGAACACGCCCGACTGGCCCGGCCTCGTCACCGCCTGGGACAACGTCCACGCCCAGCGCCGCCTTCTCGCCGAAGTGTGGGGGATTGCGCGTCTGCACGCCGTCTATGGCTGGTCCATGGGGGCGCAGCAGGCCTACCACTGGGCGGCGCTGTTTCCCGAGCAGGTCGCCCGCGCGGTGATCAATTGCGGCAGCGCCCGGACCGCCACCCACAACCGCGTGTTCCTGAAGGGCCTCATGACGGTGCTGGAGGCCGCGCCGGAACATCGCGGCGCCGGCCGCTTCTCGGCCGAGCCCGCCGCGGCGCTCCGGGCCTTCGGGCGCATCTACGCGGGCTGGGCGCTCAGCCAGGATTTCTACCGGGCAGACCTGCACCGCACCGCCCTCGGCGCCCCGGACCTCGACACCTTCCTGCGCACCGACTGGGAGGAGCGCTTCGGCCGCCGTCCGGCAGCCGATCTGTACGCGCAGCTCCACACCTGGGATGCGGGCGACATCAGCCGCGACCCGCGCTACGGCGGCGACCTCGCGCAGGCGCTGGGCGCGATCACGGCCCGGCTGCTGCTGATGCCGGGTGCGACCGATCTCTACTTCCGCGTCGCCGACAACGTCGCCGAACTGCCGCACCTGCGCGATGCCGTCCTGCGGCCGATCCCGAGCCTCTGGGGCCACCGCGCCGGCAATCCCTCGACCAACCCAGCCGATGCGGCCTTTCTCCGCCACACCGTGCGGGCTTTCCTTGCCTCGGCAGAAGCGAGCGCGTCCTGAAAGCCCCGGCCTATCCGCCATCGCGGGGAGAGTCGTCTCAAGCGTCGCTACGCGCCCATTGCATGAGTTGATCGAAGCTCGGCAGACGCTCGCGTTTGTCCTGACGCCAAGCTGCGTCGGCATGGCTCGGCAGAGGAAGGTAGTACCAACGTTTCCGACGCTTTGCGCGTCAACGAGTGTTGGCCTAATTCATTGAACGCCCGGGAAAATCGGGATGTCCGCCCTGGAGGACTCAGCACAGCCATGCAGCATGCGATGGACAGAAGCTGAACTCGGCAAGGGGCATCTTTCCTCGGGCGCGACGCCCGCGATCTCGCGAACCGACGGGATGGCCCGTATTTTGAAGCACGGAGCGCCGCACGCTACAAACGATGGGTGTCGTCCGGTCGCTGTCCGCCTGCGCGGCGAGCACGCCATCCCCCGTCTGAGCGCTGCCTCGAAGCTATCGGATACGGTGGCATTGAGACGCGTCGCTTCGTGGCATAGCCGTTCGGTTACTTGGGTAAGTGATCCCGGATATCGATGGCGGGCCGACGACCACATGGCGCAGAGCGGACGGTGATCCAAGCTGAGCCTTGCAACCCATGCCGCCTCGCGGGTTTCCGCCCGCGGGCCGTGCTTTGCCTTCTACGCCCGCTCGCCCGTCAGGACGGGGACCAGCGGGGGGCGCGTGCGGCCCAATCCCAACGCCAGCGCGGCGCCTGTGGCCGTGACCAGGGCGAGCGGCAGCAGGCCCAGCGCGTAGCTGCCGCTCGCGTCCTTGATCACGCCCATCAGGTACGTCCCGACGAAGGCGCCGAGATTGCCGATGGCGTTGATCTGCGCAATCCCGGCCGCAGACGCGCCCGGCGGCAGCCATTCCGTGACCATTGCCCAGAACGGGCCCTTGACGGCGTAGGTCCCCAGGATCGCCAAGAACAGGATCGCGACCGTCGGCCCGAATCCCTGTGCGGCCAGTGCCGCCGCGAGGCAGAGCGCCGTGAGCGCCTGCGGCCCGGCGACATGCCACGCCCGCTCCCCCATGCGGTCCGAGCGTCGGGCCCAGAGCACCATCAGCCCAGCCGCGACTCCGAATGGCACCGAGTTGAGCAGGCCGATCTCCATGGTTGAGAGGCCGTGGGACTTGAAGATCTGCGGCTGCCAGATCGACAGACACGCGCTCGCGCCGACGCTTCCAGCAAAGATCAAGCCCGCGGCGAGCACGCGCCAATCGAGGATGACTCGCCAGACGGACGATCGGACCATTGGCTGCTCCGCGCGCTCGGCTTCCAAGCGTCCGGTGAGCCAGCCGCGCTGCCCCTCGTCGAGCCAAGTCGCCCGATCCGGCCCTTCCGGAAGATACCTCAGGACGAGGAGCCCGAGCATCACGGCGGGCGCGGCCTCGACGATCGACATGAGCTGCCAGCCGCGCAGGCCCAGCCAGCCGTCGAGCCCGAGTAGCGCCGCTGAGAGCGGCGAGCCGACGAAGTTCGACAGGGGAACAGCCACCGCGAAGAGGGCGATCACCCGGGCGCGATAGACCTTCGGGAACCAGTGCGTCAGGTAGAAGATCACGCCGGGATAGAAGCCGGCTTCCGCCGCACCGAGCAGGAAGCGCACCGCGCAGAATGAGATCGGCCCGATGACGAGCGCGGTGGCCGCCGAGATGAACCCCCAAGTGATCATGATCCGGGCCAGCCACAGGCGGGCGCCGAACCGCTCGAGCATCAGGTTCGAGGGCACCTCAAACAAAAAGTAGGCGACGAAGAATAGACCCGCGCCTAGGCCGAAGACCGACGCGGATAGGCCGGCATCGGCATTCATCTGCAGCGCCGCGAAGCCGACGTTGACCCGGTCAATGAAGGCGACGAGGAAGCCCAGCATCAGCAGCGGCATGATCCGAAGCGTGACACGCCGCATCGTCGCCCGTTCGATCTCGGACGGGATCTCGTCGCTCGTCGATGTCACGAACCGCTCCGGGTCTGAGAGGGCATCCGCGCGCGGACGCTGGCCCGGGCGCAGCCGACTGGCAGCACGGGCTGTGCCAGCTCAGCCCGGTTAGGTGCCGACCCGGAGGGGGGCGGCGAGCTTGCGCAGGTAGGCGATGACCGACAGAGCCGTGATACGGCCCGTACGAGGGTTCTCGTCGGTCGGCACGTTCTCGATCGTCATGGAGAACCGCGCTGAGTCAGCCTCGACCTCGATGCGGTGGGTGTTGCGATCGAGGACGGGATCGGCCCAGATCTCGAGCTCGGTCCGGTCCGGGCCGATGCCGGCGAGTGAGAGCGCGACCGCGACGTTGAGGTTGGCAGGAAACCCGCGAGCCGCCTCGCGCGGGCTGCCCGAAAAGACCCGCATCGGCTCGGTGATGCCAGCGATCTCGATGCCGTTCTCCACGAGGTAGGGTGCGCCGACGAGGCCGCGCACGGGCTTGCGGGTAATCATCCGCACGGTGTGGATCGTCCCCTCCGCTGCGGCCGTCACGGCGTCGAGGCCGAGCAAGGCGCCGGTCGGGACGACAATCTGACCGCCGTGGGCGCGGGCGGTCTCCATGAGGTCCTCGTGCTCGAGCAGCGCCCCGCAGCTCAACACAACGGCGGTTTTGCCCGCCGTCACGAACGGCCGCACGATCGCCGGGAGGTGCTGGGACGGCGCGCATTCCAGCACGATGTCGGCCGACGGCTCCAGGGCGTCGAATGCGGTAACGACCTCGGGCGGCGCGTCGAGCGCCGCGAGCTCGGCCCGGGCTTTCGCGGCATCGCGGACCGCGACGGTGGTCAGGCTCAGGCCAGGTATGGCGCCCCTGTCGAGCGCGCGCGCCACAGCCCGGCCGACGGTGCCGAGCCCGGCGATCGCGACGCGCCCGCCGCGGATCGGCGACCTGGCTACTTCCTCCGGCAGCATGCTGAGTTCCCGTTCACCGAAGCCGGGGCGGCCGGTCACCAGAACCCCTCTGCATCGACCATGCCGAGGGCCGAAACGGATCAGTCGTTTTTTGGACCGCCCGCGAACCGGCGGCTAGGCTCAACCGCGCTGAGCCGCGACGGCGCGAGCCTGTTCGCGGGCCGTCTCTTGCCGGACGCACAAGTCCGCCGGCGGCATGCAGCGTGCCACGTGTGTTCGAGGGTGGGACCCTGGTCGCCCCGCCGTGGCGAGATACACATGCCCGACAATGCCTAGCTGCTCGATCTCATTGACGTCCCGTTATCGCGTTGGTCCGGCGTGAGTGCGAGTCTTCCGGTTGTGTAAGACCCTGACGGGAGGAGCAGAGCCGTGAAGAAGAGCAGGTTCACCGAAGAGCAGATCGCCTTCGCACTGAAGCAGGCCGAGACCGGGACGTCGACCGCGAAGGTGCTGCGCCGGATGGGCATCTCCGAGCAGACGTGTCTCAGGGGCTTCCTCCGTTCTTTTAAGCATCCATCCGCTTGCCGGGCTTCAGCCGTGTCGGCTCATTCGTGCCGTCTGGCCCGCCGCTTGCGACGCCATTGCTCCTCCCGACTTCAGCCCCGCCGGCACTGCCGCGCGGGGCTTTTTGGTTGTCCGTGCCCGATGATGGGTGAGGACACGCATGTCGCCTTCCGGTATTGCACAATGCCGCGTGCACGACAGGTTCTTAGGATTTCTTTATCTATCCCAAGTATTGATACCAAGCATATTGCTTTTTTCAGCACGATATGGCTATGGGCGTGCCGTGCGGCATGTCTGCCCGAGCCATCAAAAGCAGTAGGATTAAAGTGACAAGCGAAAACATTGACCACGCCGCTGGCATCGTAGAGCTGGCCGGCGACATCGTTGCCGCCTACGTATCGAACAACTCAGTTCCCCTTGCCGAACTGCCTGACTTGATCCGGAGTGTGCACGGCGCGATCGCCAGCCTCGTTTCCGGCACCCCGAACCCTTCGACTGGCGCTGTCCTGCAGGCCGAGGTCGAGAAGCCGAGCGCAGCCCAGATTCGCAAGTCTGTCCGCCAAGATGGTATCGTCAGCTTCATCGACGGCAAGACCTACAAGACGCTGAAGCGCCACCTGACCAGTCACGGCTTGGATCCGCGCAGTTATCGCGAGCGCTATAGCTTGCCGGCAGATTATCCGATGGTGGCCCCGAGCTACGCTGAACAGCGTTCTGCTCTCGCCAAGGCGATCGGCCTCGGCCGACCCGGTGCAATGGCTGCGCTGATTGACGAAGTGGCTCAGCCAGAGCGGAAGGGCCGACACAAGGCCGCCTAACGTTCCGGGCGTTTCGCCACTCCGCTATCGAGACCTCAAGTGTCGATCCTCAACCCGCCCGGTCCGCCGGCGCGGGTTTCCTTGTCTCGGCGCTATCCCTTCATCTCGGCAAGCATCGTGGCGCCTTCGGTTAGAAAAAATGCTTTGATCTTTTGGTCGCGGATTCGCAGGGCGCAGTGTCTCGCAATCTCGCTCATCGACCGATTCTTCGGGTTCCTGAGGAGATCGGCCAGATACGTCTGGGCCTCGGCCTCGGTCTCGATGGTGAAGGGTTGAGGGTCCACGAAGCACCTCTCGTTTTGATCTGTCCGGTTTGCCGTGGCGCGCCTTTTAGTGCCCCGTCGACCGACGAACGGTTAGCTCGCAAGAGGCGCTTTCAGCGCGTAGCCTGCAAATCGATAATGGGGCCTCCGATGTCGAAGAACTCGTCCTCGTTAAGATCCGCCAACTCGATCTCTTGCCGCGGGCGCTGAAGCGGCACGAGCGCAGAGATCATGCCGAGACACACTGCCCCGGCGATCAGGGCAGCAAATAGTGCGAGCGTCATAGTTAACATCGGAATGCAACGCGATAGCCGACATATAGACCGTTAGGCTTAAGGCTTGCTTGCGTCAGACCGCACGCGTTTTCTAATCGCCGCCGGTCATCCTGACGCCGAATCGAGGCGCGTACCGGCTCCAACGGGTGAGACAATCCCGATCCATGCCGCCGAAGAGCGGCTCGCCTTCTCCTGCCACTCGAGGCGAAAAAGCTGGTCGGCATGCCGCGAGCGAGATGATCAAGACTCTAAGCCCTGAGACAGGCAGCGTTCAGGGCGTCGTGCGCCGGCTCGAAAAGGTTGGGATCATCGTGGCGCATGAGCATCTAAAAGCCGGCATGCCCACTGCTGAAGTTGGCCCGGAGCACGGCTTCCTGCGCGTCGGGTATGCCGGCGCCCTGATGGTCACCCACAGTCGGGTCGTCGGCGTCGAGCCTGACCGGACTGTGTTCGATCGCTTCTCCGGCTACCGGGCCACGCCCGGGCGGACGTGGGGGCCGCCGGTCTGGGAGATCGCGGCCAGAAGCAGAGCTGCGTAGCTGCTGATTGCTTCGGCTGAGCCGGCCTTCGAATTAGGGGCGGTCAACAGGCGCGGCGGATGCGCGGCAGCCTCGGTCGAGAAGGTAGGTCACGCCTGCAAGCAGAGTGGCTTCCTGTTGTGGTCTCACGCGCTTCAGCATGACCGTGGAGGCGCACTGATCGGGACCGTCGAGTGGCATGGAGCACGCAGCATCGCTATTGCCGGGGAGCACGATCCGCGCAGCTTCTGCCGTCCCCTCACGCTCGAACGTCCCGTACAGGCGGCTGAAGTTGATTCTATAGCCGCCAACTCGGGTCGACATGATCGAGTACGAGCAGTGATTGATCCGCGTGACGATCACCGCGCCATCATCCCCGCCGGTCAGCAGCGCGCGGTCTGCCGATAAGACCTTGAGTTTCGTCGAAGTGATCGGCAGCGCATGTCTCAGAACGTAGGCTGCCTGCGCGAGCGTTCGGCTATCGCGGCGACTGGCAGCGCCCGCCGGCGAGATCAGGCACAGCACCAAAGCTAGAATGAGAACTGCGTACATGCGGTCAGAATATCGGCTGCCGCATGCCTGTCGAGGCGCCCTCGGGTTTCCCCCTCAACAGCTCCGCGCCCCCGCGCCAAACTTGCGAGCTCGCGGCTAAGGGGCGCGGCTGACCCCGCCGGTGATCTGCAAGGATGTCGGGAGCAACCGCGATGTGAGCCGGCGCAGGATGTTGCGCCGGGCCAAGCCATTAACGCCTCGGGCCTTTTTCGAGCGCAAGGTGCGGTTATGTCCAGCTGCGTACCGAGCCAGCCGTGCACTTCGAGATCCGATCCACCGGCCGCCACCTCTGGACCTAGGTGCTGCTCGACGCCTCGCATCTGACGGTGATGGAATTGGACCGGACCTTCCCGTCCGAGGCGCAGGCGTCGGCGGCCGCGTCGGCCTTCTCGAAGCTGGTGACCCCTGCGGGCAAGACGCTCACCGCGCCGACGTCGGGCAGCCTGCTTTAGGCTCCGGCCGCGCGCCCGCCGCACGGCTTGCTTGCGTCGATCTCCACGAGATGCGCACGGCCGGCCGCAGTGATGAACCACGCGTCCTCGCGACGCCCCGGGCCAGGCGCCGAGCGGAATTCGACAAACCCTCGCTTGCGTAGGACCGACTTGGCCGACAGATAGGCGCTGCGGCGCAGTTCCTGCGGGTAGAGAAGGCAGGCGCGAAGGGCCTCGAGCTGGTGGCCGCGGGCCGACGCGAGCGGTTCGGTGGGCGTGACGGCACCGAGCTATCGCGGGTCGACATCCCCGACGAGCCTGCGGATCGCGGCAAGGCCCCACAGGTCCGCGTCAAAGAAGGCCAGGTCGCCGATCTGCCAGCGCTCGAGCTCGTCAAATCCGTATGGCAATGGCCTATAAATTTGAAGATTGACTACTCTCTATTCGTCTTATGATCGGCTTGATATTTGAGCCATATAGCACGATCAACTTCGACGCGCTTGAGGCGGTCGGACTCTTTCTCGTGCGTCAGCCACAGGACAATGCCGACCATCGTCGCTAGAACGAGCGGGCCGAGAAAAAGAACAAGCATCTGTGCGAGCGTCAGGCTCACGCGCGCAGGGCTCCAAGCAGGCGTCTGGCCACCAGATGTAGTATACCTGCCAAGAGACTCCAACTAACCAGGAGAGCGCTGGCTGTAAGCGCGCTGGCGGTGCCCGAGAAGATCGCCACTGACGGGGAGATGCCGCCGACAGCCACGGAGGCGACGGCGACGCCGTTGACCCACATCGCTGTCAGCTTCGCCCGCTCATTGCGGATCAGCTTGGCGTCGTCGGGGCTGAGTGGCGGGATTTCGGTATCGGCCATGACACGGGGTAGCTCGGAGCAACCGAGGGGTTGAACAGGGGCTCGATCCGTGAGGCTATTTAGAACAGAACAGGAACAAAATCCAGGGTTGAGTTGGCCTTATCGCCGGCTTTGGCGCTTCCATCCCCAAAATGCCAGAGCGCGGCTTTCGGCAGTTATCGGCGACGAAGATCGCGACGCATCGCATCAGCAGGGCATGGTCACGGCTTCGCAACCAGGGCCCCTAAGGCTTACCCCAAAAGAAGCAGCTTGGTTCGACTTCATCATGCCAAAGACCGGCCTGTCGGGCGCCTCTATGGCTTACTTCCAGCCTTCTTCGACGTCTCGGCCGGCTTGATGCTGCCCGTCTCAGATACCCGATCACGAGCTTGTTCAAAGCGCTTCTTCGAAGCGACGAGTTCGCGCTGTGAACCGGCAAGCTGCCCCTTCGCTGCGTCACGGGCCGCAATAGCTTGGCCGAGTTCCGCGCGGGCAGAGGCGAGTTTGCCTTGCCACTCACGAACGAGGTCCATGTTCGCCTGCTCCAACTCTTTCTGGCGACCCACTAATCCGTCTCGCTCGGTTTGAAGAAGGCTGACCTGAGCTGTGAGATCGCGGTTGGCCGACGCTTTATTCGCGTAGGCTCCCCAACCCGCTATGGCGTAAACCCCAAGGACCAGGGGCAGCAACTGAGCGCGTGTTGGCTTCCATGCAAAAAGCATCTGAAGTTTCCAATGCATCAGTTCGAGCAGGCGAGGCATGGACCGGCTGTCTCTCATGTCAGTTAAGCGGACCTTGTCGGTCCGAACGGCTAATCGATCTGACCAAGAATGATGCCCGCACAGCGTTAATTCTTGTTTACGATGCGCATCACGGAGCGATTTATCGGCGTGGCGCGGGTTGCAGAAACCGGTACGCGGCCGACTTTGTCTGGGTCGCGCCGCTGCATCTCAAGCCGCTCAAGATCGATCAAGGCTGCCGTAGTCGGTGTAGCCGCGCGGTGGCCTATGGGATCGGTTACCAGCCTCGAGCTTGGTCAACCTGCACGAAAAGCGCGACCGCGGCGCCCATCGGCGGCGCTGGCTCAGGCGCGCGAGCCGATCCTGACGCGGTTGCGTGCGGCTCGCCGCCTGAACCTGGTAGGCCTTTCAGGTCTGCGGCCTGATCATGCCAGGATGTTGACGGCACGCGCGGCGACCAGAGCCACCGTGAGTAGGGAGACCAACGCCTCAGCCATCATCAGCAATTTCGCGCGCGGCGTCAGCGGTAGCGTATCGGTGGGCGAGAAGGCGGTGGCGTTGGTGAAGGCCAGAAACAGGTAGTCCACAAAGCCCGGCACGAACGGGTCAGCCGTATCCTGCTGCGGCAGCGTCATCTGTGGAAACAGAAAGTCTGGATCCCGCGCACTCGGGTGGCCGCGCAACGCCGCACCGCCGCGATCCGTCGTCCAGAACCACAGGGCGAAGATCACGACATTGGTGCCCCAGATATTGAGGGCATCCACGAGCAAGGTCGGGCCGCCGGCTGCCTTGCCATTCAGGAGGGCGTGGACCAGGGCTACAAGAGCGGCGGTATTGGTCACGGTGATCAGCGTGGTCATGAAGAGAGCCATCCTGCGGATCAGGCGATGATGGCGGTGCACCTCGGCCCAGTGTGCGTCTGTCGTGGCGCGTCGCGCCCGGCCCTGGTTCCAGGCCGTGGCGGCCGAGAGTGGCACCAGCAGCGCCAGTTCGAGCGTCGGGGCGAGCCAGCGAGGTCCGAGCGAGAAGTCGTTCACAACGAGCAACTGGAGGCCAGCCACGCAGGCGATGGCGCTCCGGGCCAACCAGAAGTCCAGGGCACTGGTCCGAACGCGATCAGGGTGCGGCGGCCTCGCCATCAACGACGTCCCTTGAGGAGTTATCTCGTTGGGGCGGTCGCGCCCCTAACGCTTCTTGCCTAGCTCGGCGGCGATGTCCTTGGTCATTCGACCGACCTTGCGATGCGCGGCCGTAAGCTGGTCCTGCGTCACACCCCAGCGCTTGATCCAGAACTCGACAGCCTTGCGTTCCGACAGATCGAGGCGGTCCCTGTCGATAAAGCCACGCTTGTCCTTGAGGCCGGCCATGGGGATCCTGTTGGTTGGTGACAGGTGATCTGGGAAAGACCTAGCGAACGTCCTCACGAGGTCCGTGCATAGGGCTGCGGTAAGCCGCAGTGATACCTTTAGCATCCGGCATCTGAGCCCCTCGCTAACGCACGTGATGGCCGGCCTCCGCGAGGGCGGCGATCATTCAACGCTACGAAAAGGACAGCTCGTGGAAGCTGAGCCGCAGCATGAGGCAGGGTTGGCTGGGCTCCTCGTGGTCGGCTTCAAACAGGTGCTCGCGCAGGCCGTTCACGCCCTCGACGAATCGCGCACAGATACTGGCATGGAGGCGGCGTCGAGTGGCATCAGGTCGGTCATGCACCATACATTCGATTGCGTTCCCGTTCGTGACAACCTTCACTGAGGTTGTGCTGTCGCTTTGAGCCATTCATGAAGCTTGGTCCAGCGCGGCCGCATGTTGCCGCCGCGGACCGCGATCCCCAGCGCCTTGCGCTGTGCCAGCAGCACGACGAGTCGCTTTCCGCGGGTCACACCCGTGTACAGGAGGTTCCTCGCCAGCATGGTCCAATGTTGCATGGCGAGCGGAATCACCACCGCCGGATACTCCGAGCCCTGCGATTTGTGGATGGTCGTGGCGTAGGCCGGTACCAGCGTGTCGAGTTCACCGTAGGGATAGATCACCTTCCGACCCTCGAAATCGACGATCACCGCCCCCTCGTCCTCATCGATGCGCGCCACCGTGCCGAGATCGCCGTTGAACACCTCCCGGTCGTAGTCGTTTTGGCTCTCCATCACCCGGTCCCCCGGCGAGAAGCGCCAGCCGAACCGCTCCACCGAGGTAGAGGGATTCGGATTCAGCACCGCCTGAAGCTCATGGTTGAGGTTGCGCGCGCCGAGCACACCGCGCTGCATCGGCGTCAGCACCTGCACGTCGCGGACCGGGTCGAGTCCAAAGCGGTGCGGAATGCGCCGGGTCACCACCTCGATCAGCGTCGCCGCCGCCGCCTCGGGCTCTTCGATCTCGATCAG
The DNA here is from genome assembly GCF_000974725.1 of Methylobacterium sp. ME121. NCBI lineage: Bacteria > Pseudomonadati > Pseudomonadota > Alphaproteobacteria > Hyphomicrobiales > Methylobacteriaceae > Methylobacterium > Methylobacterium sp. ME121. The sequence continues at coordinate 42,253 of NZ_BBUX01000048.1, forward strand.
GTGGAAGTCACTGTCCGCGCCCCGTCCAGCCAGTTCGGGCAGTTTGCCGGCGTTGATCCGGTGTGCGTTCACCACGATCCGGCTCTCGGCCGCCTGTCGAAACACTTCGGTCAGTCGCGCCACCGGGATAGCCCCCGAAGCGATGACGTCCGCTAATACCTGCCCAGGTCCAACGGAGGGCAGTTGGTCAACGTCGCCGACCAAGAGCAGCGCCGCGTGCTCTGGGACCGCCTTGGTCAGGGCGTTCATCAGCGGCACATCGACCATCGAGGTCTCATCGATCACCAGTAGGTCGCAGGCGAGCGGGTTCTCCTCGTTGCGCGAGAAGCCGCCGTGCTTCGGGTCGATCTCCAGCAGGCGGTGGATCGTCTTGGCCTCAAGCCCCGTCTGCTCAGTCATGCGCTTGGCCGCTCGGCCAGTCGGGGCGGCGAGCAGCACCTGTATGCCCTTCGCCCGCAGGATGCGCAGGATCGTGTCGAGCGTCGAGGTCTTGCCGACCCCTGGACCGCCGGTGATCACCGCGAGCTTGGCGCCGAGCACACGGCGCACGGCCTCACTCTGCGAAGGTGACAGTGCCTTGCCGGTCTTTTCTTGGACCCAGGGCAGCGCCCGAGCGAGGTCGATCTCCGGCCAGGGCGGCGTGCCCTTCGTTCGCCGGAGTAGCCGCTCGGCAATCATCCGCTCGGCGGCGTGCAGCCCGGCCAGGAAGATGCACGCCTTATCACCGAGGATGTCCTGCACAACCTCACCGGTCTCCAGCACGTCGAGCAGCGCCGAACGGATCAGCGTTGCCTCGACGCCGAGCAGCTCGCCCGCGAGCTTGATCAGCTCCGCCACAGGTAGGGCACAGTGGCCGCCGTCGGTCGCCGTCTGAAGGGCAAACGAGATGCCCGCGCGCAGCCGCTGAGGCGCCTCCGGGGTCAGCCCGAGCTTCATCGCGATAGCGTCGGCGGTCTTGAAGCCGATGCCGCGGATGTCCTTGGCCAGCCGGTAGGGATCCTCGGTCATGACCGCGATGGCCTCGTGGCCGTAGGTCTTGAAGATCCGCACCGCCCGCGCCGTTCCGACGCCGTGAGCGTGCAGGAACAGCATGATCTCGCGCACGGCCTTCTGCTCGGCCCAGCCGGCGATGATGCGGGCGGCGCGCTTCGGGCCGATGCCGGCGACTTCAGGCAGGCGCTGCGGCTCAGCCTCGATGATCTCGAAGGTGCTCTCGCCGAAGGCCGCGACGATGCGCTTAGCCATGGCGGGGCCGATGCCGCGCATGTGGCCTGACGCGAGATACTTCTCGATGCCCTCGACCCCGGTGGGCGGCGTGACCTTCAGGGTGTCGGCCTTGAACTGCACGCCGTGCTGGCGGTCCGTGTGCCAGATGCCGGTGGCGGTGATCCACTCGCCGGCCGCGATGGCGGGGGCGTGCCCGATCACCGGCACGAGGTCGCGCTTGCCCCGCGCCTGCACCTTAAGCACGCAGAAGCCGGTCTCCGGGCTGTGGAAGGTGACGCGCTCGATGGTACCGGCCAGCGCCTCGATTTCTGGACCGGCCGAGCCGGGGAATGGGCGCGTAGCCACGGCGGCTATGAGATCCTACGAGCCTGCCCCGGAGATCGACGCCCCGACACTTTCCGAGGCATTTCCGCAGTATGGGCCGCCGGTCACTTAATGTCATGGTGCTGATCGACACAGCGGGCCGTGTCGGCGTTCATTCAATCTGCGAGACACCACCCACGTTCGATGTGACGAAGATGCTGGCCGACGCGCTCAGCGAGCACCTTGCGCTCACCTATCAGCGTTCCTTCGACAGTCGCGAGCCAAGGTTCACCGAGGTGGGCTTCGACCGCCAGCTTGGCTACACCGGCCCGGCCGATCGCGCGGAGCGGTACCCGGCGTTCTTCTGGTGTAAGACCGAGCCGGACATCGCGGATGCGATTCGCTTTCTCGGTCTAATGGTTGAGGGGCGCAGGTGGATCGACCAGGCCTCCGGGTCGTGGCGATCGTGGGCACGACGACGATCCGCATCTCCGCCCGCACGCTGACCCAGACGCAGCCCTCCCCGTCCCGTCCGTGGCTGAAGCGTTCGCGCGCATGCGCGCTGGGCAGGCGGATGCCTTCGCGCTCTCGCAACACACGCTACGGCCGGTGGTCGCGCAGATCCCGGGCTCCCGGATCGTCGCGGGCGGCTTCCAGCAGACGCAAGTCGCCGTCGCCGTTCCGAAGGGCCGACCTGCCGCCCGCCTACGTCACGGCGTGGCTCGAGGGGGCGAAGCGCACCGGCGTCGTCCGGCGGATCTTCGATACCCGCGGTTTCCGCGACGACGCGGCCGCGCGCTGACCGGACCTCGCAACCGGCACCACGCGGCGGACCGATGTGCCGCGCCGAGGCACGCGTGCCGCGCAGCTATTTGGCCTGACGGCCACCGATCCGCTCGGCAGGAGACCGGCGACCAACGGACACCCCGCGACGAACCTCGTTCGGCCGCGCGACCCCGGATCTCTGTTGGCGTCCGGCCGGTTGACCGGAGAGAGGGGCCGCCGGCCGATCCAGTCCGGCGCGCAGACAGTTCAAGGCAAGCCAAGAGGAGGCTTCGTGGACGGATCCAGGAAACGGGAAAAGCGCGACCTCAAACCTCTGGTGATCGCGCTCGTCGTCGTGGGGCTCGTCTTTGCGGGGGCCATCGCGGGCTACTGGACCTGGCAGACCGGCAGCCAGCAGCATACCGCCTCGCGGCAGAGCGACGGATCGGCGACGGCTCTCCCAAAGTGAGCTGGCGACCCAGGCCATAGATCTAGCGAACACCGTCATCGTCGGCGCGGCGGGCGCCTGAGCGGGTGGATCGGCAGTATCGAGGCGGGACTTAAAGGAAGGCTCCCGCGATACGGGCAATCAAAGCGGTCCGTGACACCCGGTCTTCAACGGAACCAGGTATTCGGGCAGCGCCGACGGAGGTCGGCTCCGCCAAGATCTGGAGATGGGTTGATGCTCAAGTCACTCGCCGCCGCGGCACTGCTCACCGTCGGCATCGCCGTGCCGGCCTCGGCGCTGCCAGTCCCGGGGTCGCCGCTCCCCGCCGCGCAGGACGGGCTGATCCAGCACGTCTACGGCGGCTGCGGGCCCTACGGCCACCGTGGGCCGTATGGCGGGTGCCGCGCCGGCGGCCAGTGGGGCGGGTATGTCGGTCGGGCCTGCCCGCGCGGCTTTCATCTCGGTCGCGGCGGGCGGCGCTGCTGGCCGAACCGGTACTGGTAGCAAGCACCCCCGGCCCCTGTGACGCGGCCGCGACACGGGCCGACGGACCCCTGTGGACGGCGCGCCACCCCCGATCCGTCACGGTTCAGGGGCGGGCCTGACGTCCTCGCCCCCGCCCCCGGCCGTGCCCTGTTCGCCCGTTCCCGCGCCGTCATTCTCGAGCACTGCGAGCGCCTCGCGGTGCTCGTCTCCTCGGCCCTGTTCCTGGCCGGCGCGCTCCCGCTGTTCTGGGCGGTCGGCTGATCGCCGTGGCACTCCGTGCCGGAACGCAGGAACACCCCGGGAGCGTGCGCTCCCAGGGTGCTGCCGACCTCGCGGCCAGTTTGATCGGGCTGGGGATGCGAAGGTCAACCGGAAGGCTGCTCTTCGGCGGCGGAGAGCGATGAGGCGAACCAGCACCCTCGCGCCCGCCGCCGCATCTCCCGGCACAGCCGCCGGGAGCAGCGCGACCGG
>NZ_BBUX01000047.1:0-45990 GCF_000974725.1 Methylobacterium sp. ME121
AGTCTTCCATGGCCGGGTAGAGGATCTCCTCGACCGCCGGGTTGAGCCGGTGGATCTCGTCGATGAACAGGACGTCGCGCTCCTCCAGGTTGGTGAGCTGCGCGGCCAGGTCGCCGGCCTTGGCGATCACCGGCCCGGAGGTCGAGCGGAAGTTCACGCCCAGCTCGCGCGCCACGATCTGGGCCAGCGTCGTCTTGCCCAGCCCCGGCGGACCGACGAACAGCACGTGGTCGAGCGCCTGACCGGTCTTCTTCGCAGCCTCGATGAACACCTGCATGTTCGCACGCGCCGCACGCTGACCGATGAACTCCGACAGGCTCAGAGGGCGGATCGTCTGGTCCACGTCGTCGGTGCGCTTCTCCGGCGTCAGGAGCGCGTTGGTCGGAGGCTTCGGCTTGCTCATGAACCCTGCTTCGTGGACCGTGTCGCGCGGCCCGCGATGGGCGGCCACGCAGGACGGCTGGGCACCGGCGCGTCCGGTTTTGTTCTTCCTTACCCGTGAAAGCCGCGAAGTCTAAGCGCCGTCGCCGGGCGGCATGCCCCGGCGACATGACCCGGCGCTGGCCGGGTACCGTCACCGGCGATGTGAGCGAGCGCACCGGCCGCGCCGTCGGTGCAACCGCGATGCAACCGAACCGTCGGCCCGCGCATTCCTGGACCGAACCTCCAAGCACGGCCGCAGGGCGCATTTCCCCATGAGACTCCGTACGATCGCTGCCGCCGCAGCCGGCACCGTCATGCTCGCCTGGCCGCTCGCGGCCCAGGCCGCCAACGGCCCGGCCGAGACCAAGGTCGCCGAGGCCAATCCGCAGGTTCATCCCGTCTCGGCGGAGCGGGACGACGACGTCACCTGCAGTCGGGCCCGCCGTCGCCTGTGGATCGAGGGCGAGGGCTGGGTGGTCCGGCGGATCACCACCTGCCGCTGACCGGGCCCACCTCTGGGGGCCATCGGCCGGGGATGACGGGGCCTTACGCACTCTGCGCGACTGGAGACGCGGAACGGCCGATGATCCGGTCTGTTGGCCCTGCATCCGGCGCGGACCGCGCGCCGACAACCATCGGAGCCGGCCCCATGGCGAACCGGATGATCCTGACGGTGCTCGCCGTAGCGGCCGCGACGCCCGCCTCGGCGCAGACTGTCCGGAGCCCCGATCCCTATGCACCGGTGGCCTACGCGCCCGGCTACGCCGCCGATCCGAGTTTCGCCGGCGAGTTCGTGCGCGGGACCTATATCGGCGCCCCGCTGACGCGGGTGCCGCGCCCGACCCAGATCGTGCCCAGTCCCTGGAGCTACGGCACCTACGGCGTCCCGACGGTGACCGGCATCCCGGCCGCTCCGGCGGCCCAGCCGACCCTGACGGTGATCGACGCCGTCCCCCGCGGCCGCCGCGGCGAGCGCGCCGCCGGCGCCGCCCCGGTCGCGGGCGCCCGGGTCATCGCGGTTCAGGTTCCCCGGCGCTGAGCGCCGCGAACCACGCCGCGTAGGGCGTGTTGCGGACGAGGTGCCGGTTGAGGTCCGGGGCACCGTCCGTCCACCAGACCGGCCCGCGCTCGCCGAGCGCGATCTTGGCCGCGTCGACCTCGGCCCTGGCGGAAGCCAGCGCGCCCGCCGCGGCCGGCTCGCCCGCCCGCTCGGCCCGCTTGGCCTCCTTCACACCCCGCCGCGCCGCCATGAGGCGCTTCACCAGCGCCGCGCGGCAGGCGTCCGAGAGATCGGGATTGGCGCGGCGCCACAGACGGCCCCGGACAACGATGTAGCGCCGATCCGGAGTGGTAATGGCCGCGGTCATGCCGGGGTTCAGCTCCGTTGGGGGGAGGTTAAGCCTTCCAGCTTACACGGCGGATATCAGTTGCGGGTCACGCCATGCAGATCGTCATCGTCGACTCGAGCCGCGTTGTGCTGCAGATCATCGCGTCCCTGATCGAGCCGCGCGGCCACGCGGTGCACCCCTTCACGGATTCGGAGCGGGCGCTGAAATTCCTGGCGGCGACGCCGGCGGTCCGTGTCCTCATCACCAGCCTGGAGGTGCGGCCGCTCTGCGGACTCGAACTCTGCTGGTCGGCACGGCTGCTCGCGGAATCCCGCGGGCCGCTGCACGTCATCACCATGTCGTCGGCGCGCAACGTCCGCAGCCTCGCCGAGGCCCTCGACAGCGGCGCCGACGACTTCATCGAGAAGCCGCCGAGCGCCGAGGAGCTGAACGCGCGCCTGCGCGCGGCCGAGCGCCTGACCACCATGCAGGAGGAACTGATCCGCCTCGCCGAGACGGATCCGCTGACCGGCTCCTACAACCGGCGCGCCTTCTTCAACCGCGCGCGCGCCGCCGTGGCGCAGGACCCGCGGCCGGACGCCGTCTCGGCCATCCTCCTCGACATCGATCACTTCAAGCGCATCAACGACGAGCACGGGCACGATGTCGGCGACGTGGCGATCAAGGCCGTGGCCGACTTGATCTCCGGCTCCGGGATCGCCGGACGCCTCGGCGGCGAGGAATTCGCCGTCATCCTCCCGGGGCGCGACCTCGGGGAGGCCGTGGCGCATGCCGAGCGCCTGCGCGGCGACGTCCAGGCCCTGCGGATCCGCGGGGCCAAGGGTCCGATCGCGCTGAGCTGCAGCTTCGGCGTCAGCACGTGGCGTGACGGCGACAGCGTCGAGGCCCTGGTCAAGCGGGCGGACGTCGCGCTCTACGCGGCCAAGGGCGGCGGCCGGAACCGGGTGGTCCCGGATCAGGGCACGGGCGTCCACGCCGTCGCGGGCTGACACGGACCGCCCGTACCAGATCGGCACAGTCGGTCGGGCGGTGTCCCACGGTCGTCCCAGATCGGCGCATTGATCCGCCGAGTATCCGTTCTCGGGCAGCGATTCTGCCAATATAAAGCTTAATATTCGCGAGCTGTTGCTGGAACGGATCTTGGAACTTCGCCTTCGATCCCGGCCGCCTGTATCAAGCCGGGAGAGAGAGGTGCGAGGTCATGAGTACGGCCGTTGGCGTCCTGATCCTGGATGAGCCGGAGGACCTGAGCGCGACGGTTCGCGCCACCCTCGAGCACATGCCCGAATTCCACACCATCGGCGAGGCCGATCTCGACCGCGCCGACGCCGGCAGCAGCGTCGCCCTGGTCTTCCTCGACGAGATCCGGCTGGCCGACGGGATCGCCCGCATCGTCGCCCTGAAGGAGCGCCAGCCGGCGCTCCGCACGCTGGTCGCCTTCGGTGCCCTCACGGCGGACGACCTCCGCGCCCTGCTGGCCGCGGGCGCCGACGCCTTCGTGGCGCGCTCCAAGTCGCCGCGCGAGCTCGGCGCGGCACTGCTCGCCCTCGCGGAGGGCTCCGACGTCCTGGTCCCGTCGGAGCAGCCGGTGGCGATGCCGCCGGAGGCGGGCGAGAGCCTCGGGCTGACGCCCCGCGAGGCGGAGGTCCTGCGCTTCCTCAGCTCCGGGTTCAGCAACAAGGAGGTCGCGCGGCGGCTGGCGCTCAGCGTGCGCACGGTGGAGACCCACCGGCTCAACCTGCGGCGCAAGACCCAGACCGGCCGGCTGAAGGACCTGGTCTCGCTGGCCCGCCAGCTGGGCCTGGCCCCCGTGGTCGACTCCGGCGACCAGGTCCGGCGCGGCACCGACAGCCGCTCCTCGGGCAACGACAACCAATCCCGGCACTGAGAGGGGGATCGGGCGGTCTCGTGGAGACCGCCCCCCTAGGCGGCCGCGGCCGCCTTCCGGGCTCCGGACGCGCGCTTGGCCGCTGCCGTCCCGCTCTTGGACCGCTCGGGTGCCTTCGCCCCCCGCCCGCGCGCGCCCGCCGGCTTGACCCGTCCCTTGGCCTTGACGGCGTCCTCCGCGGCTGAGAGGCGCGCCTGCAGCAGTCCCAGCACCGCCGCCTCCTCGGGCCGGAGGCTGGAGAGGTCCTCGCTGAGTTCCGATTCGACCGCGTCCTTCACCTGCAGGAGCAGACCGCCCTCCAGATAGCAGTCGAGGATCTGCGGGTGGATGTAGCACTTGCGGCAGATCGTCGGCGTGTTGCCGAGGCGGCCCGCGACGTTCTCGATGGCCGCGCGGATGTTGCGCTTGGCCCCCGCCTCGCTGTCGAAGGTCTCGAACTCCCGCAGCGTCAGCGCCGCCAGCACGGTGCCGGCCCAGGTGCGGAAATCCTTCGCGGTGAAGTCCTCGCCGGTGATCTCGCGCAGGTACGCGTTCACGTCCGAGGAGGTGACGTCGCGCTGGGTGCCGTCCGGATCCAGATACTGGAACAGCTCCTGCCCCGGCAGATCCTGGCAGGCCTTGACGATCCGGGCGACCCGCCGGTCCTTCAGCGACACGTCCCAGGTCTTGCCGCTCTTGCCCTTGAAGCGGAACGACAGGGCCGCCCCCTCGATCCGGACGTGGGGGTCGCGCAGGGTCGTGAGGCCGTAGCTCTTGTTGGTCCGCGCGTAGTCGTCGTTGCCGACGCGGATCAGCGTGGTCTCGAGCAGGTGGACCACGGTGGCCAGCACCTTGTCGCGGGAGAGGCCCGGCCGCTTCATGTCGGCGTCGACGCGTCGGCGGATCCCGGGCAGCGCGTCCGCGAAGGCCATGATCCGCGAGAACTTGTTGGCCTCCCGCGCCTGCCGGAAGTCCGGGTGGTAGCGGTACTGCTTGCGCCCCTTGGCGTCGCGGCCCGTCGCCTGGATGTGGCCGTTGCGGCGGGGACAGATCCAGACATCCGTGTAGGCTGGCGGGATCGCGAGGCTGCGGATGCGGGCCAGCACCGCCTTGTCGCGCACCGGCGCGCCCTTCGCGTCGAGGTAGCGGAAGCCGGTGCCGCTGCGGCGGCGGGTCAGCCCGGGCCGGCCGTCGTCGACGTAGACGAGTCCGGCCTCCTCGGCCGCGGCGCGGAGGTCTCCGCCGCTCTCCGCCGTCTCGACACACGCCATGACCTGCCCCTCCCATCGACGCCGCCCGGCTGCCTCGCCCGGCGAGAAGGCCTTGGACAACCGGCGGCACGCGATCGCCGTTCCGGGCCTGCACATCCGCCGCAGGACGGGCCGCGGCGCCGTGCTAGAGGGGGGGATGCACGCCGATGCCGCCCCCGGGAATCTGCCCGTTCCGATGCGCCGCCTGGTCTTCGTGGTGACCGAGGACTGGTTCTTCGCCTCCCATTTCCTGCCGATGGCCCGCGCCGCCATCGGCATGGGTCTCTCGGTCGCGGTGGTGACGCGGGTCCGCGCGCACCGGGCCGCCATCGAGGCGACCGGGGCGCAGGTCGTCCCCCTGGAGGCCGAGCGAGCGAGCCTCAACCCCATGGCCGCGGGCTACGCGGCCGGGCAGCTCGCGGCGATCCTGAAGGCGCTGAAGGCCGACGTCGTCCACTGCATCGCCCTGCGCGGCATCCTGGTCGGCGGCACGGCCGCCGCCATGGCGGGCATCCCGGCCCGCGTCTTCGCCCTGACCGGCCTCGGCCTCGTCGGCGCCCGCAGCGACCGGCTCGGGCGGGCGGCGCGCCTCGCCCTGCGCGCGCTGATCCGGGGACCGCTGGCCTCGTCCCGCACGCGCTTCCTGTTCGAGAACCCCGACGACGCCCTGGCCCTGGGCCTGGACCCGCTCGACCGGTCGGTGACCGTCGTGGGCGGCGCCGGCGTCGATCCGACGCTCTTCGTCCCGCATACGCTGCCGCCGATGCCGCCGCTGCGAGTGGCACTCGTCGCCCGGATGCTCTGGTCGAAGGGGATCGACGTCGCCGTCGAGGCGGTCCGCCTCGCCCGGGCTCAGGGCGCGCCGGTGGAGCTGGCGCTGTACGGCGCGCCGGACCCGTCGAACCGGCGGGCGATCGACGCCGCCACCCTGCGCGCCTGGAGCCGCGACGGCATCGTCTGGCACGGGCCGACGACCGACGTGGCGGCGGTCTGGGCCGGCCACCACGTCGCCTGCCTGCCGTCCCGCGGCGGCGAGGGCCTGCCGCGGACGCTGCTGGAGGCCGCCGCCTGCGGCCGGGCGCTGGTCGCGTCCGACGTCCCGGGCTGCCGCAGCCTCGTGCGCGACGGTGTCGAGGGCCTGCTGGTCCCCCCCGACGACGCGCCGGCCCTGGCCGCCGCCCTGGCGCGCCTGAGCGGCGATGCCGGTCTCGTCGCCGGCCTGGGCGCGGCCGCGCGGGCCCGGATCGAGACCGGTGGCTTCACCGAGGACGCGGTGACCGACCGGGTCCGCGCCGTGTGGCGCGACCTGCTGGAGGCCTGACCGTGCGCGCACCGGACGATCCCGCCGGCTTCATCCGCAGCAACACCCGCCTGCTGCCCGTCCCCCACGCGCCCGAGATCCGCCTGCACGTCGCCGATGAGGCGACGGATCTCTGGCAGCGGACCGAGGAGGAATTGCAGGCGATCGGGCTGCCGCCACCGTTCTGGGCATTCGCCTGGGCGGGCGGCCAGGCGCTCGCCCGCTACGTCCTCGACAACCCGGACGTCGCGGACGGGGCGCGCGTGGTGGATTTCGCCTCGGGGTCCGGCCTGGTGGCGATCGCGGCGGCCCGCGCCGGGGCGCGCCACGTCGTCGCCAGCGACCTCGACCCCTTCGCCGTCGCGGCGATCGGGCTGAACGCCGCGGCCAACGGCGTCGGCGACCGCGTCGCCGCAACCTCCGACGATCTCCTCGCCACGGATCCCCAGGCCGATCTCGTCCTGGCGGCCGACGTGTTCTACGAGCGCGACCTGGCCGAGGCCGTGACCGCCTGGCTCGTCGGCCTGCAGGCGCGGGGCGTCACCGTGCTGATCGGCGACCCGGGCCGCACCTACCTGCCACGGGACCGCCTCGACTGCCTCGCGACCTACGCGGTGCCGGTCTCGCGCACGCTGGAGGATTCCGAGATCAAGCGCAGCCATGTCTGGCGGCTCCGGGGATGACGGTTCCGTCGAGACCGTCCCGCCGGACCGCCACCCGCGCGGCCGCGCCGAGGCTTTATCCGGCGCGGGAATGCGTTACCGTCGAATCGACTCGTGTCGCGTGCCGCGCATGCGCCAGAGTGTTGGAAGGCCCGGATCGGGGCGTGCTGCGGCGGAAGGTTTCGTGGTGAGTGTCGAGTCGAGTGTGAAGCCCAGCCGTGCCCGCGTCGTCGCCTTCTCGGGTAGCGCCAAGCGGCCCTCGCGCACCCGCATCCTGGTCGAGGCCCTCGGCGCCGAGCTCGGGCGCCTGCGCGGGATCGACCTCGCCGTCTACGACCTGATCGATGCCGGTCCGGGCCTCGGCGCGACGCAGCGGGACGACCTGTCGGCGCCGGCCGCGCGCCTCATCGAGGCGATCGAGGCGGCGGACGCCCTGATCGTCGGGACGCCCGTCTACCAGGGCGGCTATGCCGGGCTGTTCAAGCACGTCTTCGACTTCGTCGACCCGGCCCGGATGATCGGCATGCCGGTGGCGCTGACCGCGACGGGCGGGGGCCTGCGCCACGCCCTGGTGGTCGAGCACGGGCTCCGGCCGCTGTTCGGCTTCTTCGCGGCCCATGTCGCGCCGACCTCGGTCTATGCCGGCTCCGACGACCTCGTGGACGGACGCATCGTCGACGAGACCGTGTCGGTCCGGCTGCGCGCCGCGGCCGCGGAACTATCCGCCCTGCTCGACGTGTCGCGGACGGCCGCCTCCGGCCCATCAGCCTGACGGGAGACTCCCCCGACCTGAGGCGGGCCCTAGATCGATGCGGGACCACGCTCATCCGCGAGGGATCATGTCAGGCTCTCCGCTCACGGCCGGCAAGGCGCCGACCGCGCTGCCCGCCACCTACGTCACGGCGTCCGGACTGCCGCGCTACCACCCGGTGTCGCAGGCGCTGCACTGGCTGAACGCCGCCCTGGTCCTGGCGGTGCTGCCGCTCGCCTGGGTCGCGATCAGCCTGCCGCCGACCCCCGCCAAGGGCAGCATGTTCGTGCTGCACAAGTCGGTCGGCCTGACGATCCTGGCGATCGTGGTCCTGCGGATCGTCTGGCGGATGGTCCGGCCCGCGCCGCCGGACCCGCAGGCGCCCCGGCTCCTGACGCTGATCGGGCGCGTCAACCACTACCTGCTGTACGCGATCTTCCTGATCATGCCGATCAGCGGCTACCTGCTGAGCGCGCTGTCGGGACGCGACACGCCGTATTTCTGGCTGTTCACGATTCCGGGACTGCCGAAGGATGACGCGACCCAAAAGGTCTTCGAGTCGATCCACGTCTTCGGCCAGTGGCTCGTCTACGCCCTGGTCCTGCTGCATATCGCCGGCACGGCGTGGCACCTGGTCATCCGGCGCGACGGGCTGCTGGAGCGGATGCTCCCGGTCCAGGACGGGCGCGGCTCGTCTCGCTGACCCGACCGACATCGGGCCGCGCGGGGCGGTCAATCGACGCGGCGCAGGACGAAGGTGGTGCCGACCTCGGGATCGCGCCGCCAGCGACCGTCGCCGCTCGGCACGAGGTCGATACTGTGGCCGCGCTTGGCGGTCAGCGTCATCCGGCCGTTCGTGTAGCGCCAGCGCACCGGGTCGAACACCTCCAGGCCACTGTCGTGGCAGCCGGGAACGATGTGGACGCCGCCGCCGCTCCCATCGAGGTTGATCCGGCAGGTGTCGCGCTGCTGGAAGCGGTCGAGGGCGTAGAGGCCCGGCGCCGGCCCCGCCGAGGCGGTCGCCGCCGGCTGTAGCTCGGCCGGGACCCGGGCCGCCGTCCGGAGCGGGGAGGGGGCCGGGTTTGCCGGATCCGCCGGCGCGATCTCGGGTGCGGCCGCCGCGTCGGCCGGCCGCATCGCGACGATGTCGAGGGGAACGAGACTGTAGCGCTCGCCGCCCTCGGCCTGGGCGACGAGGCTGCGCTGGTCCGGCCGCTTGGCGAAGTCGAGGACCGGGCGGACGTTGCGGTCGACGAGGCGGACGGCCCCGTCGACGAAGAGCCAGCCGGCAACCCCGTTCAGGATCGGCAGGGCCCGCCGGCATCCGGCCGGGAAGCGCAGCCGCTGCCCCGCCTCGCCGCTGTCGAGCACCAGCGTCATGACGCAGCGGCGGTTGGTGCCGTCCCGCGACAGGTCCCAGGTTCCCGGCACCTGCCCGAGCTTCTCGGGGAGGCTCGGCGGCGCGGTCGGAGCCGGGGGCGCCGCGAGCGTCTCCGCGGCCGGAGGAGGGGACGGCGGTGCGGCCTCGTCTGTGGCCGCGGGCACGTCCTGGGCGGCGGCCGGTCGGACGATCGCGGCGGCCGCGATCAGCGCCGATGCGGCCAGCAGGGCGGCCCGAGCCTGTCTCACGCGGTCGGTCTCCAGGGTGTCTCGGCCACGGGCGTCAGCGGACCCCGCCCCTCGAACCACGAGACGACGTTGTCGACGACGAGCTGGGCCATCGCCGCGCGGGTGTGCTCGGAGGCCGACCCGACATGCGGCAGCAGCACCGTGTTGTCGAGGGCGGCGAGATCCGCGGGCACGTGCGGCTCGTTCTCGAACACGTCGAGGCCGGCGCCGAGGATCGTACCGGCCCGCAGCGCCGCGGTCAGCGCCGCCTCGTCGACGAGGGTGCCGCGGGCGACGTTGATCAGGATGCCCTCGGGACCGAGGGCCTCCAGCACGGCCGCGTTCACGAGGTTGCGCGTGTCGGCGCCGCCGGGCGCCACCACGATCAGGATGTGGACCGCGCGGGCGAGGCCGAGCAGCGTGTCGTGATACGTGTAGGGCACGTCCGCCTGCCGGCTGCGGCCGTGATAGTCGATCTCGACGCCGAAGCTCTCCAGCCGGTGGGCGATCGCCCGCCCGATCCGGCCGAGACCGAGGATGCCGACCCGCCGCCCGCGCAGGGACGCCGTGAGCGGGAAGGGCGCCTTGGGCCAGTGGCCGTCGCGCAGGTAGCGGTCGGCCTGCGGGATCCGCCGCAGGGTGGCGAGGACGAGGCCGAGGGCGAGGTCGGCGACCTCGTCGGTGAGCACGTCCGGCGTGTTGGTGACGACGATGCCGCGCTGCCGCGCTCCGGCGGCGTCGACGGCATCGTAGCCCACGCCGAAATTCGCGATCAGCTCGAGGTTCGGCAGCCGGTCCATCAGCGCCCCGTCCACCGCGCCGCCGACGCAGAGCGCGCGGATCCGCGGGCCGATCTCGGCGAGCAGAGCCTCCGGGTCCGCGGCCTCCGCCAGCCGGTGGACCCCGTATCGTCCGTCGAAGGCTTTCTCCACGAGCGGGTGCATCTTCCGGAGCAACAGGATCTCTGCCGGGGCCTCAGCCATCGTTCACTCCCACGTTCGGCCGTTCGTCGGTGCCGGCCGCCTCCCCCGTCCCGGCATAGAGCCTGTGCGGGGTGGCGCGCCAGCGCGTCGGAGCCGCCGCGGTGACAACCGCGCGGATCAGCCGGGCGGCCAATCGACCGGCACAGGGCTCGCCTCTTTCGAAAACCGCGCGCGATGCCTACTAAGGACCACGCATCATCGCGAGAGTTCTGCACCGACCCCATTCGCCGAAGACGAAGACCGATGACCAGCCCGCGCACCCTCTACGACAAGATTTGGGACGACCACGTCGTCGATGTCCAGCCGGACGGCTCCAGCCTCCTCTACATCGACCGGCACCTCGTTCACGAAGTGACGAGCCCGCAGGCGTTCGAGGGTCTCCGCGTGGCGGGCCGCAAGGTGCGCCATCCGGAGAAGACGCTGGCCGTCGTGGACCACAACGTCCAGACCTCCGACCGGTCGCAGGGCATCGACGATCCCGAGAGCCGCACGCAGCTCGAGGCGCTCGCCGAGAACGTGCGCGACTTCGGCATCGAGTTCTACGACGCCCTCGACCGCCGCCAGGGCATCGTCCACATCATCGGCCCCGAGCAGGGCTTCACACTGCCCGGCCAGACGATCGTGTGCGGCGATTCGCACACCTCGACGCACGGCGCCTTCGGGGCGCTGGCCCACGGCATCGGCACCTCGGAGGTCGAGCACGTGCTCGCCACCCAGACGCTGGTGCAGCGCAAGGCCAGGAACATGCGCGTCTCCGTCGACGGCACGCTGCCGCCCGGCGTGACCGCGAAGGACATCATCCTCGCGATCATCGGCGAGATCGGGACCGCCGGCGGCACCGGCCACGTCATCGAGTACGCCGGCGAGGCGATCCGCGCCCTCTCGATGGAGGGCCGGATGACGATCTGCAACATGTCGATCGAGGGAGGGGCCCGCGCCGGCATGGTCGCCCCCGACGCGACGACCTTCGCCTACGTGAAGGACCGCCCCAAGGCGCCGAAGGGCGCGGCCTTCGACGCGGCCCGCCGCTACTGGGAGAGCCTCGTCACCGACGCGGGCGCGCATTTCGACCGCGAGGTGCGCCTCGACGCGGCCAACCTGCCGCCGATCGTCAGCTGGGGCACGAGCCCCGAGGACGTGATCTCGGTGCAGGGCCGCATCCCGGACCCGTCCGAGATCGCCGACGAGAACAAGCGGCAGTCGAAGGAGAAGGCGCTGGCCTACATGGGCCTGACGCCGGGGACCCGGATCACCGACATCACCCTGGACCGGATCTTCATCGGCTCCTGCACCAACGGCCGCATCGAGGATCTGCGCGAGGTCGCGCGGGTCGTCGGCGACCGGAAGGTGCACGAGGGTGTTTCGGCGATGATCGTGCCGGGCTCCGGCCTCGTGAAGGCGCAGGCGGAGGCCGAAGGTCTCGACAAGATCCTGAAGGCGGCGGGTTTCGACTGGCGCGAGCCGGGCTGCTCGATGTGCCTCGGCATGAACCCGGACAAGCTGCGTCCGGGCGAGCGCTGCGCCTCGACGTCGAACCGCAACTTCGAGGGCCGGCAGGGTCCGCGCGGGCGCACACACCTCGTGTCTCCCGCCATGGCGGCGGCCGCGGCGGTGGCCGGACGCTTCGTCGACATCCGGGAGTGGCCGCAGGGCTGAAATCCCGATTGACGCCGGCGGCTCCGTTGCCTAAACGGAGCCGTCGCCGGCCGATGGCCGACGGCGAGCCCAGGTGGCGGAATTGGTAGACGCGCTGGTTTCAGGTACCAGTCTCGCGAGAGGTGAAGGTTCGAGTCCTTTCCTGGGCACCAAATGCCTGACAGCAGCCCGCCAAAGCCTTGGCGGGCTTTGTTGTTTCTAGAGGCCGAGAACTCCGGACCGGTCTCCGGGACCCCGCCGCGAGCCGTCGAGGTTCGATTGACGGCCCGGATACCGGTCGCGCCTCCCTCGTTCGGGGATCGGCGGCGCGCATCCGGGTGTCGGGTCTTCGCCGACGCGGACCTGCCGAGGATCGGGCGCGCGGAGGCAGCGGTCTGCAGAACGAGGCGCTCGATGGCGTGGCCTGCCGGCCCTCACGCGAATCGTGCTGGCGGCCGTCGGACAGGCTGGGGGGCGAGGGGCCTCGCCGATTCGACGGAAGATCCCGGGCCCGGGCCAACCACCGTGCGCCGCGGTCTCGGAACCGCACCACCGTCCCGCGCGTAGACCGGACCTCGACATTCCCCAGCGAGATCACCTCGAACCGCCCGGCTCCGGCCGCGGCGGTTTTTTCGCGCCGGGCGTTCCGCTGGCGCGGTGCTCGCGACGGCGCGACATCCCTCCGGGGATCGTCGCTCGGCCCCGCCGGCACCGCCGCGCGGCGCGTCCTCGATCAGGCTGCGGTGACGCGACGGTAGCTCGCGGCGAACGCCTCGGCTTCCTCGTGCGTCAGATCGGTGACCACGAGCCCCGGCGCGTAGACCGTCCAGCGGCCGTCGTTGTCCTCCGACATACGGATCTCGACCACCGCGGACCTCCTCGATCTCGGGTAGAACCTTGCTGTCAGACTGACGATTTCTTGTGCGGGATCAATACCTCTTAAGATACTGGACGGCGCCCGACGCGGACGCGCGGGGCGCCATCCGCGGAAGCGCCCGGTCCACCGGCGCCGGTCCTGTTTCCGGAATCCCCGCGCGGGACCGCCGTTCCGCGGCACGCGGCACGTATCGGTAACCCCGGTCGGTCAATCTATCTTCGAGCCAAGTTGCGTATCGGCTCGGCTCACTCGCTGGTGAGATCAGGCGCTCCCCCGCCCCGTGAGCAGATCGGGGCGGGGCCGAGAGCGCGGGCGGCCTGGCAAGCCTTCTGCCGCGTCCCGATCCTATGTCCGACCTGCCGCCCGCGCCGCGTCGCGACAGGAGTGCGCAGGCCGGGCTGGACCGCTACAGCCAGCGCTCGTCGAGGTCGGTCGCGTTCCGGTCGGCGACGGGCTGCGTCTCGTCACCCTCGGCGAAGACCACCACGTCGTCCGGTCCGACATCGCGGGTCGCGTAGAAATCCCAGCGCCGGTGGATCACGCGCGGGCCGCCGAAGATCCGGTAGGCGTTCCAGTACCGGTCATCACGGAAGCCGACGTAGTGGACGCAGCGGGTGGCCATCGGCTCACCGCAGGCGGGCGATCAGCCGGGCCAAGCGCGGCCGCAGCGGCAGGGACAGCCGGTAGGCCAATTCGGCGAGCGGGAGCACCGGGCGCGCGCCCAGGACGCGCAGGTCGACCACGCGGCCGAGCCAGCGCCAGCCGGGCAGGGTCCGCCAGAGGCGCGCGAACGCGGCCGCACCGGAGATCAGCTGCCCGTCCGCGGTCCGGACGTGGAAGCGCCGCAGGGCCCGATCCCGGTCGAGATCCGGGCCGAGCACCGGCTCGGTCGCTCCGCGGCCGACATCGACGAAGGCGACCTGGCCCGCGCCGGCGCATCGGCGATACTGGTCGATCTCGGCGCGGCACAGCGGGCAGCCGCCGTCGTAGTAGACGCTGAGCGGCCCGTCGGAGCGTTCGTCGGCCGTGGCCGCGCCGGTGCCCACGGTCTCAGTTCGCCGCCGGGCTCAGGACCAGCTTGCCCTTGAAGGGCGCGTCGGCGTTGCGCGTGCTGGTGCAGGCGTACTCTTCCTGCCCGGCCTTCATCGTCCGCAGGCGCAGCGTGCCCTTCCCGTTCTGCTTGACCGTGTAGCCCTTCTCGCTGGCGACATGCACCAGGTCGCCGTCGGCGTGCAGCACGAGGCCGTTCTCGAACTGCCCGGGCGCGGTGATCGTGACCGGCGCGTCGGCGCTGCTCACGATGTTCAGCGCGACGTTGGTGTCGGCCGGAAGCTTGAGCTCGGCCGGGGCGCAGACCGGCTTGCCGTCCTTCAGGCTGATCGTCAGTTCCACGGGCGGCATCGCGTCGGTGGCAGGCTGCGGCAGGGGCTTGCCCTGAGCGAGAGCCGGCCCTGCGGCCAGGAGAACCAGGAGCGTCGCCGATCCGCGCACGAGTGTCAGCATGTGGAGTCAGTCCCGGTTGGAGGGTCGGCGCGGCCCGCGAGCGCACCGCCGGAAAAGGCGGTGCGCTCGGCGACGTTCCCGGGCGCAACGCCGCACCCGTCCGGGTACGGAGGGGTCCGATTGTCGGGATGCCGCCGATCGCGCTCGCGGCCCCGGTGGAGCCGCCCGTCCGCGGTGGCGGCACTCTCCCCTCAGGCTCGGCCCGCGTATCCCGGAACGCGACGCGGGATATAAGGACCCGCTACGGTTTTCGGCGAGGTCGATTCGCGTGCGGTCCGGTTCAAGGCTCTCCGAACGCTGGTTCACGCTGGCGCTCTGGCTCGTCGCGCTCGTCTTCGCGTGGTTCCTGATCGGGCTGGGATCGCTGGTCGTCGGCGATCTGCCGCAGGTGGAGCACCGCTACACCCTCGACCAGTTCCTCGACACCGACCAGGGCACGGCGTCGGCCGAGGCCCTCAAGCAGATCCGCCGGGAGCAGGACGACAACCGACGGAAGGTCGAGCAGGATCAGCTCGCCCTCGAGGCTGCGCAGTCCGCCTCCGAGGGCGCGCGCGAGACCTTCGCCAACTGGCTGAAGACTCGGGACGCCACCCAGCGGGTCGACCAGGATCCCGGGCTCGTCGCGCGCACCCAGCAGCTCGACGCGCTGAAGGCCGCCGAGCGCAGCGTCGAGGAGCGGCTCGCGGCCCTGGCGCGGACGGGGCTCGACCTGTCGGAGCGCGAGGCGGCGCAGCTGCGCGTGGACAGCGATCTGCGGGCGGCGGCGCAGGCGCGGCTCGACGCGGCCGAGCGCGGCCAGGAACTGCGCGTCTTCGGCTATCGCCTCGCCCTGACGCTGCCGCTGCTGGCCCTCGCCGGATGGCTCCTGCTCAAGCGCCGCCGCACCCGCAACTGGCCGTTCGTGTGGGGCTTCGCCTTCGCGGCGGCCTTCGCGTTCTTCGTCGAGCTCGTCCCCTACATGCCGAGCTACGGCGGCTACGTGCAGTACGGCGTCGGCGTGATCGTCACGCTGGTCGCGGGTCGCGCGGCGATCAACGCGCTGCACGCCTACCGCGCCCGGCAGGCGGTGGTGGAGGCGCGCCCGGACGCCGAGCGGCGGACCGAGATCGCCACCGACCAGGCCCTGGCGCGCCTCGCCAAGAAGGCGTGCCCCGGCTGCGAGCGGCCGATCGCCCTCGACGACGCGAGCACGAACTTCTGCCCCCATTGCGGCCTCGGCATCTTCGCGCACTGCCCGTCCTGCGCGCAGCGCAAGAGCACCTTCGAGCGCTTCTGCCGCGCCTGCGGCACCCGGAGCCCGGATCTCGCGAGCGCGGTGACCTGAGGCCGCCCGGACACCCGGTTGCGCCTCAGGCGTTGTCGCCCCGGATCGCCGCGATGACCGCGTCGGTGACCTGACGGGTCGTCGCCGTGCCGCCGAGGTCCGGCGTGTGCAACTCTGGATCCGCCGTGACCCGCTCGACCGCGCGCATCAGCCGGTCGGCCGCCGGCTTCTCGCCGAGGTGCTCGAGCATCTGACACGCCGTCCAGAAGGTCGCGATCGGGTTGGCGATGCCCTTGCCGGCGATGTCGAAGGCCGAGCCGTGGATCGGCTCGAACATCGACGGGAAGGTCCGCTCCGGGTTGATGTTGGCGGTCGGTGCGATGCCGAGCGACCCGGCGAGCGCCGCCGCGAGGTCCGACAGGATGTCGGCGTGCAGGTTCGTCGCCACGATCGTGTCGAGGGTCTCGGGCTTCGTCACCATCCGCATCGTCATGGCGTCGACCAGCATCTTGTCCCAGGTCACGTCCGGGAAGTCCTTCGCGACCTCGGCGGCGATCTCGTCCCACATCACCATGGCGTGGCGCTGGGCGTTGGACTTGGTGACGACGGTGAGCAACTTGCGCGGGCGGGTGCGGGCGAGCTCGAAGGCGTAGCGGATGATCCGGTCCACGCCCGAGCGGGTCATCATCGAGACGTCGGTGGCGACCTCGTTGGGATGGCCTTGGTGGACCCGGCCGCCGACGCCCGCATACTCGCCCTCCGAGTTCTCGCGCACGATCACCCAGTCGAGTTCCGGACCCGAGACGTTGCGCAGCGGGCTGGTGATGCCCGGCAGGATCCGGGTCGGGCGGACATTGGCGTATTGGTCGAAGGGCTGGCAGATCGCGAGCCGCAGGCCCCAGAGGGTGATGTGATCGGGCACGTCCGGCGCCCCCACGGCGCCGAAGAAGATCGCGTCGTGGTTCCGGATCTGCTCGCGGCCGTCGGCCGGCATCATCACGCCGTGCTTCTTGTAGTAGTCCGAGCCCCAGTCGAAATGGTCGAACCGGAAGGCGAAGGAGCCGGCCTTCTCGGCCAGCGCGTCGAGCACCTCGATGCCGGCGGCGATGACCTCGACGCCGATGCCGTCCGCGGGAATGGCCGCGATGGTGTAGGTCTTCGTCATAGGTGTCTTCTCGAGCGTCTTCGGGGGCGAGGCGAGTAAGCGAACCCTGACGGTGGCGCGGGCTCGGCGTCCGGATCGGGACGTGTAACGTTTTGTGACACCGCGCAGTTTCGCGTTGCCGTGCCGTCCGCCGCCCCTATGCTCGCCCGATGCACGAGGGCACCACCATCGCCATCGTCGAGGACGATCCCGACATCCGGGCCCTGCTCGCCGGCTACCTGGAGGGCGAGGGGTTCCGCACCGTCGCCCTCGACGGTGGCGCGGCCCTCGACCGCCTGCTCGCGTCGGGCGTCGCGCCGCACCTCGTCGTCCTCGACTGGATGCTGCCCGGCGAGGACGGCCTGTCCATCTGCCGCCGCCTGCGTGAATCGGGCGGGCCACCCATCGTGATGCTGACCGCCAAGGATGAGGACATCGACCGGGTCCTCGGACTGGAGATGGGCGCCGACGACTACGTCTCGAAGCCGTTCAACCCGCGGGTCCTGCTGGCCCGGATCCGCGCGGTCCTGCGACGGGCCCACGGCGCCGGCGTCCAGGCCGCCGAGGCCGCGAGCGAGCGGCTGAGCGTCGCCGACCTCGTGGTCGATCTCGCGGCCCGCACGGTGCTCACCGGTGAGCCCGCCGCCGAGGTCCCGCTGACCAGCGCCGAGTACGACCTGCTCCACTGCTTCGTCACCCGGCCGCAGCGTGTGCTCTCGCGCGACCAGCTCCTCGACTGGACCCGCGGCCGGACCGCCGACGCCTTCGATCGCACCATCGACGTCCAGGTGAGCCGACTGCGGCACAAGCTCGACGCCTCGGGCAGCCAGGCCGCGTCCCTGCTCAAGACCGTGCGCAACGCCGGCTACATCCTCGCCGCCCCGGTCCGCTCCGGAGCCCCGTGATGGGCCGCATCGGGCTCCTCGGGCGCATCATGCTGCTCCTGCTGGGCGCCCTCTCACTCCTCGTCCTCGCCACAGTGGCCCTGGATCACTGGCAGCGCCGGGAGGAGCGGTGGCCCACCGGCTCCCGCTTCCCGCGGGTCGATCAGGCTGCCGGCATCATGACGCTGCTGCGCGACGCGGATCCCGCTCAGAGACCGGCCATCCTGAGGGCGGTGAGCGGCGAGGTGCTGCGGGCGGAGATCGTCGACGCGTCGCCCGAGACGACCGACCTGATCCGCGAGCCCCACCTCGAAGCCCGGCTTCGCCGGATGACGGCGGAGCCGGCCGACCGCGTCCAGGCCTACACCGACGCCACCCTGCTGCGCCGCGGCGTCGATCCGGCCAACATCGACCCAGCGGAGCGCACCGGACCGGTCGGGCGCCTCGCGCTGGCGACCTACCGGCTGCCCGACGGCCGGTACGCGGTGATCACCGCGGCCCAGCACCATCGCTCGCTCATGCCGTGGCTGTTCGGCCAGCCGCTGAGCCTCTGGGTGGCGGTGCTGGGCGCCGCGGCGGCGGGACTCGTCCTGGTCGGCACGCGCCACGAACTCGCGCCGCTGCGGCGCCTGACCGACGCGGTCACCCGGTTCGACGGCCGCGCCCCGGAGCGGGTGAGCGCGCCCCGGGGCGCGCCGGAGATCCGGCGCCTCGCCCAGGCGGTGCAGGGCATGCAGGAGCGGATCGCGGGCCTTATGGCCGAGCGCTCGCTGCTGATCGGCGCCATCTCGCACGACCTCAAGACCTACCTGACCCGGCTGCGCCTGCGCGCGGAGGCGGTGGCGGAGCCGACGCTCCGGGACAAGCTGGTGGCGGATCTCGACGCCATGACCGAGCTGATCGACGCGTCGCTGGGATTCGCCCGCGGCACCGCGGTCGAGGCGACGCGGGCGCCTGTGGACCTCGCCGATCTCGTCGCCGTCGAGGTGGCCGAGCACGCCGCGCAGGGCGCCACGATCAGCCTGACCGGCGAGGAGGTGCGGGACGCCACGGTGGCCGGCGACGCGGTCGCCCTGCGCCGGGTCGTCGCCAACCTGATCGGGAACGCCGTCAAGTTCGGGCGCTCCTCGGTGGCGGTGGCGGTGAGCCGGGCCGGGACGGTCTGCCGGATCGTGGTCGAGGATGACGGGCCGGGCATTCCCGAGGCCGAGCGGACGGCGGTGTTCAGCCCGTACTACCGGGTCGAGCGCTCGCGCAGCCGGCAGACCGGCGGGACCGGCCTCGGCCTCGCCATCAGCCGGCAGATCGCCGAGGCCCACGGCGGCACGGTAGTGGCGGAGGCCGGTGCGGAAGGCGGCGCGCGGCTCGTCGTGACCCTGCCGAGCCTGTCCTGAACGCGGGCGGCAACGAGCAGGCAACCGGCCGTTACACATCGTTACAGGACGGCGCGGCCCGGTCACATCCGGGAAGCGCGCGCGGACGAACCTTCGCTCACACGCCGCGGCGGATCCTCCGCCCCGGCGGCGGCGGTCGGCTCAAGGCCGGACTGCCCGATCGAGCGGAAGGAGATCATCGATGTTGAAGGTTCTCGTCCCGGCCGCGCTCCTCGTCGGCCTCGCGGTCCCCGCCTCGGCGCTGCCGCTGGTTCAGGACGCGGTCTCCGACGGGGCCGACGGCGCCCGGATCATCCAGGTCTACGGCGGCTGCGGTCCCTACGGGCATCGCGGCCCCTACGGCGGCTGCCGCACCGGCGGCCAGTGGGGCGGCTACGTTCGCGGCCGCTCGTGCCCGGCGGGCTTCCACATCGGTCCCTATGGGCGCCGTTGCTGGCCGAACTGAGCCGCCCCCCGTTCCTCGCCCGGCCCCGCGGCCGGACTCCCGTCGAGACTTCGCTGGAGTTGAGTCATGATCCGCACCCTCGTCATGCCCGTGGCGCTCGCCGCTGGGGTTCTGATGGCCGGTTCGAGCGCCGAGGCGCGCGACGGCTGCGGTCCCGGCTTTCACCGCAATCCCTACGGCTGGTGCCGCCCGAATCTCGGTTATCGGCCGTTCGTCTACGTCCCGGTCTATCCGCGGGTCGGCTATCGGTGGCACTACGGCTACCGCTACCCTTGGCACCGGCGGTTCGCGTGGGGCGGCTATCGCTGGGGCGGGTTCCGCCATGCCGGCTGGCATGGGGGATGGCACGGCGGCTGGCATCATGGCGGTTGGCGCCATCGCTGGTGAACCGGTGCCGGATCCGGCCGCGCCCGTCCCCTATGGCAGGACGAGCCCCGACGCCGCGTAGGTCAGGGCCGCGACCAGGGCCGCGGCCGGCATCGTGATCACCCAGGCGATCACGATGCCCTGCGCGACGTTCCAGCGGACCGCCGAGACCCGCCGCGCCGCGCCGACGCCGACGATGGCGCCCGTGATCGTGTGGGTGGTCGAGACCGGGATGCCGAAGGCGGTCGCGGCGAACAGCGTCGCGGCGCCGCCGGTCTCGGCGCAGAAGCCCTGCATGGGCGACAGCCGCGTGATCTTCGAGCCCATCGTGTGGACGATGCGCCAGCCGCCCAGAAGGGTGCCGAGGGCCATGGCGGTCTGGCAGGACAGCACCACCCAGAGCGGCACGTGGAAGGCCCCGCTCTCGCCGTGAGCGTAGAGCAGGGCCGCGATGATGCCCATGGTCTTCTGGGCGTCGTTGCCGCCGTGGCCGAGCGAGTAGAGCGAGGCCGAGACGAATTGCAGGCCCCGGAACAGGCGGTCGACGGCGTGCGGCGTCGCGCGGACGAAGATCCACGAGACGGCCAGCATCAGCAGCAGCCCCAGGGCGAAGCCGAGGGCCGGCGAGAGGACGATGGCGGCGCTGGTGGCGATGACGCCGGGCCAGACGATCACGCCGACTCCCGCCTTGGCGATGCCGGCGCCCAGCAGGCCGCCGATCAGGGCGTGGGAGCTGGAGGACGGGATCCCGGCGTACCACGTGACGAGGTTCCACGTGATGGCGCCGCCGAGGGCGCCCATGATGACCCGGTCGTCCACCGTGGCGACGTCGATGATGCCCGAGCCCACCGTGCCGGCGACGTGCAGGCCGAAGACCAGGAAGGCGACGAAGTTGAAGAACGCCGCCCAGAACACGGCGTAGCGGGGCGCCAGCACCCGCGTCGACACGATGGTGGCGATGGAGTTGGCGGCGTCGTGCAGCCCGTTCAGGAAGTCGAAGACCAGGGCGAGGACGATGAGGACGACGAGGAGCGTCACGCGGCGACCTGCGGCTCAGACATGTTCGACGACGATGCTGCTGATCTGGTTCGCCACGTCCTCGAACCGGTCCATGACCTTCTCCAGATGGCCGTACAGTTCGGACCCGACGAGGAAGGCCATGGGGTCCCGCCCCGAGGCCTTGAACAGGGCCTTCAGGCCGTCATTGTGCAGGTCGTCGGCCCGCCCCTCCAGCTCGATGACGCGCTCGGTCAGGCTGTTCAGCGCGGCGGCGTTCTCGCCGAGGGCCCGCAGCTTCGGCAGCGCCTCGGCGGTGACCTGTGCGGCTTCCTGGATGACCGCGCCCATCTCACGCATCGCCGGCTCGAAGGTGCTGACCTCGAAGAGCTGGACCGCCTTGGCGGTCTTGAGCATCTGGTCGATGGCGTCGTCGAGGGAGCCGACCAGGGCCTGGATGTCGCCGCGGTCGAACGGCGTGATGAAGGTCCGGCGGACCGCCAGCAGCGCCTCCCGGGTGATCTCATCCGCCGCGTCCTCGTGGGCCGCGATCGCCGCGTAGGCCGCCGGCACGGCCTGAGTCCCGTCGAGAAGGGAACGCAGCGCGGCCGCGCCATCCTCGAGCGTTCGCGCGTGGCGCTCGAAGAGGTCGAAGAACCGGTCCTCCCGCGGCATCAGGGCGCGAAACCAAGCCAGCATGTCGTGTCCGGATCGAGAGGTCGGCGCGTCGGCCGGGTGCGACAACACCCGGCAGGCACAACGGGCGAAAGCGCCGACCCGATCCGGAAGCCGGCAAACAATCCGTCGGAAGCATCGCCGGCCGGCGGCCGGCCCCGCTCAGCGGGCCGGGCTGGCGGCGGCGTGAAGCCAGCCGAAATCGACCGGGTAGCCGAGCCCGTGCAGCATCTTCACCCGCTTCCACGAGGCCGACCGCGCCGAGGCCGCGTCCTGACCGGCGTCGATCTCGGCGCTCTCCATCTCCTGCAGCTCGCGGGTCAGCGCCTCGCGCAGGCCTGTGGCCTTCATGTTGCCGAGCGCGGCGGTGAACGCCTGCTCGGCGATCCGAACCTGATCACAAATCTGACGCACGCTCATCAGTACCGATCCCTCCAGCCCGGCGTGAACACTGCATTTCCGCAGTCGATCGGAGGCTATCACGCGGGCCGTCGGCGGGAGATGTACGTCTTTGGTGCAGCGCCCGTCACCGCAGGGGGAGCAGGCGGAGGCGCCGCGTTGTCCGCGGCGGGCGCGCCCAGCGCCGCTTGCGCCCGAAGGTCCGGCGGGAATCGGAGAGGCGCGCGTCCACGTCCATCTTGCGACCCAACCGCGGCTGGACGCTGGCGCCGATCGCCACCAGCGCGGCTGACCCGATCAGCGCGACGAGTACCGCGCCCCAGAACACACTCTCGAACATCAGGCACTCCCGGACCGGAGCCCCGCCGCGGACCACTCGGGGACGCGCACGATCGTGGAGGAAGCTAGAACATTCCCGGCAATGCAATCAACGCCCTGTATCGAGCGGTATTTAACTGTCGACAACTGATTGCGTCGCCTCGACCGCCCAGGGTCGACGCGGGCGCCGTGTCCTTGCGCAGGATCTGTCCTTGCGCGGGATCAATGCGCGCGCCGGCCCGGTCTCCGACGATCCCCGCGCCAGACCGGAGCCCGAACCATGCGCCTCTATCGCGTCACCTTCTACAAGACCGTCGCGGACGATACTGGCCACGAGCACCGGGTGCGGCAGCGCTCGATCCTGGTCCGGGCGTCGTCGGAGGTGTCGGCCGTCTGGCAGGCCAAGGCGCTTCTCTGCGCCGACGCCCGGGTGGTCGACTGGCGCCTGCGCGCCGACAGCTGCGAGGTCGCGGCCCTGCCGGTCGCCGCGTAGGCCCGCCGGAGCGGCCCCGCGGGCGAGAAGATCGATCCGGCAGACAGGCATCTCCGGCCCGGACGACCGGGACAATCCGGCGGATCCGGCGCCCGGGCTCCGCGACGCGGCCCCGGGATGACGGGGTGCTGCCTCCGCTCGGCCTCGAGACAGAGACCGCACCCCGACCGCAGCGTCGCCCGGTGCGGCACCGCACGCCGCGGAACCGAGCCCGTCCTGCTGTGGCCCCATTCCGCTGCGACAGCGCCCGGATCGGCGTGGCGATCGCCAGCGTCCGCTCCCGGTGCCTTGCGGTGGCGGCGACGATCCCGACGCCGCGCCCAGCGCCGTCGTCGCGGGCCGGCCCGATCGGGGCGGGTTTTACGAAGCGTTCATCCTCCGGGTGTCCGATCCGGGTTGTCAGAGGCGGGAAAGCGGAAGCGATGCCGAGCGAGACGAACCGAGTGACTCAGGATGCCCCGGCGCAGGAGCCGATCCTGGAGCTGTGGCGCATCCTCGCCCTCGCGCTGATCGTCGCGGCCGGCATGCTGTTCGTCCATCTCGTCGTCCCCGCCGAGGCAGACGCGGCCGCGGCCCCGGTCGCGACGGCGCAGACCGCGGGTGAGCACACCACTCGGTAGGCAGCGTCCTCTCGGAGGACGCCCTACGCGGCACCCGAGCGACCTGTCCGGCCGAAGCGGCGCAGCGAGAGACCTGCCGGGCTGAGCCGGTCACGCCCCGATCGAGTCCTGATCGATCGAGTCCTGGTCGATCGAGTCCTGGCAGGACGCGAGGCGCCGCGGCGCCTCACTGCATCGGCAGCGGGACCGCCTCGACGGCGACGTCGCCGATGCCCCGGTCGGCGAGGGCCGCGCGCAGGGCATCGGTCAGGCAGGTGCCGGCCGTGAAGGCGCCGAGCGCCGAGCCGTGCCGGTCCGCCTCGCGGGGGCGGGGGCCGATCAGCTGCACCACGCGCCGGGCAATGGCGGGCGCCGGGTCGATCCAGGTGACCGGCCAGGGCGCCACCGCCTGGAGGCGCGGTAGCAGCAGCGGGTAATGGGTGCAGGCGAGGCAGACCACGTCGGTGCGCCGCCCGTCGGCCTCGGCGACGAAGCAGGGGGCGATCTCGGCGGCGAGGGCGGCGTCGTCCACCGGCGCGCCCGCGAGCTCGGCCTCCGCGAAGCCGGCGAGGTTCTGCGAGCCGACCAGCGTCACCGCGCAGGTGCCGGCATAGGTCGCGATCAGGTCGTGGGTATAGGAGCGCGCCACCGTGCCGGGCGTCGCCAGCAGCGTGACGAGCCGCGAGCGCGTCGCCTCGGCGGCCGGTTTGATCGGCGGCACGACCCCCACGAAGGGCGTGGTGAAGCGCTGGCGCAGAGCCGGGAGGACCAGCGTCGAGGCGGTGTTGCAGGCGATCACCACGAGGTCGGGCCGGTGGGTCGCGACCAGCCGTTCCATCACGGTGAGGACGCGCGCGACGAGGGTCGCCTCCGAGAGCCGGCCGTACGGGAAGGCCGCGTCGTCGCCCACGTAGACGTAGCGTGCGTCCGGGCGGGCGCGGCGCACGGCGTCGAGAACGGTCAGGCCGCCGAGGCCGGAATCGAACACCAGGATGGTCGGCTCGGCGGCGCAGCGCAGCGCGGCGGCGGACAGGCTGGCCCCGGCCATCAGATCGATCCGCATGAGAACCCCGGACTCCTCGAAGAGCGTCCCAAAATCTCGGCAGCGAGGGTTAAGGCAGTCTCACTGCGGCGAGAGAAAGACCCGTGATCCCCAACCCGTTCCGTTAACCGCCGCGCGGCCGCGGCGAAGAAGCCGGAGACGCGCAGGTGGCCGCCCGACCTCGACGTCGAGCGAGCCCCCTGTCGCGGAAGAGCGCTGTCGCAGAGGTTGTCGGAGCACGGCCGGAACATATCTTCTGCGCGCCGGCCAAGGTCGAGAAGACGGTTCTCGGTCAGGCCTGAAACAAGGGACCATCGTCATGGCAGCGACAGCCGCACTGCGCCCGGACGAGACACGCGACCCTGCGGCACCGGCCTTCCCGCCGCCGCCGGTCACCGCCCGGCCGATCGACCGGGCCGCCTGGATCGCCGCCTACCGGCAGGTCCGGAGCGAGACCGAGCGCCGCGCCGCGCCGCTCTCGCCGGAAGACCAGCAGGTCCAGTCGATGGCCGACGCCAGCCCGACCAAGTGGCACCGGGCGCACGTCACGTGGTTCTTCGAGCAGTTCCTGCTCCGGGAGCACCTGCCGGGCTACGCGATCTACGACGCGCGGCTGCACTATCTGTTCAATTCGTACTACGTGGCGGCGGGTCCCCGTCAGCCGCGCATCCAGCGCGGCATGATCACCCGCCCGACCATGGCGGAGGTCGCCGCCTACCGGGCCCATATCGACCGCGCCGTCGAGGCCCTGCTGGGCCAGGCCTCCGAGCGCGCCCTGGAGGCGGTGCTGCCGATCCTGGAGATCGGCCTCTACCACGAGCAGCAGCACCAGGAGCTCCTCCTCACCGACATCCTGCACGCCTTCGCGCAGAACCCGCTCAACCCGGCCTACGACCCGGACTGGCGGTTCCCGAAGGCGGCGGCGCAGGACGGCCAGGTCACGCTCGACCGCGCGATCGCCTGGATCGGGCACGCGGGGGAGGGCTTCTCGTTCGACAACGAATCCCCGCGGCACGAGACGCTGATCCCGGCCGGCCGGATCGATCGGGCGCTCGTGACCAACCGCCAGTGGCTCGCCTTCATGGAGGATGGCGGCTACGCCAAGCCGGAGCTGTGGCTCTCGGACGGCTGGTATGCCGGGCCGGCGGAGGGCTGGGAGGCTCCCGGCTACTGGCGCCGCGCCGGGGAGGGGTGGGCGACCATGACGCTGGGCGGCGAGCGCCCGGTGGACCTCGACGCGCCCGTCACCCACGTCAGCTACTACGAGGCCGACGCCTACGCCCGCTGGGCCGGCCGCTTCCTGCCGACCGAGTTCGAGTGGGAGGTCGCGGCCCGCGACGGCGGCCTGCCGGACGCCTTCGGCCTCGTCTGGCAATGGACCCGCAGCGCTTACGTCCCGTATCCGGGCTACCGGCCGCTCCCGGGCGCGCTCGGCGAGTACAACGGCAAGTTCATGGCCAACCAGTTCGTGCTGCGGGGCTCGTCGGTGGCGACTCCCGAGGGCCATGCCCGCCTGCCGTACCGCAACTTCTTCTATCCGCACCAGCGCTGGCAGTTCACGGGCCTGCGCCTCGCCGATGCCGCCTGACGCGCCCCGGAGCCGCCCTTGACCATCAAGCCCACCTTCACCGACGCGACGCCGGTCACGCTGGACGCGCCGCCGCTGAGCTTCCTCGACGACGTCCGCGCGGGCCTCTCGAAGCCCCAGAAGGCCCTGTCGCCGAAATACTTCTACGACGCGGCCGGCTCCGCGCTGTTCGAGGCGATCACGCAGTTGCCGGAATACTACCCGACCCGCACGGAGATCGGCATCCTCGAGGCCTGCGGCCCCGAGATCGCCGCGCTGCTGCCGGCCCACGCGGCGCTGGTGGAGTTCGGCAGCGGCTCGACCGTGAAGCTGCGCCGGCTCCTGCACCATCTCGACACGCTGGCCGCCTACGTGCCGGTGGACGTCTCGGGCGAGTTCCTGCGCGGGCAGGCGGAGGCCCTGCGGGGCGACTTCCCCGACCTGCGGGTCGAGCCGGTCGTCGCCGACTTCACCCGCGACTTCGACCTGCCGGAGAGCCTGAACGGCCTGCCGCGCGCCGGGTTCTTCCCGGGCTCGACCATCGGCAATTTCGACCCGCACGAGGCCGAGGCGCTGCTGCGCCGGTTCGGCCGGATCCTGGGGCCGGGCGCCCACATGATCGTGGGCGTCGACCTCGTGAAGGACGCCGCGGTGCTGGAGACCGCCTACGACGACGCGCAGGGCGTCACGGCGGCCTTCAACCTCAACCTGCTGACCCGGATCAACCGGGAGCTCGCCGGCCGCTTCGAGCCCGGCGCCTTCAGCCACCGGGCGGTGTTCAACACCGACGCGTCGCGGATCGAGATGCATCTCGTGGCCCGCGACGCGCAGGCCGTGCGGGTCGGCGCCGACACCTTCCGCTTCGCGGCGGGCGAGACGATCCACACTGAGAGCAGCTACAAGTACACGCCGGCCACGTTCCGGGCGCTCACCGAGCGCGCCGGCTGGACGTGGCTGACGGTCTGGACGGACCCGGAGCAGCTGTTCTCGGTCCACGCGCTCCGGCTGGACTGAGGGTCGGCCGGGCAGGGGACGCGACCCATGCGTTTCAGCCCGCGCTGGTTCCTGCTGGTGGCGCCGGGTCTCGGCGCCCTGGCGGGACTGCTCTACGGGGCGATCTTCGGGATCGCCCCGCTGACCGGCACGGCGATCCGCGGCGCGATCATCGGCACGCCGATCCTGCTCTACGAGCGCCGGCTGCTGGCGCCGGGCCTGCGCGACCGCGTCCGCGGCCTCGCGACGCCGCTGTTCCTGCTCGCGACGGTCGCGCTCTACATCGCGCTCATCGTCGTCGGGAACGCCGTGGCCAGCACGGTGCTGAACCAGCTGTTCCGGTTCATGTACAGCGAGCGGAACGCGATGCTGATGTCGCAGTCCGGCCTGCTCTACGCGCTCGGCATCTCGGCCCTGGTGGTGTTCGTGTTCCGGGTCCGCGACCTGATCGGCCCCGGCGTCTTCGCCAACCTGCTGATCGGGCGTTACCACCGGCCGATCAGCGAGGAGCGGATCTTCCTCTTTCTCGACGTGACGGGGTCGACGCGCTTCGCCGACCGGTACGGCGACCGGGCGGCGCAGGCCTATCTCGGGCAGGTCTTCAACGCCCTGGCGCTGCCGGTGGCGCGCGCCCGCGGCTCCATCGATGACTACGTCGGCGACCTGGCGCTGGTGACCTGGACGATGGAGCGGGGCCTGCGCGACGCCGCCTGCCTGCGCTGCGTCTTCGCGTTCCAGGAGCGGCTCGCCGCCGAGGCGGAGAACTGGCGCGGCCGCTTCGGACAGGTGCCGCAGTTCCGCGCGGCGCTGCATTGCGGGCCGGTGGTCACCGCCGAGATCGGGCTGGAGCGGCACAAGATCGCGTATTTCGGCGACGTCGTGAACACGACGGCCCGGCTGGAGGCGCTGTCGAAGACCCTGGGGGTCGACGTCCTCGTCTCGGCCGACCTTCTCGCCCGGATGGGGCCGCTGCCGGACGACCTCGTGGCGGAGGATCTCGGCAGCCACGCCCTGCGCGGCCGCGCCGAGCCCCTGGCCGTGGCGGCGGTCCGGCGCCGGGTCGCCGTCGCGGCGCCGGTGCGGCCGCTGCCGGGCCGCGCCGCGACCGCCTGATCCGGCCGCGGCGGTCGGCCGCTCAGGCGCCCAGCGCCTTCAGCACCGCCCGCGCGGCACGCTCGCCGTCGAGCGTCGCCCCGCCGACCGTCATGGCGCCGCCGCCAGCCAACGCCTCGCCGGCGAAGAACAAGCGCCCGCCCACCGGCGCGCGCAGGCGGTCGCGGGCCTCCGCGTGGCCGGGGGCGGCGATCGAGTAGGAGCCCCGCGCGTGCGGGTCCGTCCACCAGCCGGCGAGGCGGCCTGCCTCGACGGCGCTCCGGGCGCCGCCGCCGAGCACCGCGACGAGTCGCTCGGTGGCGAGCGCCACCGCCTCTGCCTCGCCGGCCCGGCACAGGTCCCGCGCCAAGTCGCCCCCGAGATTGGCCACCGCCAGGGACCGGCCGAAGGGCTGCATCTCGAAGTACATGGTCGGTCCGCCCGTCGCGGCCGAGACCGCGTCGCCGAGGGCGGCTCCGTCGAGGCGTGCCGGGTCGAGGCGCAGGCCGATCTTGGTGTAGGCGCCCATCGACAGGCCGTCGAGCGCCGTCCGGGCGGCCTCCGGCAGGGCCGGCGTGAACGCCACGGCCCCGGCCTTGAGCACGCCGACCGGCACCGTGACGATCGCGGCGGCGGCCGCGATCGTGCCCCGCGCCGTCTCGACCCGGACCCCTCGGCCCGACCAGTCGATCGCCCGCACGGGGCAGCCGAGGCTGACCGGGAGGTCGGCGAAGTGCCGCGCCACGAGGTCGCCGTAGCCGTCGATCCACAGGTCGGAGCCGGACCAGAGCCGGTCGTAGTCGACGGCCGAGACCCGCTCGGGATCCTCGCCGAGGGAGAGCCGGCTCAGACCGGCCGCGGCCGTGGCGGCGTCCGGACCGCCGGCCCGGGCCGCCTCCGCCAGGGACGGGTCGCCGGCCTTCGGGGCGAGCAGCGCGTCGAGGCCGGAGAAGCCGGCGCGCCGCTGCGCCGCCTCGGCGGCGGTGGCGGGACGGCCGTCGATCACGAGCTTGCGCGCCCAGCCGTCCTCGCGGGCGACGGGCGCCTGCGCCGCCCGGGCGATCGGGGCCCAGGGGTTGCGCTCGGCCCAGTGGATGTACTCGGCGCCGGCGTCGAACCGGCACGCGGCGCCGAGCGCCCGGTCGGTGAAGGCGCGGCCGCCGATCCGCTCCCGCGCCTCGACGAGGATGAAACTCTGCCCGGCGGCCCGCAGGAGGGCGGCCGCGGCAAGCCCGGCGGCTCCGGCGCCGACGACGACCACGGGTCCGCCGCTGGCCCGGCCGCGGAGGGCCGGCATCGCCAGGAGGGGAGCAGCGAGAAGCGATCGTCGAGTCGGTGTCATGAACGCGCCCGCGCGGATCCGTCCGGAGGCGTCGGCCTCCGCGCGCGGGCTGCGCGGCGCGCTACCCGCGCGCGTCCTGGCTGCCCGAGCGCTTCTCCATCATGGCCTTGACCTGCATCAGCTGGTCCCAGACCTGGCCCGGCGAGGTGCCGAAGAAGTCGAAGCCGGCGGCGATGCCCCAGTAGATGCCGAAGCAGATGAACGGCACGAGCACCCAGGCGAGCACCTCCTCGCCGCGGCGGCGCCGCTGGCGACGCCGGCGCCGCTCCTCGCGCCGGGTGAGCTTCTTGGGGGGCGCCGGCTGCGCGACGGGGGACAGAGGTCCCTCGTGCAGGTTGTCAGTCATCGGGCGCCTCCTCGCCGCGGCGCATGCGCGTCGCGGCGGTCATAGACCGGCGGCCCCCGAGTCCGGAAGGCCGCCGGCCGGCACGCACAGCATTAGGCGCGCACGAGTGGCACCTTCGGCACGGTCCGGACGCCGCCGCCCGAGCTGCCGCCGCCACCCTTGTTGTCCTTCGGCGTCTTCTTCCGGGACGCGGTGCGGGGCTTGGCGCGCTTGTGGCGCTTGGCGGCGTTGGTCACGTCCTTCTCGGGCTTGGGCGTGACAGGGCCGGCCGGGAACTCGAAGGTCAGGCCGTCCTTCGCGCCGGTCTTGGCCTCGCCGTCCTCCGGCTTGCGGACGACCACGCGGACCGCGCCGCCGTCCTTCAGCCGGCCGAACAGGACCTCGTCGGCGAGCGGCGTCTTGATGGTCGACTGGATCAGCCGGGCCATGGGCCGGGCGCCCATCGCGTCGTCGTAGCCGTGCTCCACCAGCCAGTCCCGAGCCTCGTCGGAGAGCTCGATCGTGACGTTGCGGTCGGCGAGCTGCGCCTCGAGCTGGAGGACGAACTTGTCCACCACCTTCGCCACCACCTCCTTCGGCAGGTGGCCGAACGAGATGATCGCGTCGAGCCGGTTGCGGAATTCCGGCGCGAACAGGCGGTTGATCGCCTCGACGTCGTCGCCGGAGCGCTTCGACTGCGTGAAGCCGTAGGCGGCCTTGGCCAGATCGGACGCGCCCGCATTCGACGTCATGATGATGATGACGTTGCGGAAATCGACCTGCTTGCCGTTGTGGTCGGTCAGCTTCCCGTGGTCCATCACCTGCAGCAGGATGTTGAACAGGTCCGGATGCGCCTTCTCGATCTCGTCGAGGAGGAGCACGCAGTGCGGGTGCTGATCGATCCCGTCGGTGAGCAGGCCGCCCTGGTCGAAGCCCACGTAGCCGGGGGGCGCGCCGATCAGGCGGCTCACCGTGTGGCGCTCCATGTACTCCGACATGTCGAAGCGCAGCATCTCGACGCCGAGGGATGCGGCGAGCTGCTTGGCGGCCTCGGTCTTGCCGACGCCGGTCGGGCCCGCGAACAGGTACGAGCCGATCGGCTTGTCCGGGTCGCGCAGGCCGGCCCGGGCCAGCTTGATCGCCGAGGTCAGGGCCTCGATGGCGTTCGGCTGGCCGTAGACCACCCGCTTCAGGTTCTCGGTCAGGTGCTGGAGCACCACCGCGTCGTCCTTGGAGACGGTCTTCGGCGGGATCCGGGCCATCGTGGCGATGGTCGCCTCGATCTCCTTGATGCCGATGGTGCGCTTGCGGCGCGCCTCGGGCACCAGCATCTGCGAGGCACCGGTCTCGTCGATCACGTCGATCGCCTTGTCGGGCAGCTTGCGGTCGTTGATGTAGCGGGCCGACAGCTCCACCGCGGCCTTCACGGCCTCGGTCGTGTACTTGAGCTTGTGGAACTCCTCGAAGTACGGCCGCAGCCCCTTCACGATCTCGATCGTGTCGGGGATCGACGGCTCGTTGACGTCGATCTTCTGGAACCGGCGCACCAGGGCGCGGTCCTTCTCGAAGTACTGGCGGTACTCCTTGTAGGTGGTCGAGCCGATGCAGCGCAGCGTGCCGGAGGCCAGGGCAGGCTTCAGCAGGTTCGACGCGTCCATGGCCCCGCCCGAGGTCGCCCCGGCGCCGATCACCGTGTGGATCTCGTCGATGAACATGATGGCGTTCGGGTGCGCCTCGATCTCCTTCATCACCTGCTTGAGGCGCTCCTCGAAGTCTCCGCGATAGCGGGTGCCGGCGAGCAGCGTGCCCATGTCGAGGGAGAAGACGGTCGCGTCGGCCAGAACCTCCGGCACTTCGTGCTGGATGATCTTGCGCGCCAGCCCCTCGGCGATCGCGGTCTTGCCGACACCGGGATCGCCCACGAGCAGCGGGTTGTTCTTCTGCCGCCGGCAGAGCACCTGGATGGTGCGCTGGACCTCGCTCTCGCGGCCGATCAGCGGGTCGATCTTGCCGTCGCGCGCCTTCTTGTTGAGGTTGACGCAGTAAGCGTCGAGCGCGTCGCCCTTCTTCTTGGCGCCGCGGGGATCGCCGTCGTCGCTCGGCCGCTCGGAGGCGCCCTCCTCGTCGGCGCCGCGCACCGGCTTCGCCTCGGAGGCGCCGGGCCGCTTGGCGATGCCGTGGCTGATGTAGTTGACCGCGTCGTAGCGGGTCATGTCCTGCTCCTGCAGGAAGTAGGCGGCGTGGCTCTCGCGCTCGGCGAAGATCGCCACCAGCACGTTGGCGCCGGTCACTTCCTCGCGGCCCGAGGACTGGACGTGGATCACCGCGCGCTGGATGACGCGCTGGAATCCGGCCGTGGGCTTGGCGTCCTGACGGCCGTCGCCGGTCAGGTTGGAGAGCTCGGTGTCGACGTAGTCGACCAGGCTGCGCTTGAGCGTGTCGATCTCGACGTTGCAGGCGCGCATGACCGCGGCCGCATCTTGGTCATCCACCAGGGCGAGCAGGAGATGCTCCAGCGTCGCGTATTCGTGCCGGCGCTCGCCGGCGAGCGCCAGGGCGCGGTGGAGGGCTTGTTCTAGGCTGCGTGAGAAGCTTGGCAAAGCTGGCCTCTGTCCTTCGTGCCTACCGCGAGCGGCGCCTATTTCTTTTCCATAACGCACTGGAGAGGATGTTGGTGTTTGCGCGCGAAGTCCATGACCTGCGTCACCTTGGTCTCCGCCACCTCGTAGGTGAAGACCCCGCACTCGCCGACCCCGTTCTGATGCACGTGCATCATGATGTGGTAGGCGTCCTCGTGGCTCTTGTTGAAGAACCGCTCGACCACCAGGACCACGAACTCCATCGGCGTATAGTCGTCGTTCAGAAGGAGTACCCGGTACAGGCTGGGCCGCTTTGTCCGCGGCTTGGTCCGCGTGATGATCGCGGTGTTGGACCGGTCGTCGCCCCCGGGGGCGCGCGAACCGGATGCCGTGACCGCGATGCGCGCCGGCCGGTGGTCCCTCGTCGAAGTCGCGGTGCCCTGCATGGGGACCTGTGTCATGTGCGTCGAACCGATCCCTCGCTCGGAGCGGGCGCCGCCGGCCCTGACGGCCGATCCTGATCCTGGCCTGCCGGGAGCAGCGCTCAGCTCCGCGCCGATCAATCTACAGACGGTGAGCCGACTTCGCCAGACGCCTGTGCGCACTTGTCCGCCCCGCACGGCGCGTCTTCGGCGCATCACCGCCGACCCGCTAGCGTGTCGGGCCGGGACGGGCCGCGGGCGCCGGCGACCCCGCTCTGGGCCGCAGGAGTTCGCCGCTCAGGCCCAGCAGCGCGTCGCCGGCGGCGGCGGAGCGGGCCGCGGCGCGCTCTCCGGCCCGGTGCAGGTACGCGGTCTGCACCGCCAGGATCTCGGTCGGGCTGCGGGCCGCCGCCAGCGCCCCCCAGGTGGCGCCGAGGTCGTCGAGAGCCGTCTTGAACGAGTCGAGATACTCGATGCCGAGGGACTGGGCCGCCCGGCTCGCGATCCCGAACCGCCGCAGCGGCGTGCCGAACCCGAGGACGGCCGGGCCCAGAGGAAGGGCAGGGGGTCTCTGCATCGCCGATCTCCGGACCGCAGCCGAGCCGGCTGGCCATGGGCGACCGGCCGTTTCGGACCGCCGCGAGAGTGTGCGGCACGACAGCCAGCGTCAAGCTCGGGCCGGTAAGCCCCCTGCCAGGAGCCGGCTGGCGATGGCCGCGCGGCGACAGCGGGTCGGGGACGACCGGTAAGCGATGGCAGGGACGACACGATCCGGCATTCGCCGCGACCGCATTAACGGGCCTGTAACTGCACTTGCCTAACTCTCCACTGATGCAGCGGGGCCACGCGATCGGCGGGAGGCTCCGCAGGGGATACGACCGGCCGGACCGGTCTCGCGAGGCAATCAGGCGTGATGCGTAGCGTAGTAGGCCGCTCTCGATCGATTCCAGCGCTCCCGGCCGCGATCCTGGCGGCCGCGGTCCTGACGGCACTGGCCTCGCCGGCGGAGGCCCGGCGCGGCCGGCACCACCACCACGCCCGCGCGGCCGGCGGCTACAACCCGCCCTACGCCGCCATGGTCGTGGACGTGAAGAGCGGCAAGACGCTGCACGCGGTCAACGAGGACGCCCTGCGGCACCCGGCCTCCATCACCAAGGTGATGACGCTCTACCTGCTGTTCGAGCAGATGGAGCGGGGCAAGTTCGCCCTCGATTCCGATCTGACCATCTCGGCCCACGCCGCCGCCCAGGCACCGTCGAAGCTCGGCCTGCGCCCCGGCCAGACCATCTCGGTCGAGGACGCCATCAAGGCGATCGTGACGAAGTCGGCGAACGACGTGGCCTGCGCGATCGGCGAGAACATCGCCGGCTCCGAGGAGCGCTTCGCCCAGATGATGACCGCGAAGGCCCACGCCCTCGGCATGAGCCGGACCCACTACGCCAACGCCTCGGGCCTGCCCGATCCGGAGCAGCTCACCACCGCCCGCGACCTGACCGTGCTGGCCCGGGCGATCCAGGACCGCTTCCCCCACTATTACCGCTACTTCCAGACCCGGTCCTTCGCGTTCCGCGGGCGCGTGATCGGCAACCACAACCACCTGCTGGGCAATGTCCAGGGCGTCGACGGGATCAAGACCGGATACACCCGCGATTCCGGCTTCAACCTGATGACCGCGGCGAAGTCCGAGGGCCGCCAGATCGTGGCGATCGTGCTGGGCGGCAAGTCCGGAGCGGGCCGCGACCGGATCATGGCCGACCTCGTCCGATCCAGCCTGCCGCGCGCCTATGCCGGTGCCCGGATCTCGGCGCCGGTCACCGAGGTCGCGGAGCGCGCCCGCCCGGCGGTCGTCGCCGACGCGGTCTCGCGGACCCGCACGCAGGTCGCCTCCGCGGACGACGAGGACGTCGAGACCACCGGCACCACCGGCGAGCCCCTCGACCTGTCTCCCTCCAAGACGACGACGCCGGGCGGCACCTGGAAGCCGGGCCCGCAGGCGATCCCGAAGGCGGCCCAGGCCTATGCCGGCGGCGGCAACGCCCAGCCGCCCTTCCCGGGCGCGTCCAAGTCCACGGCCCGGGTGGCCTCCCTCGAGCGCGACGAGCCGCCGAAGGCGGTCTCCGGCGCCCGCGTCGTGCCGACCGCCTGGGTGATCCAGCTCGGCGCCATGGACGACGAGGGCAAGGCCCGCTCGATGCTCTCGGAGGCGCGCGCCAAGGTCGGCGGCAGCCTGTCGAAGGCGGCGCCGTACACGGTCAAGGTCGAGCACGGCGGCACCACGCTGTTCCGCGCCCGCTTCTCGGGCTTCGCCGAGCAGGATTCCGCCCAGGAGGCCTGCTCGGCCCTGAAGCGCAGCGGCTTCAGCTGCTTCGCCACCCGGAGCTGAGGCCCGCGAGACCCGACGGCGCGCCCGCGCGCCGGATACGGAACGGCCGCGACCGAGTTCGCCCGCGGCCGACGATCGGTATCTCTCTGACAACGCGCGTGGAGTTCAGCGATGTCGGTTCAGAAGCCTGTCCCGGGCCGCGTTGACGCGCGCCGCTCCCTCGGCGCTGCCGCCCTGGTCGGGGTGGGCGCGCTTCATGAGAGACCTGTGGGCCGACCGGATCTGCTCAGCGGTCGCCCCGCGCTGAAGCCCCAGGATCTCGTACGCCTCCTCCTGCGTCATCGTCCCTGGGTGCGGCGGACGGCGCGGCCGCGGGTCGCGATCGCCCTCAGCGTCTACACGCCATCCGGGCGCCCGGCGGTCGAGATACGGCTCTAGCAGGGCGGCGCCCGCGGCGTCGCGGATCCGGCAGAGCCGCAGCAGCTCGACCACGGCCCCGGTGGGCATGCTGTCGAGCCACGCGCCGGCGCCCGGCCCCGCGATGACGCGGCCGGTGCGCAGGCTGCCGTCCGGGCGCAGGAGCGCGTCGATCAGGACCGTGCGGAAGCGGCGGTCCTGCGGGTCGCGGGGGCGGTCGCCGGATCGCGGCCGGATCAGGCGGCGGAGCCGCGCGGTCATGGCCGCCTGACCCTCGATCATCCAGACGCCGCTGAGCCCGAGCAGCGCCGCGAGGACGATGTTCCCGCGCAGGAGCAGGAACCCCGCGGCGAGCAGCGCGAAGGCGCCGAAGGTCGGCAGACGCGCCCGCCCGCGGGCGGCGTCGAGGCCCGCCCGGAGACCGCGGCGCAGCCGACGGCCGAGGCCGCCCGAGTTCTTCGAGAGCCACCACAGGGTCAGGCAGGCGAGCAGGCCGGCGAACAGCGCCATCGCTCAGCGCCGCACGCCGTAGATGGCCGACGCGCTCCCGCCGATCCGGATACTCGTGCCGTCGCCGAGATCGAAGTGCCCCGGCCGGGACGGCCTCGGCGGGCGGGTCGCGGTGTCGCAGCCGGGCTGCGGCGGCAGGCGCACGCCCTCGGGGAGGTTCTCCGGGCAGAGGCGCGCGCGGGTGGGGACCTCGCCGGCCTGCGCGGCGCCGGCGACGAGGATCAGCAGCAGGGGCAGGGGCAGGGGCAGGCGGCGGTTCGGGTGCGTCATCGCCGGTTCTCCGCGACCTCGGCGGTGGTGACGCGGACCTGCCGGATCCGGCCATCGCGCTCGACCTTGAGGGTCACGCCGGCGCCGAGGCCGGCCTCCTCGATGGCCGCCGTCAGGTCGGCGAGGCGGTGGACGGGGCGGTCATTGGCCTCGACGATCACGTCGCCGATGTCGCCGGTCTGCGGATCGACGCCGCGCAGGCCGGCCTGCGCGGCCGGGGAGCCGGGCAGCACCCGCACGATCACCACGCCGTCGATGCCGAGCCGCGCGGTGGCCGCCTCCTGGGCGGCGATGATGCCGATGCCGGGATTGCGCACCCGTCCGGCCTTGATCAGCTCCGGCACGATCCGGTTCACCACGTCGACGGGTATCGCGAACCCGATCCCGGCGCTGGCGCCGGACGGCGACACGATGGCGGTGTTGACCCCGATCAGCCGGCCCGCGGAACCGAGGAGCGGGCCGCCGGAATTGCCGGGGTTGATCGCCGCGTCCGTCTGGATCACGCCGGACAATTCGCGGCCCTCGCTCGTCGGCATCCGCCGCCGCACGGCGCTGATGACGCCGGTCGTCAGCGTGTGGTCGAGGCCGAACGGGTTGCCGATGGCGAAGGCCGACTGCCCGACCTTGAGATCCGCCGAGGTGCCGATCGCCAGCGGCGGCGGCATGTTCCGCACCCGCCCGAGCTGCAGGACCGCGAGGTCGTAGG
Organism: Methylobacterium sp. ME121; assembly: GCF_000974725.1. Taxonomy (NCBI): domain Bacteria; kingdom Pseudomonadati; phylum Pseudomonadota; class Alphaproteobacteria; order Hyphomicrobiales; family Methylobacteriaceae; genus Methylobacterium; species Methylobacterium sp. ME121. The sequence goes on from NZ_BBUX01000047.1 coordinate 36,774, forward strand.
ACGGCGCCATCCCGACGAGGGTGGCGGGCACGACCTCGCCGTCGCTCATCCGGACCGAGACCGAGCCGCCGCTCCGCGCGGCGTTCTGCACGACATGGGTGTTGGTGACGATGTGGCCGGCGCCGTCCCAGACGAAGCCGGTGCCGGTCTGGGTCCCGCCCTGCTCGCCGCCCTGGTCGTCGAGGTCGAGGAGGTCGCGGTTCTGGGCGGCGCTCTGCGCGAAAACGTGAACGACGGACGGGCTCGCGCGCTCGAACAGCGCCACCGTCGAGGCCTCGGCCGGCGCCAGATCGCCGCGGGCCGTCACGGCCCGGGGGGTGTCGGCCAAGTAGAGCAGCGGCTGCAGGTAGGGCTGGGCGACGTAGAGCGCCAGCAGGACCACGACCGCGGCGAACAGGATGCGCACGGTACGATCCGGCACGGGTGTCTCCGATGCATGGGCGCGCGGGAACGCGCGCGGGCGGGCCCGCGACGGGCGGAGCCTTAAGTGCGCGTTCAGGATCGGGGCGTCAACACAGAGGGGCACCGCCGCCGACAGGCCCCTGACGTGTTCTGGCGCACGTCGGCGACCGGCGCAGACTGGCTAACGGAATGGTCATCATTCAGGAGCCACAATTCTCGCAAGTCCAGGGCAGCTCAGTTGCGCTCAATACGGACATGGAACACCGAGCCGCGCCCGGACTCCTGCCTCGGCACCGGATGCTGGTTTCGAAAACCGCCCGAATTGATCGCAAAGCTGCCGCAGAGATGCTTGCATTGACGCTCAGACCATCGATCGCCGCAGCCCCTCGGCAGAGCCCGGCGGCGGCGGTCTGAACGGTCCAAAACGGTTCGGAAGGACGAGTACAGATGGAAACCGAAGCTCTGGAACGGCCCGCGGATCTGACGATCTGGCGCACGGCCCCGGCGAGCGCCCCGCTCGCGCAGCCCGAGCGCTACCAGACCCTGCGGGAGGCGATCGCCGCCGCGGCCGGCGCCCTGGCCGACCCGGCCAAGCAGCCCTGGATCATCACCGAAGAGGGCGAGATCCTCTCGCCGAACTGGATCCGCACCTATCTGAACTGACGATCCGTCGCCCGAAGAACGGAGATACCGGGGACGGCGGCGCGAAGCCCCGCCCCGGTACCCCGCGGGTTCACTCGGCGGCGTCCGACCGGCGGAAGCCCTCGATCCCGATCTGGTCGGGATTGATCGCGTGCAGCGCCCGCCGGGCCGCCTCGAGGGGGTGCTCGGCCTCGATCCGCACCGAGGTGAGATCCGGGCTCTTGTAGACCGTCACGATCGTGTCCATCACCTCGGTCAGCGTGGTGCGCTTGTCCTCGGGGGCGGCGATGAGGAGCTGCAGCCCCCAGGCGCGGTAGAGATCGACCAGCGCCTGGCTGTTGCGCACGTCGAGCTTCGAGAACGCCTCGTCGAGCAGGCACAGGCCGAGCCCCGGATTCTCGTCGCCCGGCCGGTCGCCCGGATAGTAGGCGCTGGCCAGCGACGCGGCGATCGCCACGTAGAACGGCGCCTGCGCCTCGCCGCCGGAGCCGCGCAGCGCCCGGGCCGACATGGTGGTGCGGTTGCCCGCCCGGTCGCGCATGCCGATCTCGTAGACGAAGTAGTTGCGGTAATCGGCGAGCCGCGCCGCGTCCTCCTCGCCGGCGATCAGCGCGGTGATCTCCTCGAGCGCGGCCGCCATCGGCCCCTCGGCCTCACCGGCGAGCAGCGCCTGCGCGGCCTCGGGCGAGCGGGCGGTCTCGGTGGCCAGCGCGTGGACGGCGGCGTAGCGGCGGTCGACCGCCGCCTCGAACGCGTAGGTCTGGCCGGTGAAGCTGCGCGCCGAGAGCCGCTCGTTCAGGGCCGCGAGGCGGGCGTGGACCCGCTCGAACCGGTCGGCGAGGCGCGTCAGCAGGTCCTCGGTCATCAGGCGGCGCATCTCGGCCTCGGCCCGCTCGGCCTGCGCCCGGTAGCGGCGCAGCTCGTGCCCCTCGACCGCCTCGTATTCCCGCCGCACCCAGGCGAAACCGTCGATCGCCGGGGCGTCCCCGGAGGCGAGCGGGTTCTCCACCCGCCAGGCCGCGCAGGCCTCCGCCAGCTCGCGCTCGGCGATCCGCCCGTGCGAGCGGGCGGCCTCGGCGGAATCGCGGGCGAGGCCGCGCTCGGCACTCACCCGGGCCCCGGCCGCCTTGGCGTCGAGTCCGGCGAGCGACCGCCGCGCCTCGGCGACCGCACCGAGGTCGAACGGCTCGGCGCGGGCGAGGCGCACCCGCGCCGCGTCGCCCCCGCTCAGCTGGCGCAGGGCCGCGCGGCGGGCCGACAGGGCGGCGCGGACGGCCTCGCGCACAGGCCCCATCCGGGCGCGCAGGGCCGCCTCGTCGGCGAGCAGACGATCGAGCTTCGGCTCCAGCTCCTCCGACAGTTCCCGCAGGTAGCCGACCCGCTCGGTGGTCAGCGCGGCGATCTCGGCGGTGAGCCCCGCCGTGTCGCGCTTCTCGATGCCCTCCCGCTCGGTCTGGAGCGTGCGCCGCCGTCCCTCGAGCCCGTCGAGCTCGGCCCGCAAGGCCTCCACGTCGTCGAGGCCCCGGGCGACGCGGGCCCGGATCGCGGCGGCCGTCCTGGCGGCCTCGCGCAGGACCGCGGCCTCGCCGCGCAGGCGCCGCGCCTCCGCGACGGCGATCTCGTGCGCGCGGCGGCTGTCGGCGGTCGGCCCGCGATGACCGCGAGTCATCAGCAGGTCGACGTTGCGGGTCACCGTGTAGGCCATGCCGGCCGTGGTCCGACCGCTCGGCGCCACGGCGCGGGACAGGCGCGCCAGTTCGGCATCGTCCCGGGCGAGGTCGTAGCCGCCGAGCCGCACGCCGAGGAAGGCCTCCGCGTGGGGGTCGCTGGTCTCGATCACGGTGAGCGGCCCGTCGTCGTAGCGGCGGGACCGCTGCTTTGCGGTGTCGGTGGTCTTCACCAGGATGCAGCGGCTGAAGCGGTCGCGGCCCGATTGCAGCACGCCGAGCGCCTCGCTCAGCCGGTCGGGGGCGACCACCAGCGCCTCGCGGGCGCGCCCGAGCAGGCCTTCGAGGGCCGGCCCCCAGGTCGGATCGACGATCTCCGCCAGCTCGCAGATCGGCAGCGCGTCGATGCCGCGCCGCTCCAGCTCGCCGCGAAACGCCACCGTGTCGGAGGACAGGCGCGCCGCCGGGCCGCCGCCGGTGCGCGGGGCCGTGCGCTCGGCCTCGCTCTCCTGGGCCCGGGCCTTGAGCGCCGCGTCCTCGGCGGCCCGCTCCAGGGCCTCGTCGAAATCGGGCAGACGCGCCAGTCCGTCTGCCAGCTCGGCCAGCGGGCCCTCGGGGCGCAGGATCTCCTCGGGCGAGGATTCCCGGCGCAGGCCCGCCCGGGCGCAGGCCTCGGCGAGGCGGGCCGCCTGCGGGCAGCTCTGGCGCAGGAGCGGGGCGACGGGCTGGAGCTTGGCCATCTGCCCGACGAGCCCCACGAGGTCGCCGATCCGGCCGATCAGCTCCTTCCGGTCCCGCTCCAGCATGGACAGGCCAAGCGTCGAGGCCGCGAGCCGGCCCTCGGCGGCGCTCGCGGCGGCCAGCGCCTTCTTCTCGGCGATCTCGCCGTCGATCTCGCGGACGTAGCCTCGGCTCGCGGTGACGCGTTCGCGCGCGATGCGCAGGGTGTCGGCGCCCTCGCGGAGGCGGCTCCGGACGGCGATGAGGTCGAGGCTGCGGCGGCGCAGCTCGGCGCTCGCCGCCCGCAGCTCGTGGGTCGCGGCGGCCAGGACCGCCTCGCCCCAGGCCTCGTAGCGGTCGCGCAGGCGCCGCAGGCGCCCGAGCCGGCTCTCCAGTTCGGCGATGGTCTCCAGGAGGCGCCGCCAGTTGGCGATCGAGTGGCGCACGCGCTCGACGTCGAGGGGCTCCGGGTCGAGCACGAAGGCGCGCACGAACGCGCTGGTGTCGAAGATCGGCTTGAACGCCACCGCGTTGGCGAAGCTGCGCAGGAAGTGGCGCGGCTCCGGCGCCGGCGCCCCCTCGCGCAGGGTCGCGAGCACGTCGGCCGTGAAGCGCTCGCCGGAGGTGCGGTACTCGGTGAAGCTCGACGCGCGGGCGCGCAGGTCGGCGGCGATCTCGCTCCAGGGCGCCGTGTAGGTGCCGCCGGGAGCGGTGCGCGCGTAGTCGGCGACCTCGAACCGGTGCCCGACCGCGATGAAGCGCGACAGCACGGTCTCCTTCGGCTCCACGGCCCGGGCCGCCAGGGCGAGGCCGACCGAGACCACGCGGCCGGAATCGGGGTTCTCGAAGACCAGGACCAGCACGGTCTCGCAGGATTCCCGCGTCGGGCGGCCGCCCTCCGCCGGGTCGCTGATCCAGCCGAGGCAGTAGTCGCGCACCGTGCGGGCGCTGCGGCCGGAGGCCGAGGCGTTGAGGGCGAGGCGGCTGGCGTTGTTGCCGGCCAGCACCGTGCCGACCGCGTCGAAGATCGTCGACTTCCCGGCCCCGGTCGGCCCGACCAGCGCCGCGGCGCCGCGCAGGCGGATCTGCTCGCGGCGGATCAGGTACCAGTTCGAGATGGCGATGTCGGTGAGGACGTACACGGTGTCGGTGGGTCGGGCCGGTGATGAGGGATGTGCGGCCCAGTTGGCCGGACTCGGCCGCGTATGCAAGCCGACACGCGCGAACCCATGATGCCTGATCCTACCTCAGGTTATAACACTGTTAGCACAAGCCGTTCATGTCCTGCGGGTGCCGTTCGCACGACCGGAACCGACCGATGCGTCTCAGTCTCAAAGCAAAACTCAGCGGCCTCTTCGCCCTCATGCTCCTGGCGGCGATGGTTCAGGGCGGCGTGACCCTCTACAAGATGCAGGCGGTCGACCAGCGGCTCGCGGAGCTGATCGACAACGCCGTGCCGTCGATCAACGAGGCCCAGGCGATCAACGCCCTCGTGATGCGCTCGCGACTGTGGCAGTTCCGCTACGTGACGGCGGATACCGACGCCGAGCGCGAGACCAGCCTGAAGAACGCCGACGAGATGATACGGAATCGCCAGGCGAAGGCCGAGGCGTACCGCGGCCTGGTGGCGTCGAAGGAGGAGCAGACCATCTACGACGACCTGCTCGCCAAGCTGGCGGTGCAGCAGGCCGACTGGACCCGTCTGCGCGCCTTCCCGGCCGACCAGCACGACCAGGCGCTCGCCTATTTCCGCGGGCCGATGAACGCCAACTACCTCGCGGCCTCGACCGCGACCCGCGCCCTCGCCGACCTGAACATCCGGAACGGCGAGGCGGCCGGACGCGCGGCCCGCGACAGCCAGGCGGACGCGGTCCGGACGACCGTCGTGAGCCTGCTCGTCAGCCTCGTCATCGCGCTCGGCGCCATGCTGTACGCCTTCACGGGCGTCTCGCGGCCGCTCGCCGGGATGACGCTGTCGATGCGGCGGCTCGCCGACGGCGACACGCAGGCCGAGATCCCCTACGCCGCGCGGCGGGACGAGATCGGCGCCATGTCGGCGACCGTCGCGGTCTTCCGCGAGAACCTGCTGCACGCCCGCGCCCTGGAGGCCGAGACCGCGCAGGCCCGGGCCGGCGCCGAGGCGCAGCGCCGGCAGGCGACGCGCGAGCTCGCCGACCGGTTCGAATCCGCCATCGGCGGCATCGTCGGCTCGGTGACGTCGGCGGCGACGCAGCTCCAGTCTACCGCCCAGAGCCTCACCGCGACGGCGACGCAGACGGCCGGCCAGTCGACCAGCGCCGCGGCCGCCGCCGAGGAGGCCTCCTCCAACGTCACCACGGTCGCGGCGGCGGCCGAGGAGCTGGGCTCTTCGGTCAATGAGATCGGCCGCCAGGTCGGCTCCTCCGCGGACCTGGCGCAGGCCGCCGTCCGCGAGGCGGCCGCCACGGCCGACCTCGTCCAGGCCCTGAGCACCGGCGCGCGCCGGGTCGGCGAGGTGGTGGACCTGATCTCGGCGATCGCCAGCCAGACCAACCTGCTGGCGCTGAACGCCACGATCGAGGCGGCCCGGGCCGGCGTCGCCGGCCGCGGCTTCGCGGTCGTCGCCACCGAGGTGAAGGCGCTGGCCGACCAGACCGCCAAGGCCACGGCCGAGATCTCGGCCCAGATCGCCCAGATCCAGGGCTCGACCGGCCAGGCCGTCCAGGCCATCGACGGCATCGCCGGCCGCATCCGCGAGATCAGCGGCATGGCCAACTCCATCGCGGCGGCGGTGGAGGAGCAGGGCGCGGCCACCCAGGAGATCGTCCGCAACGTCGCCGAGGCCGCGACCGGGACCGAGTCGGTGACCGCCAACGTCAGCGGCGTCGCGGGCGCCGCCGAGGAGACCGGCGCGGCCGCCGCGCAGGTTCTGGCCTCGGCGTCCGAGATGGCCCGCCAGGCGGCCCATCTCGGCAGCGAGGTCGAGCACTTCCTGGCGACGGTCCGGGCAGCCTGAACCGGGAACCGGCGGACGCGGTGGTCCGGGTCGCTCCCTCCGGAGCGATCGGCGGTGAGCTCAGGCCTCGCCGGCCTCTGACCACGCCCGCAGACGCTCCATCCAGGCGTCGGAGGCCAGCACCGTCACGCCCGGCAGGAGCGAGAGCGGCGTGACCCGCTCGACCCGATCGCGCTCGCCGAGGCGCAGGCCGCCGCGCTTGGCGTAGAGGCGCAGGATGTCGGCGAGCCGGCCCTCCTCGGGGGGCTCGTTGCGGGCCACGGCGCGGATCTTCTCGACGATCTCGTCGGTGGTGCAGTCGACGATCCCGTCCGTGCCGGCCCGGTGGTCGCGCAGGCCCTCCTCGTAGAGGAGCCGGAGCGCCAGCAGCACCAGGGTCTCGTCCTTGCGCAGGCGCTCCGAGACGATGTCGTGCCGCGGGGCGTCGGCGGCCGGGCTCAGCGAGACCATCTGGTCGCGGTGCGAGACGGTCAGCGCGTAGCCGAGGCAGGCGAAGTAGTCGGTGAAGAACGGAGCGTAGTGCCGGGCGAGCTCGTAGGACCGTCCGATCCCCTGCGTCTCGGCGTAGATCACCTGCCCCTTCAGCAGAACCTGGAGAGCGCGGCACAGCTCCTCGGCGTCCGGCGCCCGGGCGCCGGGGGGCGGCGGCTCGTCGCCGTCGATGATCGCGCGGAAGCCCTCAAGCACGGGGACGGCGCTCCAGCAGGAAGTCCGGGCAGTCCAGCCAGCCGTTGACAACCCGCTCGGGCAGCCGGGTCAGGGCGTAGCGCGCGCCGAGCTTGGCGTCGAACAGCACGTCGATCTCGCGCAGGCGCTGGAACACGATGAAGTCGTCGACGCCCGCGATCACGATCTGCGACCCGCGCAGGCGCACGGCCTTGCCGAGGCGGGCCTCCACGAAGGCGCTCATGCTCTCCGGGGTCACGGTGGTGCGGCGCCGGAACTCCGCCTTGGCGGCCGCGAAGGCGTCGACCACGGGGTCGTCCTCGATGTCGGGCAGGGGCTCCATGTCGATGGCCGACTTGCGGGCCCGCGGCGCCTGGAGATGCGCGTGGCCGATCGGCGGCCGCAGCAGCGAGACGTCCCCCGGCACCTCGGGGGCGATCTCGGACCCGCCGACGGCGCGCAGCATCGCCGCCACGCGCTCGACGCCGCTCGGGTCCGGGCGGTCCATCACGTGCAGGGCGGAAGCGATCCGGCGCTCCAGCCGCGCCACCACGGCGTCGACGGCGTCGAGGTGGTTGTCGAGGCCCTCGAACACCGCGAGGATCTGGGCGAGATCCGCCCGGACGGCCTTCTGCGCCGCGTCGAGGTCGGCGCTCCGCCCCTCGCGGATCAGGCCCTCGGCCAGCGCCCGGACCGTGAGGGCGTCGCGCAGCGCCCGACCGGCCTCGCGCACCACGCTGGCGCGGAAGCGGAATGGGTTAAAGCGGGTGTGCAGCGTCCGGTAGTCGCTGATCAGGTGGCGCTCGACGAAATCCTCGAAGAACAGCCGGAAGGTCTTGGCGCGGTCGGGCTCGCGCAGGATGCGCTCCTCGACCTTGCGCATGCCGGCCGCGAGGCCGCGCACGTGCGACAGGAAGGCGGCAGCGGCCCGGGCGGCGTTGGACAGCGCCTCGGAGCGATTCGCCGGGTCCGACAGGGCGCTCTCGAGCCCGCCCAGCACCTCCAGCACCGCGCCGCCGTAGGAGCGCGTCTCGCCCCTTTCGAGCCGGGACAGCTCCTCCAGCAGGAGGCGGGCCTCGGGGTCGAACTCCGCGACCGGGACGTAGCGCTCGCGGCGCTCGATCAGCCAGCCGGTGTCGAGGAGGCGCCGGTAGAGCGCCGTGCGGCGCTCGGCCGGGTCGGCCGAGATCGGCTCGTCGCCGCTGACCTCGGGGTCGCTCCAGCCGGCGGCGAAGTCGCCGATCTCCGCCAGGAGCTCGGCCTTGCGCACCGGCTCGGCCCCGAGGACGCGCCGGTGCAGGTGCAGGAGCAGGGCGGCGTTGAAGCCGCGGCTCGGCGAGGCCAGCGGCTTGAACAGCTCGTCAGACAGCTGCGCGAACAGCATGGTACTGTGAACTCTCGCCGTCGCGCAGCCCGAGCCCCGATCGTTGCCTTACTTCGCGCCGAGGAGCTCGACGTCGAAGATCAGCGTGGCGTTCGGCGGGATCACGCCGCCGGCGCCCCGGGCGCCGTAGCCGAGCTGCGGCGGGATGATCAGGGTGCGCTTGCCGCCGGTCTTCATGGTGGCGACGCCCTCGTCCCAGCCCTTGATCACCTGGCCGGCGCCCAGGGGGAAGCTGAAGGGCTGGTTGCGGTCGCGGGACGAGTCGAACTTCTTGCCCTTCTTGCCGCCCTCGTCGAGCCAGCCGGTGTACTGGACGGTGACCGTCTGGCCGGCCTTCGGCTCAGGCCCGGTGCCGACGACCTCGTCCTGATACTTGAGGCCCGACGGGGTGGTCACGGTCTCGGCATTGGCGGCAGTGGTCATGGCGATCAACGCGGCTCCGAAGAGGGGGGACAGGCGAGGCATGGTTTCTCCCTGGAGCCGGCGCCGTGCGCGCCGGCCGTCGGGAGGCCTTCTATCGCCTCGGACCCGTCCAGGCCAGGGAGAGACGGTTGGTGCCCCCCCGGGGCGCTCTCAGGCGGCCCGGACGCCGTCGAGGAAGCGGCCGACCTCGGCGGTCAGCTGCACGGCCTGGGTCGACAGGGCGGCGGCCGCGCCCAGGACCTCGCCCGCGGCCGCCTCGGTCGCGCCGGAGGCCGCGGCGACGCCGGCGACGTGGCCGGTGACCGCGGCCGCGCCCTG
>NZ_BBUX01000046.1:0-46049 GCF_000974725.1 Methylobacterium sp. ME121
GGGTGACGCCGAGGAGGCCACGCTCACCCATCTCGCGGAACAGGCCGGGGTCGGACTTTTCGGTCGCGTAGGCCTCGACGATGCCGGGCAGCAGGCGCTCGCGGGCGAAGTCCTGGGCGGCGTCGCGGATGGCGCGCTCGTCCTCGGTCAGCTGATCGTCAAGCAGGAAGGGATCGTCCCACACGAAACGCGCGGAGGGCGGGGCGTCGGGGGCGGCGGAGCCCGGCGGGCGCATCGGGGCGTTCATGGGCAAGTCTCCCTGGATCGTTCGTTTCACGCTGCGCCGAGAAGGCCGCCCGCGTCGCTCACCCGACGCAGGTGATAGGGCGTATCGCCGAGCAGGTATTCGATCGTAGCGAGGCGGCGGAACAGGTGGGCGCCGAGATACTCGAGCGTCATGCCGATGCCCCCGTGCAGTTGCACGGCTTCCTGTCCGATATAGCGGGCCGCGCGGTTGACCTGCACCTTCGCGGCCGAGACCGCAGGCGCGCGCTCGGCCGCGTCGTCGGACCCCGCCATCATGGTGGCGTAGAGGGCCATGGAGCGGGCCTGTTCCAGCGACATCAGCATGTCGACGGCCCGATGCTGCAACACCTGGAAGCCACCGATTGCGGTGCCGAATTGCTTGCGGGTCTTCAGATAATCGACGGTCAGCGCGTGCAGCGCCTCCATCACGCCGACCGCCTCAGCGCACAGGGCCGCGATGCCCTCGTCCAGAACCCGCTCGATCACGGGGAGCCCCGCATTGGCCTCCCCGAGCAGTGCATTGGCGGGAAGGATTACATCGTCCAGCACGAGATCGGCCGCCCGGCCGCCATCCTGCGTCGGGTAGGGCTTGATCGTGAGGCCAGGGGCGTCGGCGGGCACGAGGAACAGGCTGATGCCCGCCTCGTCCCGCTGGCCGCCCGCCGTGCGCGCGCTGACCACGAGGGTCTGCGCCGCGTCGGCATTGAGCACCACGGCCTTGGCCCCGTCGAGCCGGAAGCCGTCGCCCTCCCGGCGGGCCGTGGTCGCCACGTCCGCGCGGTCGTAGCGGGCCTGACGCTCGCCATGGGCGAAGGCGAGGCGATGGCTTCCCTCGACGAGGCCGGGGACTAGGGCTTCCCGCTGCGCGGCGGTGCCTGCGAGCCGCAGGGCGCCGCCGCCGAGCACGACGCTCGCGAGATAGGGCTCGGGGGCGAGGTGTCGGCCGAGTGCCTCGACGGCGATCATGGTCTCGACCGGCCCGCCGCCGAAGCCGCCATCCTCCTCCGAGAAGGGCAGGCCGAGCAGGCCGAGTTCAGCGAGTTGCGACCACGCACCCCCATCGAAGCCCAGCGGCTTGCGGCGGGCGGCCTCGACTTGCTCGAGGCTGCCGTAACGGTCCGCGGCCCAGCGGGCCACGCTGTCCTTCAGCAGGCTCTGTTCGTCGGTGAAGTCGAAATCCATCGCGAAAACTCCTTCAGAGCCCCAGGATCGCCTTGGCGATCACGTTGCGCTGGATCTCGTTCGAGCCGCCGTAGATCGAGACCTTGCGGGTGTTGAGGTAGGTCGGCGCGGCGAAGGCTTCCCAGCCGAGGGCATCGACGTCGTTCGCCACGGGCGCGGGCAAGCTCAAGGGACCCGCGAGTTCGACCAGCAGCTCGGTCGCCATCTGCTGCAGTTCCGAGCCCTTGATCTTCAGGATCGAGGAGGCCGGGTCGGGCTTCGAGGCGTCGCGGCGTCCCTGGGCCGAGACCACCCGCATCTGGGTGATTTCCAGCGCCTTCAACTCCACTTCCAGGCTCGCCACCCGGCTGCGGAAATCGGGCTCGTCCCACATCGTCCCGGCGCCGGCGGGCGTCTCCTTCGCCAGCCGCTTCACCCGGGCGACACGCTCCTTGGTGAGGCCGATGCGGGCGATGCCGGTGCGCTCGTTGGCGAGCAGGAACTTGGCGTAGTCCCAGCCCTTGTTCTCCTCGCCGACGAGGTTCTCGACCGGCACGCGCACGGAGTCGAAGAACACCTCATTGACCTCGTGCCGCCCGTCGATCGTGATGATCGGGCGCACGGAGATGCCGGGGGTCTTCATGTCGATGAGCAGGAAGGAGATACCGGCCTGCTTCTTCGCCGCCGGATCGGTGCGCACGAGGCAGAAAATCCAGTCGGCATACTGGCCGAGCGTGGTCCAGGTCTTCTGGCCATCGACGATGTAATGGTCGCCGTCGCGCACCGCCTTGGTCTTGAGCGAGGCGAGGTCGGAGCCCGCGCCGGGCTCGGAGAAGCCCTGGCACCACCAATCGTCGAGGTTGGCGATGCGCGGCAGGAAGCGCTTCTTCTGCTCTTCGTTGCCGAAGGCGGCGATGACGGGGCCCACCATGAAGCAGTTGAATTGGAGCGGCAGCGGCACCGCCGCCTGCATCAGTTCCTCCATGAAGATGTAGCGGCGGATCGGATCCCAATCCTGCCCGCCCCACTCCTTCGGCCAATGGGGCACGGCCCAGCCCTTGGCGTTCAGGATCCGCTGCGAGGTGACGTAATCCTCCCGCGCGAGGGAGCGCCCCTCGGAGATCTTGCGGCGGATCTCGGCGGGAATCTCGGTGCGGAAGAAGGTGCGGACCTCCTGGCGGAAATCAGCCTCTTCCTGTGTGAAGCGCAGATCCATGGGTCTTACTCCCCCTCGATCTCGAACAGGCCGGCGCAGCCCTGGCCGCCGGCCACGCACATGGTGACGACCGCGTAGCGCACACGGCGGCGGCGGCCCTCCAGAAGGGCATGGCCCACCAGCCGGGCGCCCGACATGCCGAACGGATGGCCGACGCTGATCGCGCCACCGTTGACGTTGACCTTGTCCGGGTCGATCCCGAGCTTGTCGCGGCAGTAGATCGACTGCGAGGCGAAGGCCTCGTTCAACTCCCAAAGGCCGATATCGTCCACGGAGAGCCCGTTGCGCTCGAGGAGACGCGGCACCGCGAAGACCGGGCCGATGCCCATCTCCTCCGGCCCGCACCCGGCGGCTGCGAAGCCGCGCACGATCCCCAGCGGCTTGAGGTTCCGGCGCGCGGCCTCCTCGGCGGACATCAGCACGGAGGCCGACGCGCCGTCGGAGAGCTGGCTGGCATTGCCCGCTGTGACGAAGGCGGCCTCGCCGCGCACGGGCTTGAGCTTGGCGAGGCCGTCCAAGGTGGTCTCGGGCCGGTTGCCCTCGTCCTTGGCAAGGCGGGTCTCAACCTGCCTCGTCTCGCCGGTCGCCTTGTCGGTCACGGCCATGGTGGCGGTGATCGGCACGATCTCGTCATCGAACAGCCCGGCGGCTTGAGCGGCGGCGGTGCGCTGCTGGCTCATCAGGGCGAATTCGTCCTGCGCCTCGCGCGAGATGCCGTACCGCTCCGCCACGATGTCGGCGGTCTCGATCATCGGCATGTAGATCTCGGGCAGGTTCCGCTCGAGCCACGCGTTGCGGGTGAGTTCGCGCCGCACCTGCGGCTGGACGAGGCTGATCGATTCGACGCCGCCCGCCACCGCCACCGGCACGCCATCGAGGCGGATGCGCTTGGCGGCATCCGCGATGGCCTGGAGGCCCGAGGCGCAGAAGCGCGAGACCGTGGCCCCCGCCGACTGGACCGGGATGCCCGCGACGAGGCTCGCATGCCGGGCGACGTTGCCGCCGGTCGCCGCTTCCGGGTAGCCGCAGCCCATCACGACCTCTTCGACGGCCTCGGGCTCGACACCCGCCTTGCCGAGGGCGTGGCGGATGGCGTGGGCGGCGAGGTCGGCCCCACCGGTCAGGTTCAGCGCCCCGCGATGCGCCTTGCCGATGGGCGTGCGAGCGGTGGCGACGATCACGGCGTCAGTCATCGGGATCTCGTGAGCGAAGTTGCGGTGCGGGCGGAAGCGGGATTCACCGGCCACCCCAATCGGAAAAGCGCTTGCCCTCCTGGGCAAGCCGGGCGAGCAGCGGCGCGGGGCGCAAGGTCTCGTCGCCGCTCTCTTCAGCGAAGCGGTCGAGATCGGCCGCCACCGCAGCGAGGCCGAGGCTGTCGGCCCAATGCATCGGCCCACCGCGCCACGCGGGCCAGTTGTAGCCGTTGAGCCAGATCGTATCGATGTCGCCGGGGCGGGCCGCGATGCCCTCCTCGAGGATGCGCGCGCCCTCGTTGGCCATCGGCAGCATCAGCCGGGCGACGATCTCATCCGGCGAGAAGCTGCGGCGAGTGGTGCCGTGCTCGGCAGAGGTTCGCTCGATCAGCGCCTCGACCTCGGGGTCGCGCGAGCCCGTCCGGGCACCCTCGGGGTAGAGGTAGAAGCCCTTACCCGTCTTCTGGCCGAGGCGACCCGCCTCGCAGAGCGCATCGGCGACCGGGGCCTTGCCGCCGGTGGCCTTCCGGGTGCGCCAGCCGATATCCAGCCCGGCGAGGTCGCTCATGGCGAAAGGCCCCATGCGGAAGCCGAACTCCGTCACCGCCGCATCGACCTCGTGTGGCAGGGCGCCCGCGAGCAGCAGGCGCTCGCCCGCCGCGCTGCGCCGGGCCAGCATGCGGTTGCCGACGAAGCCGAAGCAGACGCCGACCGTCACCGGCAGCTTGCCGAGCCGCCGGGCGAGGTCGTTGCCCGTGGCCAGGGCATCCGGCGCCGTGCGCGCCGCCCGCACCACCTCCACGAGGCGCATGACGTTGGCCGGGCTGAAGAAATGCAGGCCGAGCACGTCGCCCGGCCGGTCCGTGGCGTCGGCGATCCGGTCGATGTCGAGATAGGACGTGTTGGTGGCGAGAATCGCGCCGGGCTTGGCGATCCGCGACAGGGCGGAGAAGATCGTCTCCTTGATGCCCATCTCCTCGAAGGCCGCCTCGACCACGATGTCGGCCTGTGCCGCGTTGTCCAGGCCGACCGCGCCCGTGATACGGCTCAGCCGCTCTTCCATCGCCGCCTCGCTGAGCGAGCCGCGCTTGACGGACGAGGCGTAGGTGGCGCGCATCCGCGCCAAGCCGCGGTCCAGGGCCTCCTGTTCGGTCTCGATCACGATGACGGGAATGCCCGCATTGGCGAAGCAGAGGGCGATGCCGCCGCCCATCGTGCCCGCGCCGATCACGGCCGCCGACGCGATCTCCCGCCGTGGGGTCTCCTTGGACAGGCCCGGCACCCGCGCGGTCTCGCGCTCCGCGAAGAAGGCGTAGCGCAGGGCCTTCGAGCGCGGATCGTCCACGAGCGCGAGGAAGCGGGTGCGCTCCGTCTTCACGGCCTCCTCGAAAGGCAGGTCGAATCCGGCCCGGACCACGTCGGCCAGCGCCGCCACGTTCGGCTGGCCGGGCGCTTTCTTCACTGCTTCATTGGCCTTGGTCTCGAAGCCTGCGCGTGTCGCCGGGTCCAGCCGCTCGCCTCGGTCGCGGACCCGCACCGGCGCGCCGCCTTCGGCAAGCTTGAGCGCATGCGTGCGCGCCGCCTCCACGAGGTCGCCTGTCTCGAGGGCATCCGCGAGGCCCATCGCGACGGCCTTCTTGGCATCGACAGGCTCACCGCTCAGCATCATGGCGAAAGCGGACTCGGGGCCGACGAGGCGCGGCAGGCGCTGCGTGCCACCCGCGCCGGGGATCAGCCCGAGCTTCACTTCCGGCAGGCCGAGCTTGGCCTTTGGTCCGACCACCCGCGCGTGACAGGCGAGGGCGAGTTCGAGGCCGCCGCCGAGGGCCGCCCCATGGATTGCGGCGACGACCGGCTTGCCCGCACCGTCGAGGCGGTCGAGCACGTCCGGCAGCAGCGGCGCGCGTGGGGGCGTGCCGAATTCGGAGATGTCGGCTCCACCGACGAACACCTTGCCCTCCGCCGCCAGCACCACGGCGCGCACTGAGGCATTCGCCAGCGCCGCCTCCAGCGCGCTATCGATGGCCGCGCGCAGGCCATGGCCCAGCGCGTTCACTGGCGGGTTCGACAGCGTGAGCACGGCGACGCCGCCCAGGGTCTCCTGACGAACCACGGTCCCTCCCATCGTTCTGCATTGCAGAATATCGGTTTGCATTTGTGGCCGCATGTCGGGTCGGGGTGCGACGTTTGTCAAGTCTGGCGGCGAAAATCGTGGCGTTTGAAACAGACTTGTTCCGTCATGCAGAACATTGAACCGCTTTCGATTGACAAATTCGGAGCGGGCGTGCGAAGGCGCATCCGCCGAGGCCGCCATGCGGTCTCGCTGTGGACGAGGGTCGTCAGAACCCACGCACGGGATGAAACACGCGCGCTACCGTCATGACGGGCCGCGCCCAGGGAGGAACCCGCATGCTTCGCAGAGCCGCCGCGGCCGCGTCGATCGCCATCGCCACCATGTTGGGGGCGGGGGCCCGTGCCGACGAGATCCTCGTCGGGGCTCACATGCCGCTGACCGGCTCGCTGGCCCGCTCGGGTCAGGCCTTCGACGAAGGCATGCGGGTGGCGATCCAGATGTTCAACGCCCGCTCCGAGAAGCACAAGATCCGCCTCCAGGTGATCGATGACGAGAGCACGCCTGCCAAGGCGGTGTCGGCGGTCGAGAAGCTCGTCTCGGACGGCGCGGTGGCCCTGGTCGGCGGCTACGGCTCGAACATCATCGGCCCGGCCTCGGACGCCTCGAACCGGCTCAACACCACCTACATCACGGCGGGCGCGGTCAGCGACGAGCTGACGGCGCGGGGCCTGAAGACCTTCTTCCGCATCAACAACAACGCGGGCTACCAGCGGGGCATCGGCACCCTGCTCGAGACCCTGAAGCCGACCTCCGTGTCGATCCTGGCCTCGACCAAGGAGGCCCCGGCGCTGCTCGCCAAGGGCTTGCAGAAGGACCTGACCGCCAAGGGCGTGAAGGTCACGGTCCACGAGTTCGACCCGGCGATCACCGACTTCAAGCCGATCATCAACAAGGTGAAGCTGCAGGACCGCTCGGACATCCTGATGATGTCGGCCTACGAAAACGACTATGTCGGCATCATCCGCGCCGCCAAGGTGCTGAAGCCGCCGGTCAAGCTGGTCGTCGGCGCGTGGTCGCTCGCTACCCCGAAGATGTATGCCGAGTTTCCCGACCTGATGAACAACGTGGTCGGCACGTCCTTCCTGCCCTTCCCGGTCGAGATGAAGGACGAAGAGGGCAAGCGCTTCGCGGAGGTCTACAAGAAGACCTACAACAAGGAGATCGAGTACCTCTCGACCCTGAGCTTCGTGGAGACCACGATCCTCGCGGAAGCCATTGCCCGCGCGGCCGATGCCGGCACACTGAAGTCCGGCGGCCTGCCCGATGCCATGCGCAAGACCGACCGCGAGACGTTGCTCGGCCCCGTCCAGTTCGACGCTACCGGCGACAACCCGCGCTTCTCCGTGGCGATGGGCCAGCACCGTGCGGGCAAGGTCGTGCTGGTCTCCCCGGCGGCCGCCGCGACGGGCGAGATCGTCTTCCCCGGCCTGCCCTGGTGAGGCGGGAATGACCGATCTCATCCTCCAGGCCCTGTTCTCCGGGCTCCTCGTCGGCAGCGTCTACGCCCTCGTGGCGCTCGGCCTCGCCCTCTCCTTCGGGGCGATGCGGATCATCAACCTCGCCCATGGCGAGCTCGTCCTGCTCGCCGCCTATTGCGCCTACGTGGTCGAGGCCCGTGCGGGGCTCGATCCCTACTACGCCATTCCCCTGGCGCTCCTCGTGGTCACGGCGGTCTGCGCCGTTCTGTTCCTGATGATCGACCGCATCCGCGAGCACCGGGAGCTGAACTCGCTGATCCTGACCTTCGGGATCGGCATCATCCTGACGAACGCGATCCTCCTGGCCTTCGCCAGCGACGTGCGCACCACCTCCTCGCCGGTGTTGCAGGACGCGACCTCGGTCGGACCGGTCTATGCCATGAACGGTGAGATCGTCGCCTTCGGCGTCAGCCTCGCGCTGATGGTCGCCCTGTGGTGGTGGCTCAAGAAGAGCTGGTACGGGCGGGCCGTGCGCGCCGTCTCGTCGAACCGGGCGGCGGCCAAGCTCATGGGCATCAGCCCGGTGCGGACCGAGCTGGTCTCGTTCCTCGTCGCGGGCGCGCTCGCGAGCTTCGCGGGCGTGGCGCTCTACACGATGAGCGTGGTGCAACCGGCGGTTGGCCATGCGCTGACCGTGAAGGCGTTCATCGTCACGGTGCTCGCGGGCGTCGGCTCGATCCCCGGCGTGTTCCTGGCCGCGATCCTCCTCGGCGTCACCGAGGCACTCACCGTCACGCTGGCGAGCTCCGCGCTTCAGGAGCTCGCCGGGATGGTGCTGTTCCTCCTCGTCCTCTTCCTGCTGCCGAACGGGCTGTTCGGCGCACGCGCCCGGCGCGGCTGAGGAGAACCCCATGGCCTCCCTCGATTCCGCCCCCGCCGTACCGTTGAAGGCGGCTCCCGCGAAAGCACGCGTGCCCGTCGGCGCCCTGATCGGCCTCGGACTCCTCGTCCTGGCGGCTTTGCCGGTGCTGCTCGGCGCCAGCAACTACATGCTCGGCCTGCTGATCTCGGCGCTGATCCTGTCGGGCGTCGCCCTCGCCTGGGCGCTGCTCGGCAATCTCGGCGGCATGGTCTCCTTCGGCCACGCCGCCTTCTTCGGGGTCGGCGCGTACGCCTCGGCCCTGCTCGCGGGCAAGCTCGGCCTGCCGGTGCTGCTCACCGTGCCCCTCGGCGGGGTCGTGGCCGTCGTGTCCTCGCTCGCCATGCTGCCGGCGTTGCGCCTGTCGGGCGCCTATTTCGCGCTTGCCATCCTCGCCTACGCGCAGATCTTCCGCATCCTCGCGACGGAAGCGTCCTGGCTGACCGGCGGCGGCGCGGGCTACCAGCGTTATCCCGGCCTGCCCACCGTATTCGGGTTCGATCTCGCGAGCCGCACCGGCAGCTACCTTCTGCTCGTGGCCTGCGTGGCGCTCTGCGCGCTGGCCTACCACGCGGTGCGGCGCAGCCATGTCGGGCTGGCGCTCCGCGCCATCGCCGACAGCGAGGACGCGACGCGGGTGGTAGGCGTCAACAGCACCTTCCTGAAGTGCCTGATGCTGATGCTCTCGGCCTTCATCACCGGCGTGTTCGGCGCGCTGAACGCCCACATCATCGGCTTCCTCGAGCCGGATTACGCCTTCTCCGGCATCTGGAGCCTGATGCCGATCATCGCTGCGATCTTCGGCGGCTACCGCACCATCGCCGGGCCGATCGGCGGCGCGGTGATCATCTACCTGTTCGACCAGATCGTCGCGAAGGGGCTGATCGCGGTCGGCCACCAGATCATCCTCGGCTTCGTCCTCGTCGGCATGGTGCTGGCCGCGCCGAACGGGCTGCTCGGTCTTGTCAGGAAGAGGGCCCGCCATGCTTGAGCTCGACGCCGTCACCGTCCGCTTCGGCGGGCTGGTGGCGCTCCGCGACGTCACCTTCTCGGTGAAGCCGGGGGAGATCCTGGGGCTGGTCGGCCCCAACGGGGCGGGCAAGACCACCCTGTTCAACGGCATCTCCGGGCTGACCCGGGTGCGCGGGCGCATCCGCTTCGAAGGCCGCGACGTCACGAAGCTGCCGCTTTACCGCCGGGCCCGGCTCGGGATCGGCCGTACCTTCCAGATCCCGCAGCCGATGCAGCACCTCACCGTGCGGGAGAACCTCGCCGTCGCGCAGGTCTTCGGCGCGGGCAAACACAATCCAGAGCGGATCGAGGAGATCCTCTCCGTCATGGAGTTGCAAGCGCAGGGCGACCGCCCGGCCGAGAGCGCACTGGCCCTGCAGGAACTGAAGCGCCTGGAGATTGCCAAGGCGCTCGCCACCGAGCCGCGCCTCCTCCTGCTCGATGAGGTCCTGGCGGGGCTGGAGAGCCAGGCCAAGCGCCAGTTCGCCGCCAAGCTGAAGGAACTGCATCAGCGCTTCGGGCTGACCATCGTCATCGTCGAGCACGACATCGAGACGATCTCGGGCCTCTGCTCGCGGGCGGTGGTGCTGAACTTTGGTGAGATCATCGCCGACGGCACTCCGGCGCAGGTGTTCCGCGATCCCCGCGTCGTCGAGAGCTACACGGGGACCGCCCATGCTTGAGACCCGGAACCTCAAGGCCGGCTATGGCCATATCACCGTCCTGTGGGACCTCTCCCTGACCTTCCGGGAAGGGGCGCTCACCGCCATCGTCGGCCCGAACGGGGCAGGTAAGACCACGCTGCTGCGTGCCCTGACCGGGCTGATCCCCTACGAGGGCGAAATCCGGCTCGGCGGCGAGCGGCTCGCGGGCAAGACCTGGGATCTCGCGTCCCAGGGCCTCGTGATGGTGCCGGAAGGGCGCCTCGTCTTCCGCGACATGAGCGTGGAGGAGAACCTCTGCCTCGGGGCCTACCCGAAGCGGTGCCGGGGCAACCTGTCCGCCGGGCTCGACCGGGTCTACGCGCTGTTTCCCCGTTTGCGCGAGCGGCGCAACCAGGCGGCGGGCTCGCTCTCGGGCGGCGAGGCGCAGATGGTCGCAATGGGTCGGGGGCTGATGTCTCAGCCCAAGATCCTGCTGATTGACGAGCCGAGCCTCGGCCTCGCCCCGGTCATCGTCAACGAGGTGTTCGACATCATCGCCCGCCTGAAGGAAGCCGGGACGACGATCCTGCTGGTCGAGCAGAACACCCGCGTCGCCCTCTCCGTGGCCGACGATGTGCATCTCCTGCGCGGCGGGCAGGTGCGCCTCAGCGCCCCTGCGGGCGAGGTCGATCTCGACCGCCTGCACGATCTCTACTTCGCGCGGGAGGCGCAGAGCGCATGACCGGGACCCTGCGGATCTCCGACCCCGCCGAGGGCGTCCGTCTCCTCACCATCGACCGGCCGACGCGCCGCAACGCCCTCGACCGGGCGACCTACGGAGTCTTGCGGGAGGCGATCCTCCGGGCCGGGGACGAGGGGACCGTGCGCGCCATCGTCCTCACGGGCGCTGGCGGTTGCTTCACCGCCGGCAACGACCTCGCGGATTTCCGCGAGACCGACGAGACCGGGCAGGACAGCCCCGGCCTCGCTCTCCTGAAGGTGCTCGCCGCCTGCCCGAAGCCGCTGGTGGCGGCGGTGGAGGGGCACGCGGTCGGCATCGGCACGACGCTGCTCCTGCATTGCGACCTCGCCTATGCCGGGGAGGGCGCACGCTTCCGCCTGCCCTTCGTCAATCTCGGGCTCAGCCCCGAGGGAGCCTCGAGCTATCTCCTGCCCCTGGTCGCGGGCACGAAGCGCGCCGCCGAACTCCTGATGCTGGGCGAGGTGTTCGGACCCGGG
The DNA here is from genome assembly GCF_000974725.1 of Methylobacterium sp. ME121. Classification (NCBI taxonomy): domain Bacteria; kingdom Pseudomonadati; phylum Pseudomonadota; class Alphaproteobacteria; order Hyphomicrobiales; family Methylobacteriaceae; genus Methylobacterium; species Methylobacterium sp. ME121. Next base: position 11,182 of record NZ_BBUX01000046.1, read on the forward strand.
ATCGCGGCGGAGGCGGGCCTCGTCAACGCGGTGGTGGCGACGGGCCAAGCCCTCGACACGGCCCTGGCGCGGGCCACGGCGCTGGCGGCGCTGCCTCCGGTCTCGATCGCCGCCACCAAGCGGGCGTTGCGGGCGGGCCATGCGGAGATCGTCGCGCGGACGCTCGCGAGCGAGGCCGAGACCTTCCACGCGCTCCGCCGCGGCCCCGCGGCCCAGGCCGCCTTCGCGGCCTTCTTCGCACGGAATGCGGGACGATGAGCGACATGGCCGAGCTGACGACCGAGGCCGAGCCCGAGGAGGGCGGTCCGAAGGAGGACCGGCACTTCGTCACGGCGCTCGCCCGGGGTTTGGCCGTGCTCGCCTGTTTCGGCCGCGGACGGCGGATGCTCGCCAACCACGACATCGCCGAAGCCTGCGGTCTGCCGCGCTCCACCGTGTCGCGGCTGACCTATACGCTGACCAAGCTCGGCTACCTGCAATTCGTCGAGGAATCCGGGAAATACGCGCTGGGCGCCCAGACCATCGCGCTGGGCTCCATGGCGCTCGGCGGGCTCGATGTCCGCCACATCGCGCGGCCGGCGCTACGAGCCGTGGCCCAGGCCGCGAACGCCTCGGTCGGCCTCGGCGTGCGCGACCGGCTGAGCATGCGCTACGTCGATTGCCAGCGCGGCCCGGCCGCGATTTCGCTCAACCTCGATATCGGCTCGCGCATTTCGCTGGCCCGCTCCGCCATGGGCCGGGCCTATATCGCCGTCTGCTCGGACCGGGAGCGCGCCGCGCTCTACGAGGAACTGAAGGCCTACGATCCGCTCGCGTGGCCTGCCCTGCGCACCGGGCTGGACCGGGCGGTGGAGGAGCACCGGGAGATCGGCTGCTGCACCTCCTTCGGCGAGTGGCAGACCACCGTATCGGCCATCGCGGTCGGCTTCCATCCGGGCGGTGGGCTTCCGCCGATGTCGATTAATTGCGGCGCCCCCACCGTCATCACCGACGGCCGCTTCCTGATGGAGGTGGCCCGGCCCAAGCTCATCGAGGCCGTGCGCGGTCTCGAGGGCGTGATGGGCACCTGAGACAACGAGGATCCCGATGCTGTTCGATCCCGACGACCTGCCGCTCGCCGGCATCCGCGTGCTGGACCTTTCGCGCGTGCTCGCAGGCCCCTGGTGCGCCCAGGTGCTGGGCGATCTCGGCGCCGACGTGATCAAGGTCGAGCATCCCGAGCGCGGCGACGACACCCGCGATTGGGGGCTGCGGACGGGGCCGAGCAACACCTCGTATTTCGACAGCGTGAACCGCAACAAGCGGTCCATCGGGATCGACCTCACTGATCCGGAAGGGTTGGCGCGGGTCCGGGAACTCGCTCGCCAGAGCGACGTGGTGGTGCAGAACTTCAAGACCGGGGGCGCCGACCGGCTCGGCCTCGGCTACGCGGCGCTCTCCGCCGAGAACCCGCGCCTGATCTACTGCTCGGTCTCAGGTTACGCCTCGGACGGGCCCGAGGCGACGCGGCCGGGCTACGACCTCGTGATCCAGGGCGAAGCGGGGCTGATGGCTCTGAACGGCGAGGTCGGGCAACCGCCCCTCAAGTTAGGCCTCGCGGCGGTCGATCTGTTTACCGGCCAATACGCGGCGCAGGCCGTGCTGGCCGCCCTCTTCCAGCGCGAGCGCACCGGACGTGGGCGCCTCGTCGAGTTGGCCCTATTCGATTGCGGCGTAGCCCTGACGTCCTACTACGGGCTGGAGGCGATGGCGCAGGGCTACGATCCCGTCCGCTACGGCAACGCGCACCCCTCCATCGTCCCCTACGGCGTCTTCCAAGCCGGAGACGGGCCGATCATCCTGACGGTGGGGAACAACGGTCAGTATCGACGCCTCTGCGAGCAGGTGTTGGAGCGTCCCGACCTCTCCACCGATCCCCGCTTTGTCACCAACCTTGACCGCTCGCGGAATCGCGCCGACTTCGTCCCGGTGCTTCAGGCGGAACTGGCCAAGTGGACGCGCGTCGAACTGCTCGTGCGCCTCTCGGCCGTCGGCATTCCCTGCGGCGAGGTGCTGGGGCTCCGTGAAGCGCTGATCTCGGATCGCGCTAGGACGGCGGGCCTAATGATCCCCCCGGGCGACGAGAGGCAGGCTGGCGGCCGCGCCCACGTCTTCGCCCCGCCCTACCGCTTTGACGGCGCCCGTTTGCCCGTTCGCAGACCACCGCCGCCCCTCGATGACGGGCGTGCCGAGATCCTGACCTTACTCTCGACCAATCCGGCATGAAGCACCGCCCATTCCGTAGCTCGTGGGTGATCGCCATCCGGGTTGACGCCGTAGCGCTTGGCCACCGCTCTCACGCGCTCTCGACTGGGCTGTAAGGCGCGACGGACGGCCTGTATCTCTGAGGTGCCCGTCGGCGCGAAGTCAGCGAGGTCATGTCCGCTTTGCAGATGGGAAGAGCCAGCTGCGCACGGCAGCAACGGGCGCATTGCAGAACGGCCGCTTCCGGGCGACGGTCCATCACCGCAGTTGACCCTTAGCGGTCGTTGGCAGGGTCCGCTGTTAGGCGTGTTGGTTTACAGATGACCCAGACGACGTGACACAACGTCCCGACGTCGGAGCGCTGCTGTGCGGCGGGCAAATTGATCGGATAGCGAAGCTGCGACTCTAATCTAATCTGAATCACGGCATGTGCAATTCCTGGCACTTCGCCTTAAAAATAACGGTTTAGACCGATCTATACTTGCAATAATAAACAAAAGTAAAATTATCTGTGATTAACTAAGCGTAGCGGCTTCCAGATAATATTCTATTCGCTTTCAGATTTAACATGATAATCAATTTCTGCTAGTTCACTACTGATCATAAATTTGCAGTCATCAGTAAGTTTTGCGGTTTCATGCGTGAGTCGTTTGAGATATTTCTTCCCGTTTTTCTGTTGGCCGATCCGCCGTAGGATTTTTGATACCTCTCCCGTGCGACACGCAGTTAATGCAAGGTCAGAGGGGGGCCAGGAGGACGACATGAATGCGTCCACCAGTTCGTGACGGGCCGCCTTGCATCGGTCCCAATCGAAGAACGGGATAAACTTGAAGAGGTCAGGGACGTCGTCGTACCTCGCGAGCTCGCGGTGGACCGATGGAAATGCCGCGACGATCATCGGGGAGATCGGTCGATCACGGGACCTGAGCAGGACCGGCAAGAGATGTCCCGAGGCCGAAAGGAGCGCCCTGGGCGCGACCTTTTCTGCGTCGAGCATGAGTGCGGCACAGGCTTCCACCGCGGCAGCGTCAAGGTCGAGGCTCGGGCGTTGGACCAGCGTCCGGGCGATGTCTTCCATGGCCCAGGCCGCCCGGAGGCGGGCCGGCTGCGTCGCTCTCCCCAGGGCGACCATGTTGCGGCTCGCGGTCACGCCGTCCAGGTCCCTGCCCAGGCCCATTCGCGCGAACCATGCGCCGTCCAGGCCGTCTCCCACGGCGCTGAGCAACGACGCGATGAGATCGATCTCGTCGCCGTCGAAGCGATCCCTTAGGAAACGATGCAGGGCATGCCCCGCTAGCTTGAGCCTGGCCTCGCCCCGAAGGTCCTTCAGCACGCGCGGCAGGACCCTGGCGAACGTCTTCACCGTCAGCGCGTCGCCGGACATGGCGCGAAGCAGTAGCTTCGGTGCCTTGCTCTCCATGACGCTGAGGGCATGCGCGCCGACGCGCTTGTCTCGAAGCATGGCGGCGAACTGCCAGTCGTCCGCGCGACCAAGGAGGTCGAGCAGCATCGCCGTCGCCGATTCCCGATCCAGAAGCTTGGCGTCGAGCTCGTAAAGCCAGCGTGCGTCCTCAGCGCCGGGAACAAGCGTCCGGGCGATCATCTCGTCGCGCCGTGGCGTCTGTGGCAGCGTCACCAGCGTCGATTGAACATCCTCTTTGGTGCCTGCGGACAGCGCCCTGTCCAGGACGAGGCCGGAAAGTTGCGCCCCCGCGAAGTCGTTCGCTTGTCCGAGGTGGCGCAACTCTGAGGCGAGCCGAGAAACATCGAGGCGTCGGATCAATGGTTCGGCAGCCGGAAGATGCCAATCATCGATCAACCGCGGGAGAAGGCTCGGACCGACGGCATCTAGGGTCTCGTCGTCCAGCGCAGGGAGGATTTGGCCGAGCCGCTCGACGAGAGGGCGGTCGTCTGCGACGTGTCCGGCCAGCGCATCACCTTGAGCCAAGAGCCTCCCCAGCACGGCCGGGGCGGCCTCGCGCAAGGCGCGCTCCGCACGGTCCGTAAAGTTGCTGCCCAGACCTGCGGCGATGCGGGGCACGAGCTCGGTGAGGACTTTGCGGGGGTCGTCCTGCGACAGGAGCGAGACCGCCCCCTCCGGCGCGCGTTCGGCGAGCCTCTCGACCGCGTCCGCGACGGCCGCACGCCCCGCCGGCATGGACCGTCCCTGCAATTTCCGGGAGATGGCGCCCAGAAAGCCCCAAGCGTCGTCGTCCGCGAAGGTCGTGGACGCGCGGTTCGTTGCCTCCACCAGCGACGGTTCGATAGCCTTAATCGCGAGGGAGTCGCGGACCTTGCCGGAATTGACGATGTCCAGCAGGCCGAGGGCGGCCGTCGGCGTGTAATGGATCTTGGTGACCAGTTCGTCCCACAGCAACGCGATCCGCAGGGCCGCCGCGTCGTCCTGGCCGGCGTCGTTCCCGCCCACCAACCCGCTCTCGGGGATGGTCAGGAGGCGCGGGTGGGGCTGGTCGAAGACCCGGGCTACGATCGCGCCCGTCCAACGGTGCCGGCCGTCCTGCACTAAGCGGCCATCCACCCGGCGCCCGTTCCAGTCGGCGAACCTCGACCGTGCGTCCTTCGGGGCGAAGACGAGGTCGAAGTCGCGGCCTCCAACCTTGCGCGGGGACCGCGCGAATGTCGACACGGCGAACCGTCGCCTCAGGGAGGGCCAGAGCGCAGTGAGCAGGCGCGTCGCGACGAGCTCGGGTTCCAGCGCGTCCAGCATGACGACGGGCCGTGCGTCCTCCAGGAACAGCGCTTCCAAGAGCTCGCTGCCGTTGAACGGCGGCGCCGGCGGCAGCGGCTTAATTTCCGTGTCCCAAACGACGACTTGTGTGGCGTCCCGGGCGTCGGGAAGCCTGTCCAGCCGCAACTGGTCGAAATAGGCGGACAGACCTTCGGCCCGGACCCATTCGTCCATAGGAATTACGAGGCTCAAGGTTCGGACACATCCCGCCCGCGCGACCGTCAGGTCCTGCCAGGTCCGCGCAAGCACGAAGCGCTTGCCCCCCGGCAGCGGATACGCCGTCAGGTATGGATCGAACCGCTCCCGCGGCCGCAAGGGTCCCGCGACGTCGGACAGTTGGTTGACCACCGACTGTTCCGCCTTCGGAAGGGGCATGGACGTCGCGAGGAGCTGGTGCCCCTGCTGATACCCATGGACTTGGCGCTCGACGGCTGACACGATCAGACGCCGACGGCCCACGCGATGGGCCACGTCAGGTCGAGATCCCGACGCCAGGTCCCTCCGTCGTCCTCGGCCGCCACCCACCCACGGCCGTCGAGGCCGTTCTCCTGGACGTCGTCGCGGCAGGACTCGTCCGCCTTGAGGTCGCCGCCCACCACGCTGAGGCCGAAGACTCGGATGTCTAGGCCCTCAATGTCGTCGAGCCGTCCCGCGAACAGGGGGTACTCGCGCCCGAGCCATGCCTTCGGCCCAAGCTTGAATGTCTCGGGGTCCACCAAGTCCCACGCGCTCACCACGACCGAGACGCGCGGGCGCTGCCCGCCATGACGCGGGGCGAGCGTCGCCTCAAGGAAGCGCACCAGCTCGCACAGCATGACCTGGGTGGGCAGTCCGCGGTCGTCGTCGTTGCCGAGCTTGCCGAGCATCCTCTTCGACGTGACCCAATCCAGCGGGCGGACGGCCAACTCCGACTGCACCCGGACGAACAGCAGGGCACCGCTGGCCGACCGCATCTCCTCCATGAGCTCGGCCGACACCTCGCCCTGTGCGGCAGCACTGAGCCAGAGCTCCCCCGAGATGTCCGGGATGACGATGTTCGTCTCCTCTCCGCCCTTCACGGTCGCGACGGCGACCTCGAAGTCGCGCCGGTCGTCCGCGTGTTCCGAGCGCGGCGCGAAGCTGCCGGAGTTCAGGTGGTCGGTGACGTCAAGGACGAAGCGGATGTCCTCGGGCTGTCGGGCGGCGTGGAGGCGTCCGCCTCCGGCGTCCAGGGCCGGCCAGACGCGCCCGACGTAGTTGGTCTTCCCGGAGTCGGGCCCCCCGAGCAGGACGATCGAGTTGCTCATCGCCGCCCCCTGTACCCGATGTAGGAGCGCACGCCCACGACCGGCTCGGAGGTCGGCCAGACGTCGACAGGCGGCAGGTCGCTGGCCGTGGTGGCCGCAATCAGCCGATCCAGCCCGAAGCCCGGCCTCGCCCTTTCGTCGTCTTCGGAGAACGGAGCGACCGGCACGATCGTCGCCGTCATGTGGCGCTTCGCGAGCTCCGCCTCCAGTCGGGTGATCACCGAGGGGGATGGTTCGCCGGCGTCGCGATGCGTGACGACGAGCACCAGTCTCGGTATCGGTCCGTCGAACAGCGCACCGAGCCGACCCGCGAGTTGGCCGACCCGCGAGATGATCCCCTGTCGACGCTCCTTGTTCTCCAGGGCGCGTCCGTCCAGCACTACCCAGATCGCCTCCGCTGCCTTCATGAACTCGAAGCGGTCGGTGCGGGAGGTGGCGACGAGGTCCGTCGTCCATTCGCCCGGGAGGTCCGGCAACGCGAGATCGACACGCCGGCCGTCGGAATCGCGGACCAGTCGCAGGTGGAGGAAACCGGGCCGCCTATCGTCCGCCATCTCGGTATGGACGGTCATCTGCTCGGGCGGGTTGCCCTCGTCCCAGTCGCGCGCTCCCCGTGCGATCTCTTCAAAGGCCATGAGGCTCTTGCTGTCGGTAAAACTCCAACCGGCGAGCTGGGCGTTCGCGACGAGGAGGTACAGGCTTACCAGGCACGCGGTCTTGCCCGATTCCGGGTCGCCCAGAATCCCGACCACCGTCACATAGCGCGAGCCCATGATCGCGGACACCGCGTCCGGCCCGAGCGTCCGGCTCGACGGGAACGACGCCGTCCCCTCCGGCCGTTCGAGCACGGGAGCCCCGATGTTCGACAGGCTTTCCGATGCGGACGGGTCGGTGGCTACGCCCGCTTCGACGGCTCCAGGTGCTGGACGTCGGCCGAGGCGATGCTCACAGGTCGCCGGATCCTTCTCCAGCGCGCAGGCACCGGTCTCCCCGACCGTGCAGCCCTCGAAAGTGCACGCATCGCTCACAGCTTAACGAGCCCACGGCACATGTGACAAAGGCCGGCCTCAAGCAGGGCCTGCGCCGCCCACTCAGACGCCTTCCGCTTCCGCTCCGCCCCCGCTACCTCGGTTTGCCCGGTGGCGAGGGCGTTGAGCAGCGGGAACACTGAAGGATGGTGAGCGGCAGGGCCGGCGTCAAACGACGCGACGAGCTTGGTCCGGTCATCGCCAATGATCTTCGTCAAGTCCTTGAGGTCGAGCTCCGGGTCCTTGTCGACGGAGCGGAGCACCAGCTCGTAGTGCAGGTCAGCCGGCAGCCGGCGGAGATGCACCGCTGCCTCGATCGCCAGCGCGACGAGGCGCAAGGGTTCGTCCATCGCGCTCGCCGCGCGATTGAGGAGCCGGCTTCGGTTCAATTGCACCCACCAGAGGAAGTCGATCTCCTCTCGGTCGAGCGCGGCGTTGCGCCGGAGAGCCTCGATCGTCGCGGCGGCCGCCTTCTTGAAGTTCGTGGTGGGCTTGGCGCCTTCCGCGATTGTCACGTTGAGTTCGCCTAAGTCAGGGACGTTAATGCGTTCCCGAGCTTTCTCGGCGGACGCCTGGCTGCGTTCCCGCGCCTCAGTGAGTACCTCGCGGCGCAGCTTCTCACGCTTCTCTTCCGCGAGCTGCGGCTGGAACGAAAGGGCCGCCCAAAGGGCGTTCGAGAAGACGTCAGCGGTGGTCCAGCCGTGAATGCCCGGGGTGCCGCGAAGGATCGAAAGGACCGCCATGCCCGCGCAGATGCCTACGTCGAGCGGCTTCTCCTCGTACAGGTACGCGGAAGCGTGCTTTTGTAGCGTCCCCTGCACCTCTGTGCCGAGATCCTGGTGTGGCCTGCCGTCCCCACCCAGCGCGTCCGCAACCATCCCGGCCTTGGCCAGGATTGCGCCCGAGTCGTTGACCTTGATCCAGGCAGCGGACAGCTCGCCGATGGTTGCCCGACGTGCGTCGACGTCCTCGTTCGACGGCGTGAGCGTCGAGATCCTCATGTGCACCGGAAGGTTGTCCATCACGCGTCCTTCTTCTCTCGTTCACCTATGAGCCTGTCGATCATCGCGACCGTTTCGGGAAGCTTGCCCTGGCGGACGAGCCAGTCGAACAGCCTGCGTTCCAGGCCCTGGGTCATCCGCTCGTCCGATTCCCTCGGCAGGGCTTCGAGGTCGACGAGTATGCGTAGCCGCTCGCTCTCGTAGAGATCGCGGAAGAACCGCAACAGGGCGAGTTCGTAGCCTTCGGCGTCCGGCGGCATCGGCACTGTCTCCCCCGAGCCGGTCTCCGCCTGTTTGGTGGGTACCAGCTCGACAACCGGCTCGCCCTCGACGCCGTCGCCGTCGGGTTGCGCGGGAGCCGCCGGGACCGGGCCTTGCTTCCTGAAGTTCGGAGAGCCTAGCGTGAAGCGCGGGTCGCTGCCCCCGAGCCGCTTGTTGTCGGCCTCGAAACACGTCCGTTCGGGGCTCCAGGCACGGGGATGCATCGTGACGACTAGGCTGTCCGTGCCCTCGTCCCAATCGAACTCGATGACGTTGTAGGTGTGAGTGTAGGTCTCGTCCGACCGGAAGGGGACCGCGGCACCGGACGCGAGCATCATGACGTCGCAGCCGTCCTCAACGCTGTCGATGCCCACCTTCGGGTCGTGTTCGTGACCGGTGATGAAGACGCGCGCGCGGCTGCGCACGTAGCGCCGGAAGTCCTCGGCGTCCTTGTACCAATGCAGCGGATGGTGCGCGAGGACCACATTCTCCTCGCCGTCGTTCCGCGGGATCGAGAACTGGCGTTGGCCGATAACCAGCTCCGGGGGGTCGTCGCGCTCCTTGCCATGGCAGAGAAGCGACGAGTTCAGCCGCACGATCCTGATCCAGCGGTCCGGCCCCACCTCGAAGCGAAGGTCCGTCGCGTACTTCGCCTCCTCGTCGAGTCCGCAATCGTATCCGATGCTAAACCGGCTGTAGTTCTCGAAGCGGGCGAAAAGCGTTGCGCGGTCGTTCGCGTTAGACATGACCTCCTCGTATTCCGCCGCGCCTCCCGCTCTGATGAAGTCCAGGAGCTGACGCCCGCCTCTGGAGAGCTTGTCGCGGTCGACGTCGTGGTTCCCCGGGATCATCCGGACTCGATGGCTCGGGCAACCAATCGCTCCGGCAAGGCTATCGAGCCACTTGCCTGCCTGGGCATATTCCTCTGCCTTGCCGGCGTATGCGATGTCGCCCGTGACGAGGATGCCGTGTGCGGACCGTGACGGCAGGGCCGTCACGACCGCCGCCGCGTCGGCGACGAGCTCCCTCTTCACGTCGTCGTGGATGTGGACGATGTGGTCGCGCTCCTGTCCAAAGTGGATGTCGGAGACGTGGACGAAGACTACCGGCATCAATCCCTCGATCCGCACTCGGCCTGGTTGCAACGGCCTTAGCGCACCGAGTGAGTAATTTCACTCGCGAGCGGGTATAACTAGACCGTCATAGCGTGAGCGAAGACCGCGTCGAGCGCCGATGTCGGCTCGCCGGCACGCTCTTCTGACCTCGTGCCTGTACCGCTTGCCTGCTCACGCCCGCTGTCGGGTAGGCACCTGGCGTCCGCTCCTGGCGCAAAGGAGAAGATCTACTTTGTCTAAACCTGCCAACTGAGGGCTGGTTAAGCGGTTTACTCCTACGTCTCGGCTTTGAAGCGCTGTGCCATGCGCTTGCGCACCGGCTAGGAACTCGACGATCAGACGAAGGTCTCGCGCCTCATTTTGGCCATCGCGTTCCTGACGATTCGCCGCGAAGCTGAGTAATCTAGCGTCCGGACCCATAACGGTGGCGCGGACGGCTCGGGTGTGATTCACGGCTCCGGCGGGAGGGGCCGATGGACCATTTCTGGCTGACGGACGAGCAGTTCGCGAAGATCGCACCGCTTCTTCCAAACGACACACGGGGCAAGGAGCGCGTGGACGACAGGCGCGTGATCAGCGGCATCGTCCACGTGCTGAAATCTGGAGGGCGCTGGACGGACGCGCCACGCGATCTCTACGGGCCGAAGAAGACCCTCTACAATCGCTTCGTGCGCTGGGCGGCCAAGGGGGTCTGGGTCGAGCTGTTCGAGACGCTGGCCCGAGCTGGCGGGCCGCCCTCTCAGGTGCTGATCGACTCCACCGCCGTGAAGGCCCACCGCTGCGCCGCAGGGGGCAAGGGGGGGAGCAGAGCCAAGCCATCGGTCGCTCGCGGGGCGGGCGCACGACCAAGATCCACGCCCTCACCGACCGCTTCTGCCGTCCGCTCGCGTTCCTGCTGACCGGTGGACAGGCCGCCGACTGCAAGGCAGGCGCGCTGCTGCTCGAACGCTTGCCCGCCTGCCGCATCGTGCTGGCGGACAAGGGCTACGACAGCGACGCCATTCGGCGGCAGATCGAGGCGGCTGGGGCCGCACCCAACATCCCGCCCAAGATCAACCGCCGCTGGAAGCCGTGCTTCTCCCCCGTGCTCTATCGCGGGCGCAACGCCATCGAGCGCATGTTCGGCCGCCTCAAGGACTTCCGCCGCATCGCCACCCGCTACGACCGTTTGGCGACCAACTATCTCGCCGCCGTCTGCCTCGCCGCCACCGTCAGCTACTGGTTATGAGTCCGGACGGTAGGACGTTGATCGATAACCGGTGCGGCGGTCACGGCGTTCTAGCGATCATGGATTATTATGACGCGTCCTCGATGCCGGTCGTGAAGCCCGCCTGACCCCGTGTAACGCAAATCCTGAAATATGCCGGATGCTATAACCGGGTGCTAAAGCGCGTCCAGATAGCAGTAATCCGGGAAGTATAGCCTAGGGTATGCGCAGGGCGCACAGGTGGCGCACACCGTACGCACACGGGCGCACGTCAGCCCGCGGGGCACATGCCGGGCCGGGGAACGCGCCGGAACAGGACGCCGAAGCGCGCCATGTCGCCGTTCGAAAGGACCTCCAGGTCGAGCGGGTACGCCCCCCCGTGGTCGGTCACGGAGTTCGTGAAGCAGGTCGCCCTGAGCTTGCCCTGGACGAGCCGCGCGTCGTGGCAATCCATGCCGTCGATGCCGATGTCGCGCGGGCCAGGGCCGACGAAGATCGGCCCGTAGCCCTCCCCTCCGACCGGGCAGAACATTCCGGGTGCGGGGAGCGGGCCAGAGGAGGCGATGGCGGCGGCGAGGGCGAGGATACGCATGATAGTCACTCCACTTGAGGGGCTAGGCACCAGGCGGTGCCGTCCGGTTCGAGCCAGACGGCGGCCGCGCTGCTGATGGGGGTGCCATCTGCGAGCCGGAATCCCGGCTGGCTGAGGCGGTAGCAGAAGCGGACGGCGCCGCCCGGCCGGGGAACGCCGACGAGGGGGAGGCCCCGAGCCACCGCGTGGACGTCCCGGGCGCCGGTCCGCAGGCAGCGCAGGCGGGCCGCCTCGGAGGCCCGGAGCGTCACGCCGACCAGGGCGACGGACTGGGCGTGCCCGACGACTCGGCCGGCGACGCGGATGCTCCAGAGCCGACGGGTCAGGTTGCGGTAGGCCTCAACGCCGCTTGCGATCGGCGTGGGCATCGCACAGCGTCCGGATCCACCCACCGGTCCGGATGGACCCAGGCGCGCCGCAGACCTCGCAGACCGCCCCGGACACCCATTCCGCGGTCGCGATCGTCTCCAGCATGCTCTGGGGCGTGCTACCCCGGACGTACCAGCGCAGGGTCCCGAACTTCTCCTTGACCTGGCATGTCCGGTGGCCTTCCGGAACGCCGCCCTCCAAGATCGACTCTGCCGCGGCGGCGAGCAGCCAGTGCCATCCCGAGCCCGTTTCCAGGGTCTCGGTGAACACCGCGGGGTAGTCCGCGTGCAGCTGAAGGTAGCTCTCGGCCGGGACCTCGCGCGGCTGCTGGCTGCCCTGCCAGCGCAGGGCCATCATGCGGCTGACGAGCTCGGCGACATGGGCCCTGTCCGGGGCCCCTGCGTGGCCAGTGCGGGGCCGCGACAGCCGGGGGATGTCCCACCGGACGCGGGGGCCGGCCCCGGTCGTGTCGATCGCGGCGACGGTGATTCCGGCGGCGCCTTCGCCCAGGGCCTGCGTAAGGTATCCCATCGCCTCGGCGTGGATCGCGGTGTTCATGACGGTCTCCATCGCTGAGGGGGTCACTGCCGGGGGCCGGCTTCGCGGGCATCGAGGACGGCCTCGACGAGGCGGCGCAGGGCGCGCAGGCTGCCGCCATTGGCCCAGTTCGCTTCGAGGGCCTCCCATTCCCACCACTCGAACGGCGGCACCCATTGCTCGTCGAGGCCGCGGTCGAGGCGGACATCCGTGAGGATCGAGGCCGCCAGCGGGCGCAGGTGCTCAGGCTCCGGGTCTGGCATCCGCAGGATGAGGCAGCGATCGAGAAGCGGGCGCGGGACAGTATCTAACGTATTCGCCGTGAGGATCCATTGGATGTGTGAGATATTCACGTCAGCCTGTAGGTAGATGTCCTTGTATCGGGCGGCGGTCTCTACGCCGATTTGATTGATCAGGGCATCGGCCGCGTTGCCGTTCTGTCGAGACGTAGCCATCTTGTCGACTTCGTCCATTACAATGAGAGGGTTCGCGATCCCGGTCCGGATCAGCTCGCGCACGGGGGCGCTGAACCCTCCGCTCGACCAGCCCCGCGCCACCCCCGAGACGGTCATGGCGTCCATGGATCCGCCCATCGAGTAGAGCGACGGATCGAGGCGCAGGACCTGGCCGTAGCGGCGGGCGAGGCGCGTCTTCCCGGACCCGGGCTCCCCGACGAGGAGCACGGGCGGATTCTTGACGGCATCCTGGCCAGCCAGGGGCCGGAGCAGCCGGTCGATGATTGCGTGCCCGTGGGGACAGTCCGCCACGAGCTCGGCCCTGGCAGCCGCCAGGTCCTCCGGCGGCATGGCCAAGATGAGCTCCCGGTTAATGATCGACACGGCTTGCTTGATGGGATCGTTCTCGTTCTTGCCGACCTTCTGGACATGGCTGACATCGCCGACCAGGATCACCTTCCGAGGGTTGCGCGCGTCCCCATCGCCCGCGTACGTCTGCCCATCCTCGGGCGCCTTGGGCTCGGGCTCGGCGTTCCGGGCGACCTCGGCGCGGTCCTCCTGGACCAGCTGCGCGAGCACCGACAGGTCGTCGACCGGAGCTTCCGGCGGGGCCGGGGGCTCGTCGAGCACGTCCTGGACGAGGCCGAGGACGTGGACGAATCCACGGACGAGAGGGCCGCTCGACTCGATCTGCACGTGGCGGGATTCGGGAAGGTAGACGCCCGTGTCCACGTCGTCCTCGTCGAACCGGTCGAGCGCCGCGGCGGTGGCCAGGTAGTCGATCGCGGACCGGGCGAGCCCCCATGTGATGACGTCGACGTAGCCGCTGATGGGTCTGTGGCCGAAATGCTCGACGCACAGCATCGCGCAGCGGCGGTTCGCCTCCGCGCTGCCGATCGCCGCGAGCCAGATCGCGCACCGGTCGTGCAGGTCCTCCAGCAGGCGCATCGTCTCCGACAGCACTCTGGGGCCGCTCTTGTCGCTGTCCCACATGGACATCACGGCGCCGATCTCGTCCTGGAGCCACCGGATCGCCCCGGTCGTAGGCTTGCCCAGCACGCCCTGGATCCCCAGCGCGACCTTCGGCGGCATCTTGTGGGGGCTGTCGTCCTCGTTGAGCGGCCCGAGGACGGCTCGGGCGTCGGCGTAGACGTCGCCGCCGACCATTTCGGCCCCGGACAGGACCTCCAGCGTCGAGGGGATCGTTCCCTCGGACGGCCAGCGCCCCTTCTCGAACAGCTCGCGGTGCTTGCGCACGGCTTCTCGCGCGCGGGGATGGGACTCGGACATGGGGGATGCTCACTGAAACGGGGACGCGCGGTCGCCGAGCGGAAAGCTCAGGCGGCGGAGGGGGCGCGTTTCGGTTTCAGGAGCGTGCTCATGGGGAGGATTCTGCCCGAGGAGGAATCCGCCCGCAACGGGCGGCTGTAGTCTTGGTTGAGAAATCCCTGGGCGATGGGTGGCTGTTACTTTTGGGTGATCAGACCCGGGGTTCGTCACCCAAAAGTAACAGGCGTCCCAATACAAAGGAGGACCCGGTTTCCCGAGGCTTCCCTTGGTATAGCCGCCTGTTCGGCGGGACTGGTGTAGGCCTTGCCGCCGCATACGCGGTGGAGGGCGTGTAATCCTCGCGACGATGCGAGGCCGGACGTTTCCCGCATGGGCCGGGATAATCCGGGTGTCATCCCCTCCGGAGAGAGGAACGGGTCTCAGGGTCGCCCCGAGCAAGAGGGGGGCAGCCAGGTTAATCCTCGACGGGCGAGGGGTTGTGCACGACCCGAACATGGACCGCCCTGGCGGGCTTGGCGAGCAGGCCAGCGTCCGGGCGTGTCGGAACAGCATGTTCTGTGGCCGTTCTGCCTCTGTGCGAATCCGCGGGGAGTGGGAACCTGTGTGCGGCCCGCGGCGACGAGCCGGGATCACTCAGGTCCCGGACGGTCAGAGGGGCACGTCACTCCTTCTCTAGCCGTGTGGGAGGGGCATCAGCACCGGGGGATGCCGGTGAGGGTTTTGACGGTCCCCGCAGTGTCGTCCGGCAGCGACCGCCGCATTGAAGGCCATGACCGGGGCGCTCCGGTCATGGCCGACCATTCGAGGCAAGCCCCATGAAAATCGAGCAGGTCGCTGAGCTAGCGCACAAGGTCGCCGCTCTGTCCCAGGCCGAGCGGGATTTCTTCGACGGGATGCTTGCCGACGAGCTGGCGGCCGCTGCCGACGCGGAGCGGGTCGCCAAGCTGCGGGGGATGCCCGACGTCGACGCCGTCCAGTCCGCCATCGCCTGGGCGTCGGAGACCGTCGATCTCGACGCCATCCCGGGGCGGATGCTCCAGGGGCTGAAGGACGCCGGATTCGAGAGGCGCGAGCGATGACCATCGAGCCCACTGAGTTCGACCTGGTCGCCCTGGCGCGCCGGGGCCTGCAGGCGCTGCTCGACCAAGCGTTCTCGGAGATCCAGTACGCCCGCAAGTACGCGACTGTCGACGTCGCCACGCGGGCGCCAACGCCCGAGTCGGCCGAGGCGATGAAGGCGGCCTTCGAGGCGCACCGGGTCGCCAAGGAGCGGCTGGATCGCTTCGAGCTGCTGCACCCGGATCCGAAGTGGCTGTGGGAGGCCGCGATCGTCTACCGCGACGACCGTCCCGACGTTGTGCTGACCCGGCCCGGCGGGGTCACGCAGGACGAGGCGATCGCCGTCTATCAGGCGAACGCCGGCGTGATCGATCGGTCCGAGGGCGTGGTCGGCACGTTCCGGGTCCGGGCGCCCAAGACATGAGCCGCCCAGCCGCCACGGCGCCGGCCGCGATCCGCGAGGCTGTCTCCCGCTACCTGCCGGGCGAGCCCGTCGAGCCGGCGTTCGCCCGCATGTTGGCCGCCTACGCGCGCTGCGAGCGGGGCTGCCTCGATCGGATCGAGGGCAACCCCGAGTGCCGGGATCTCTGCAGGCGGGCGGCCCGGGCGATGAGGAGGCAGGGATGACGATCCTCGAAGCGATGAAGGCCATGCGGAATGGCGCGACCACGCGGTGCCCGGAGTGCTGCACGGGGACGCTCTACCAGATCGTCGCCGGCAGCCTCATCGAGATCGTGCCGGGGTCGGACGCCTGGCACCGCGCCGGAGACATCATCGACGACCCGACGCTCGGGCAGGCCTGGGTCGAGAGCGACAGCTGGGAGATCGTGCAGTGACCCGCCCCGCCCCCTCGGCCGCCCTACTCGCGCGGCTCGCCAAGCGCTTCACTGGATCCCCCGGGCACGCCGCCTGGGTCGCTCGGCAGGCTGGCCCGGATCGCGGCCTCGACGGCGGCCGCGGCGACGTCGGCCCCCCGGCCGTGATGGACGAGCTCGCGGACCAGAGCGCGCCCGGTCAGCGGGTCGGCTACGATGACCGTGGACCGCTCCGTCCCGACGAGCACGCTCACGCTGAGCTCGACGCGGGTGCCGCTGCCGGGGCCGTCCTCGAAGGGGTAGCAGTCCTCGATGCCGATCAGGACGCCCGGCTTTCGGGGCTCCAGGCCGGCGAGGACGCGGATCGACTCGGGGGGGTACTCGTCGTCGGGCATGCCGGTCTCCGTGGCGAGGGCCTCCGCCCTGGCGCGGGCCCACAGATTCGGGTCGGTGAGGTGGTGCCCCCGCTCGCGCAGGAGGCGGATCAGCGTGTGCTCGCGGTTAGGCATTCAGGGCTCTTCCCCGCGGGCGGCCCGGGCCAGGGCATCTCCGCCGAGGAGGTAGCCAGCGAGCCAGCGATATACGTCCGCCTCCGTCTCAGCCTCGGAGCAGAGCGCTATCGCGAAATCGCCGCCCTGGCCGGTCCGTCTGAGGATCCGCACGGCGAGCGCGGCGGCCGCGTCGAGGCGGTCCGCCTGTTGCTCGAACTCCGCCTCGGCGGCGAGGGCGGCCCCGGCGTATCGCAGCGCCGCGACGCAGCGGTCCCGGCTGACCTCCGGGTACTCGTCGAGGAATCCGTCCAGGGAGACGTGCCACTTACTCCCCAGCAGGCCGAACAGCAGCTGCGCCTCCTCGCGCGTCAGCAGTCCAGCCTCAGCGACGAGGACGGCCCCCCGCTCCAGGGCGGCGATGCAGTCGTCCCGGTCCAGCGTGGGGAAGCTCTCGTCCACGATGGTGTCCAGGTCGTCCGCGACCAGGTTCACGAACAGGGTCTCGACGTTGACGCGGGTGCCCCGGAAGCAGGCGGCGCCTCCCATAACGCCGGGGCGGCGCACGATGACCGCATCGCGCGGGGAGGCGCGCTCGACAGTCGAGGACCGCCCCCGGAGCGCGTCCAGGCGCTTGGCGGCGGATCGCAAATCGTCTGTCCAATCGTCTGGCATGCCCCGGATTCTGAGTCCGTTCCGCCGCCCAGACAAGCACGCATGAATACGGGGGTCCCGGCCGTGTGGTCGGCCTACAACTGAGGGAGTGGACCATGCCGCACTGGAACCGCCGCGAGCGTCCGGACTACCGGCACCTGAAGGACGCCACGCCCGAGTCCGCCCTGGTGACCGCCATCCGGTCCCCGACGTACGGGGAGGCCCGCGACTACCGGCTGCTCGCCGGGTTCCAGGCCCGCCTGACGGCCATGTGGGGCGACCGGGAGGTCCTGGCGATCGACGAGCTCGTGCCCGCCCACGAAGAGGTGCGGGCCCGGGATGCGGGGTTCTTCGGCCACGGCCGCGACTGGCGGGGGGCGTTCCTCCACGATGCCATCGGAAACCTGGTGGGGTGGGGCCTGCGCCTGGCGATCCTGGTCGAGGAGGGCACGCCCGAGGCCCAGGCCTTCAGGATGGCCCGCCGGGATCCCCTTTTCGAGCGCATGGGCAACGGCCAGTACCGCCGGCTCGACGCCGAGGGCATCCGCGAGAAGAGCGCCCGGGGCGCCGGGCGGCGCGAGGCAGCCCGGATCCGGCACGCCGAGCGGGTCGCGCACCTCATCGCCTCCCACGTCGGCCGCCTATGCGAGAAGGGGGCCGCGATCCCGGACGTCTGGTTCACCCGGTTCCCCGACGAGTTCGGTCGCCTCAAGGGCTTGGCCGAGCTCGTCTCCGACTCCCGGGGCACGTTCGTCGAGGCCCACCGCGGGATGCACCTCGCTGACCAGAAGGCCTGGCTGAAGGCGGTCGAGGACTACAACCAGCGGCACCCGATGAAAGCGCCCCCGCGGGATCCGGCCCCGGTGCCGGCCGAGGATCTCGACGCGCTCGACGGGCTCTGAAACGTTTTTAAGGCAAAGTCCGGAATTGCCTTAAAAAGGTTCCTAGGCAACATGCGCCGAAAGAGCCCCTACCTCACTTCGGCCGCTTGCAATCCCTGAGAACGAGAGGAACGGTATTAACAGAGTTCGCAGCGGAGATTTGGAAGGAGAACTGCTGAACGTCGCCTACCCAGTTCATCAGGGCGATCATCTCTGGCGTCGCGCCTACCTTCCCTTTTGCCCTACGGTCTATCGCCGGGTTGGCTATGTCATCGAGCTTCAGGCCTTCGCCGGCGAAGGACTGCTTGGTCAGGTCCGGGATCGAGAAGATCAAAAATCCAAGCTTCGGGTTCTTGAAGTAGCTGACTAGACCGTTGAGGGTCCGCCCTGCGCCGTCGATGAACCTCGCGGGAAAATTGCTGGCCTGCCGCAAAGACTGCGGAATGACATCGTCCACGTCCATTATGGTAAGGAACTTCGATCCTTCGTCGCACATGAGCGAACCGGCATAGCGCCGCTCTCGCTTGTTGAATTCGAACCGGATGACGGTCCGGCCGTCCACGTCTTCGACGTTAAACGTGGTCTCGCCGCTCTGCCCGCTGATGACCCGCATGCGTTTGGCCAGGGCGACCGGCAGCCGGTAGACCCCGTTCTCGAAGGGGGCTGACGCGGCCGCCCGCAGTACGGCTTGGTCGATCCCCATTCGCTGGATGTACGCGGAGATGATGCTGCTGATGACCTGAGCGTCGTCACCCGAGATGGCCTTCCCGTCCACCCCGAAGCGGTGGAGGCCGAAAAAGTCGCGATCGCCGTAATCGCGCGTGACCCCTCCCAGGAACGCGTATGCGCAGGCAGAGGCGCAGGTCGCGCTATCATACGAGAAGATGTTCGTGATGCCCTCCAGCGGAATGGATCGCCCGACCATCGTGTTCATGCCAGCCTTGCGGATCATCTCACCGAGCCGCAGGCCCGCCATAAGGTTCCCCCCTAGCGAATGGAGGTGGAGATCCTTGGAGTAGCTGGCTTCGTCGCTCTTGAGGAACCGCTCAAACTCGGCCGGCGTGTCCTCTGTGATCGTCCCTGTCGCTTGGACATGGATCATCATCATGCTGACCTGCACGGCCTCGAACCGCATCGGCTTCGTCTCATCCAGTGGCAGCTTGGTGCGCTCGGACAGCTTGGTGCAGGTCTCGTTCAAGCCCTTGAGCTGACCCGCCGGGCATCCTTCCTCGGCGAGCGCCGATCCCGGTGCCAGCACCAACAGGATGAGGAGGAGGTAGCGGGTTAGAGCCGACATGGGACTGTCCACGGTGAGTTCCATTTGGGATCGACCCCACCGCCCTGTCCGAATCGCCGCGCCGGTGGGACACTCGCCCCGAGCGCCGGCAGCTGACTCGGTGATAGCGCCGCGCTGAAAACGCGGAGAGGGACGTTCAACTCGTTCCCGGGGCACCACCACCGCCCGAAACGTATCGCATGTGAGGCGCTAAGCGCCTTACGGTCTAACCTGCGATACGTTTGCGTCCAGGCTTTCAACCGGCGCCGGCAAGGACAGGGTGCCCGATCCTGTGGATTCGCGCGGCGGCCGTGGTACGCGGTGCCCAGGAATCTGTGGTACTTTTGCGGTACTTCGTGGATCGTAGATGCCGCCGGGCCGTTGTAATCGCTGCGCTTTTCGCGGCGATGCATAGGTGGCGGAGACGGAGGGATTCGAACCCTCGATACCCATTTCTGGGTATGCTCATTTAGCAAACGAGTGCCTTCAGCCGCTCGGCCACGTCTCCGGCGCTCTGGCTCTAGAAGGTCGGATCCGGCGGGTCAACCCGATCCTGGCGGGCAGCGGCCACGCGGCGGCGCTCGACGTGCTTGGCGACGCGCAGATGCCGCGAGATCGCGTAGTTCATCGCCGTCAGGAAGCCGTAGGTGCCGCGCACGAAATGGCGGCGGCCGAGATAGGCCTTCAGGAAATTGCCCGGCAGCTCGACGAACACCCGCCAGGTCGGAATCACCACGCCCCGCGCTTCCAAGTCGTCCGCCTGCTGGTCGGAGTAACGGTTCAGCTTGTCGAGCTGGTCGCCGAGCGAGCGCACCGAGAAATGGTGGATCACGCCCCTGAGCCGCCCTGGACTCACACCCGGTTCCAGCGCCACCCGGTCGTGGACCGGCGAGGCGGCGTAGCGGCCCCGGTCCTTCCGGTAGAGCCGGACCGGCGTCAGCGTGTAGGCGAGCGGGTGCGGCCGGCCCTCGCCGGGGAAGATCTCCGCGATGCCGATCCGCCACGCCGGCCGGCGCGGCTCGCCTGCGGCCCAGAGGCCCCGGATCTCCCGGACCAGTTCCGGCGGGACCACCTCGTCGGCGTCGAGGTTCAGGAGCCAGACGTGCCGGCACTGCTCCTCGGCGAAGCGCTTCTGCGGGCCGTAGCCCGGCCAGGGATTGTGCAGCACCCGCGCGCCCAGCGACGCCGCCAGCGCCTGCGTGCCGTCCGTGGAGCCCGAATCGACCACCACGAGGTCGTCGGTCAGGCCGCGCACCGCCCGGATCGTCGCGCCGATCCGGTCGACCTCGTTGTGGGCGATGATGAAGACCGACAGCGGCAGCGGCCCGTCGGGTCCCGGGGCCGGCGCGGAGGCGGCGCCCGCCGGAGCGCGGCTCACGCCAGCCAGTCCGGCACCCGGTCGAGGGCGATCAGCGCGTCGACGTCGAGGCGCGGACGGACCACCGCCGCCCGGTCGCCCCGCACCAGAACCTCCGGCACCAGCGGCCGGGTGTTGTAGGTGCAGGACTGCACCGCCCCGTAGGCGCCGGCGCTCATCACGGCGATCAGGTCGCCGGGCCTCACCTCCGGCATCTCGCGGTTGAGCGCGAGATAGTCGCCGCTCTCGCAGACCGGGCCGACCACGTCGGCGACGAGGCGCGGCGTCTCGGGGCCCGGCTCGATGACCGGTCGCAGGCCGTGATAGGCCTCGTACAGGGTCGGGCGGATCAGGTCGTTCATCGCCGCGTCGACGATCACGAAGGTCCGCCCCTCGCTGTGCTTCACGTAGAGCACCCGCGTCAGCAGGATCCCGGCATTGCCGACGATCATCCGGCCGATCTCGAAGACCGGCCGCAGGCCGAGGGGAGCGAAATGCGGCCGCAGGGTCGCGGCCAGCGCCGCCGGGTCCGGCGGCGGCGCGTTGTCGTCGCGGTAGGGGATCCCGAGCCCGCCGCCGAAGTCGATGTGGCGCAGGGGATGGCCGGCCGCCAGCAGCTCCCGGGCGAGGCCGGCCAGCAGCCGGGCCGCGTCGGCGAAGGGCGCCAGATCGGTGATCTGGCTGCCGATATGCATGTCGACGCCGTGCACCGCGATCCCCGGCAGGGCGGCCGCGGCGGCGTAGACCGCCGGAGCCCGGGTGATCGGGACGCCGAACTTGTTCTCGTACTTGCCGGTGGAGATCTTGGCGTGCGTGCCGGCATCCACGTCGGGGTTCACCCGGACCGAGACGGGCGCACGGAGGCCGAGACCCACGGCCACCTCGGACAGGACCGCGAGCTCCGGCTCGCTCTCGACGTTGAAGCAGAAGATGCCGGCCGTCAGCGCGGCCTCCATCTCGGCGCGGCTCTTGCCCACTCCCGAGAACACGATCTTCCCGGGATCCACGCCGGCGGCCAGCGCCCGCTGCAGCTCGCCGCCGGAGACGATATCCATCCCGGCGCCCCGGGCCGCGAGGGTCCGCAGGACGGCCTGGTTCGAGTTCGCCTTCATGGCGAAGCAGACCAGCGCGTCGTCGGCCGCGAACGCCTCCGCGAACACGCGGTAGTGCCGCTCCAGCGTGGCGGTGCTGTAGCAGTAGAACGGTGTGCCGACCTCCGCGGCGAGGCCGGTCAGGTCGACCTCCTCGGCGTGCAGGCGGCCGTCGCGATAGTGGAAGTGGTGCATCTCGGCCGTGTCTCGTCGCCGTGTCTCGTCCGCGCCGGAGCGCGGGCTGTTTCCCGTGAAACACCCCGCCGCGGGCCGCGGCGGGCGCGCCGCCGACCGGGTCCGACCAGGCCACCGGGCGCGCGGCACCGCGACGAGGTGCCGGCCTCCGCCCTCTACAGCAGCGGATCCAGAATGAAAGGCTCCTTGGGCACGCGGTAGCCGCGGCGCGCCCCGCGGCTGGTCTCCACCGGCGCATCGGTGCCGCCCGGCGGCACCGCCGCCGCGGAGAGCTCGTCGCCGGCGCGCACCGAGGCCGGATCCGGCTCGGGGGCGCCGCCGCCGAGCCCGACCGAGACCGGCAGCGTCCGCCGTCCGGTCGGCGCGTCCGCACTCGGCTGTGCGCCGGCCGCTGCTGCCGCGGGGGCCGCCGTCTGCGGCGGCTCCAGCGCGCCCCGTCGCCCGCAGGCGGAAGCCGCCAGGGCCACGAGGCCGGACACGGCCAGAAGTTTCAGGGCGGGTTTCGACAACATCGCGCGAGGGTCCGGCGGGCTCGGCACCGGCACGCGAGGGCCGGCGGGAGCGCTACCTTAGCCGTTGCCGCGTCCCGGCGCGAGCGCCCGCCCGCCACAGCCCGGTCGCGGCGTGCGGCCGGGCGCCGGTTCCCGGGCCGCGACGGTCGGGAGGCGTCAGCCCCGCCGCTCCTTGCCGCCCTGCGAGCCCTGCCGGTTCTTGGCGGGGGCGTTCTGCTGCTGCTCGGCCTCGTAGGCGTCGATCGCCCGGCGGCAGTTCTCGCTGAGCTTCTTCCAGTTCTTCTGGAAGCAGGCATCGGTGGCCGGATCGTCGGGGGCCAGGTTGCCGCAGTAGGTCAGGTAGTCGCCGGTGCAGTATTTCTTCAGGGTCTCATTGCCGCGCTTCGTCTGCTGCGCCGCTGCCGGCAGCGTCAGGGCAAGGGCCGCCGCGACGGCGAGGGCGATCGGCTTCAGGCGCATGGGTATCCGTACCATCTGTCGAAGTTGTGAATGCAGGACGCGTCGGCGATGCGATGATGCCTTTGCGTGGTCGAAACAAGGCAGTCATCGCAGGTTTTCGGTTGCGTTCCGGTAGCCAAACCCCCGTTCCGGGGGCGGATCCGCTCAGACCCGCTCGGGTTGCGGCATCGCCGACGCGGTCCGGGGCATCCGGCCCGGGGCCGTGAGGGCGTCGGCGACCTCGACGATTCGCCGCCGGAGATCGGCGTTCTCGCGCTCGATGCCGGCCTGCCGGTCCGGCGGCGGGCTTCCGGCCCGGTCGCTCTGCCGGTCGGCCAGGGTCAGGGCCAGGGCCTCCTCGGCCGCCTTCAGGCTCGCGCGCAGGTCGTCGCGCTCGGCCGCCAGCGCGGCGGCGTCGGGCGCCGGGGCCGGGCCCTGCCGGAGTGCCAGGAGGCTGTCGAGCAGGTCGGCATGGGCGTCCTCGAGGGCCTGGAGGGTGGCGAGGCTCGCGCTCCCGTCGTCGCGGGCGAGCGCCAGCTCGGTCTCGAGTTCCCGGGTCTTGGCCTGGGCCTGGGCGATCTCGGCGTCGCGGGCGGCGACGTCGCGCGCGAGGGCGGCGACCCGCATCGTCCCGGCCCCGATCGCCGCCATGTCGGCCTGCCGCCGCGCCTCGACGGTCTCGACCCGGCGCTCCAGGCGGCGCTGCTGCACGGCGAACTGCGCGCGCAGGAAGTCGCGCTCCGCGGCGATCTCGGCCGGGGACAGGGGCAGGCGCGCCTCGGCCCGGCGCCGCTCCAGGCGCGCGGCGCGCGTGTTGAGGGCCGGCAGCAGCAGCAGGCCGCACAGGCTCGCCGCCAGGAAGCCCAGCGCGAAGATCATCACCGTTTCGATCACGAGGGTGCAGCCCGCGCATCCGGCCGGAAAACCCGACCCGCCTTCACTCTAGCCCAGGTTGGCCGCGAGGGTGAAATCCCGCGGCGCCGGTCAATCAGAACGCGTTCCGATCCCGTGCCCGATCAGGCCGGATCAGAAAGGGTTCCAAGTGGGCTCACGGGTGAACTTCAGATAGCCGACATTGATCCCGAGGCGGGCGCCGACGCCGCTGCGGATCGGCACGACGATGACCCGGTCGTTGACCACCGCGGTCATCCCGAAGCCGCCCACCAGGTAGGCCGAGCCGTCGACGCCGGCGAAGCGGCGGTACAGGTCGCGCACGTTGGGCAGGTTGTAGACCAGCATCATGGTGCGGGCGCCGTCGCCGCCGACATCGAAGCCGACGGACGGGCCCTGCCAGTAGATGCGCCGCTGGCCGGCGTTGCGGGTGTAGAGGGTGCCCTCGCCGTAGCGGACGCCCGCCACCACGGCGCCGCCGCCCTCCTGGCCGAGGATGTAGCCGTTGGGCTCGCCCCAGCGCCGGCCCGCCTCCTCGACGGTGAGCGCGAGGCCGCGCGACACCGTGCCGAAGAACCGGTGGCCGGATTCCACGATCTCGCCGGGGCGGAAGGTCTCGGGCGTGTCGAGATCCTCGCCGGCCGCCCGGGCCGCTCCCGCCGTGCCGAGCCCAGCGAGGGACGCGCCGAGGGGCGCACCCAGCGCCAGGCCGAGGCCCGCGCGCAGGAGGGTGCGGCGATCGGTGCCGCGATCGGTGCCGCGATCGTCTCGTGCCGTCATCGTTGCCTCCTCGCCCGGTTCGATTAACCGTTCGTGCGACGGACCTGTGCCGCTCTGTCCCGCCGGGCCGGCAGAGGCCGCGCCGGGCGGATGAGTCGGACCAGCTTCTGAGGGAATCCGCAAGATGTGGTTAACGCGTCCTGACCCCGCAGCCCGCGCGCTCCCCGCGTTCGGACGGTCGGGCGCGATCATCCCGAAGGCGGCGCTCACGCTCGCGCGGGCGGCCGGGCTGTCCGCCGCGCTGGCGGCCCTGCCGGGGCTCGCCCCCGGCCGCGCCGCGGCGGAGGAGGGCCTGCCGGCCCGGACCCGGATCGAGCTGCTGACGCTCAACGGCTTCGATCCGGTCAGCTACTTCCTGGAGGGCGGGCCGCAGGCCGGTCTGGCCCGGTTCGAGCTGTCCTGGGGCGGCCAGGTCTGGCGCTTCTCCAGCGGCGCCAACCGCGCGGCCTTCCGGGACGATCCGCCCGCCTACGCCCCGCGCCTCGGGGGCTACGACGCCGCCGGGATCCTGGAGGGCCGGCTGGTGGACGCCGATCCCCTGGTCTTCGCGGTGATCGGCGAGCGCCTGTACCTGTTCCGGGATGCCGGGCGCCGCGCCCGGTTCCTGGCGGAGCCCGACCTGGCCCGCCAGGCGGAGGCGGCCTGGCCGGCCGTGAGCCGTCTGCAGGATGTCCCGCCCGACGCCCCGCCTACGGACGCGCCGCGCTGAGCGGCGCCGCCGGCCGGCCGGCCGCGCGGGCCGGCAGGGCGAGCCGCGGGGCCAGGGTCGGGTCCCCGAGGGCCGCGAAGGGACCGTTGCGGTGATCGGGCCCGTGCTGGCCGTAGCGGATCGGGCCGCCGCCCGGCACCACCACCCGGCCCCCCGCCGCCGCGACGATGTGGTCGCCCGCGGCCGTATCCCATTCCATGGTCGGGCCGCAGCGGACGTAGATGTCCGCCTCGCCGGCGGCGATCAGCGCGAACTTCAGGGCGGACCCGACCTGGCGCGTCTCCGCGACCGGCAGCGCGGCGAGGCAGGTGGCGGTCTCGGGATCGCCGTGCCGCCGGCTGCCCAGGGCGACGAGGCCCGCCACCGGCACCGGCCGCGCGCGGACCGGCCGCCCGGCCCCCGGCCGGCCCGCGACCACGGGACCCTCCAGGGTCGCGGGGCCGGCCCACCAGACCCGGCCGAGGCCGGGGGCCGCGAGCGCGGCCGCCACCGGGCGGGCGCCGGACACGAGCGCGATGTTGACCGAGTAGTCCGGCGTCCCGGCGAGGAAGTCGCGGGTGCCGTCCAGGGGGTCGACGAGGAAGAAGAGGTCAGCCGGGCGGGTCGCGTCGCCCTGGGCGCGCTCCTCGGCCACGACCGCGATTCCCGGGAAGCGCCCGGCGAGGGCCTCGACGATCAGGTCCTCGGCCTCGACGTCGGCGGCGCTGGAGGGGGAGCCGTCCGGCTTCAGGGCGTGAGGGCAGGGGCCCCGGTGGTAGCGGCGCAGGATCTCCCCCGCCGCGCAGGCGATCTCGGCGAGCGCCGCGGCGATCCGCTCACGCTCCGGCCCCGAGATCGTCGCCGCGCCCGTCATGGTGCCTCCCAAGACCGCCCTGAATGCCCGACCGGCGGGGGATTGTCGACGGCCTCCGGCCGGAGCGCCACCTCATGGGCGCTCCGGGGGCTCCCGCGCGGCGGCCGGCATCCGCGACGGCAGCCGCACCGTCCGCCGGATCCGCGCCAGCAGGGCCTGGCTCCGGCGGCGGTGGCGGCGCAGCTCCGCCGCGAGGCCGCGCGCGTCGGGGAGGCCCACGGCCTTAGCGATCTGCCGGGACGCGGTCTCGGACGGCGCGGCGGCGGGATCGGCCATCACGAGCCGCTGCCACTGGTAGACGGCGTCGAGGAACCCGTAGGTCTCGGCGAGGGCCTCGCCCGCCGCCGCGGGCAGGAGGCCGCGCGCCGCCGCCGCCCGGAACAGCGCCTCCGCGCCGAGGCCGATGCAGCCGGGCCAGTCATGGGCCTGGCTCAGCACGAGGGCCTGGGCGAGGAAGTCGAGGTCGAACAGCGCGCCGGGGGCGAGCTTCAGGTCGTAGGGGCCGGCATGGCCCCGCTCCCGCGCGACCAGGGCCCGCATCGCGCCCGCCTCGGCGCAGACGGCGGCGGTCTCGCGCGGCTGCCGGAGGATCCCGGCGATCGCGGCCGTGACGTCGGCCGCCAGGGTGGCGTCGCCGGCGACGACCCGGGCGCGGGCGAGCGCCATGTGCTCCCAGAGCTCCGCCTCGCCGCCGTGATAGGCCGCGAAGCCGCTGAGCTGCACGGCCGGCGGGCTGTGGCTGCCGTAGGGCCGCAGCCGCAGGTCGACGGCGTAGAGCCGGCCGCGCCGCGTGGCCGTGGTGAGCGCCGCGAACACGCGCTGCGCCAGCCGGTTGTAGGCGACCACGGCGTCGAGGGGGCGCCGTCCGTCGCTGGTGCGGTTCTCCGGGTCGAAATCGTACAGGAACACGAGGTCGAGGTCGGATTCGGCGCTGAGCTGCCGGGATCCGAGGCGGCCCAGCGCCAGGACGCAGCAGCGCCCCGCCGGCACCGCGCCGTGGTCCAGGGCGAACCGGCGCTCCTCCGCCTCCAGGCTCAGCGCCACCGTGGCCTCGGCGATCGCCGCGTAGGCTTCCCCGGCCTGGCGCGGGGTGAGGATGCCCGACAGCAGGCGGGCGCCCGTGACGAAGGCCATCTGCCGGGTGGCGTCCCGGCAGCGGTCGAGGCTCTCCTCGTGGCTCGCGGGCTGGCCCAGGAGCGCCCGGTACTGCGCGCGGACCTCCCCGGGATCCGTGGTCGGCGTCACGAAATCGGCGTCGAGCACGGTGTCGAGGACGTGCGGGCTCAGGCCGACCGTGTCGGCGAGGCGCGGCGCCGTCCCCAGGATGTCGGCGAACAGCAGGCGCAGGCGCTCGTGCGAGCGCAGGATGGCGAGGAGTTCGGCCACCGCGGGCATGCGCGCGAAGGCCCGGTCGAGGGCGAGGAGCGCCGCGTCGGGGTCGGCGGTCCCGCCGAGCGCGCGCAGCAGCGCCGGGAGCATCTCGGCGAGGATCTCCCGGGCCCGGCCGGTCCGCAGGGCCGGGCGGCGGCCGAGATGCCAGCCCTGCACGGTCTCCCAGGCCAGGCGCGGGTCCCGGAACCCGAAGGCGCCGAGCCGCGCCAGGGTCTCGGGATCCGGCTCGCTCTCGCCGAAGACCAGGGCGGCCCCGTCCGCGCCGGCCTCCGGCTCCGCCTCGAACAGCAGGGCGTAGTGCGCCTGGACCCGCCCGGCATGGTGGAGCAGGGCCGCCTCGAAGGCCGGCAGGTCGGGGAAGCCCGCGAACAGGGCGAGCGCGGTCAGCGCCTCGGTCCCGGTGGGCAGGCGCTGGGTCTGCTCGTCCCGGATCATCTGGATCCGGTGCTCGAGGGTGCGCAGGAAGGCGTAGGCCGCGGCGAGCTCGTCCCGGGCCCGCCCGTCGATCCAGCCCTCGGCGACGAGCTCGCCGAGCATCGCGACGGTCCGGCGGCCCCGCAGGGCGGGCTTGCGGCCGCCGAAGACGAGCTGCTGCGTCTGGACGAAGAACTCGATCTCCCGGATGCCGCCGCGGCCGATCTTGATGTCGTGGCCGCCGACCGCGACGGTCTCGTGGCCGCGGACCATGTGGATCTGCCGCTTCAGGGCGTGGATCTCGGCGATGGCCGGGAAGTCGAAGTGCCGGCGCCAGATGAACGGCGCGAGCTCCGCCAGGAAGGCCTCGCCGGCCGGGATGTCGCCGGCGATCGGCCGG
Organism: Methylobacterium sp. ME121; assembly: GCF_000974725.1. Taxonomy (NCBI): domain Bacteria; kingdom Pseudomonadati; phylum Pseudomonadota; class Alphaproteobacteria; order Hyphomicrobiales; family Methylobacteriaceae; genus Methylobacterium; species Methylobacterium sp. ME121. Next base: position 39,521 of record NZ_BBUX01000046.1, read on the forward strand.
GCCTTGATGAAGGCCGCGCGCTCCCAGTTCTGGCCGAGCGTCTGGTAGTAGTCGAAGGCGAAGCCGGTGGAGAGCGCCACCGCGGTCGAGCCCGGATCCGGCCGCAGCCGGTAGTCGATGCGGTGGACGTAGCCGTCGGCGGTCCGGTCGGCCAGGAGCTTCACCAGCCCCTGCGCCAGCTTCACCAGGAAGGGCTTCGGGTCGCCGCCGGTCGCCGCGGCGGCGGGCTCCGCCTCGTAGAAGACGACGAGGTCGATGTCGCTCGAGTAGTTCAGCTCGCAGCCGCCGAGCTTGCCCAGGCCCAGGACGATCAGGCCCGACCCGTCCTGCGGCGCCTCAGGATCCCTGGGCCGGTACCGCCCGGCCGCCATCCCCTGCCGGAGGAGCGCCTCCACCGCCGCGCTCACCGAGGCGTCGGCGAAGGCCGACAGGGCGCCGGTCACCGCGTCGAGGTCCCAGCAGCCGCCGAGATCCGCCAGGGCGACCAGGAGGGCGTGCGCCTCCCGGTTGGCGCGCAGCCGCCGGCCGACCTCGGCGAGGTCGGGATTCGCCCCGCAGGCGGCGCCGACCCCGCGCTGCCGCGCGATGATGTCCCGGCTCGCCGCGTCCGGCGACTGCTCCAGCAGGGCGACGAGGCGCTCGGGCGACCGGGTGGCCGCCCGCCAGAGGAAGGGGGAGTGGTCCGCGAGGCCCAGGAGCAGGTCCCGGCAGGCCGGCGTCAGGAAGCCGGCCGGCAGCGCCGGCGCGAGCTCGGCGAGCCGGGCCTGCGCGGCGTCCGGGTCGGCGAGCCCGAGCCGGGGGCGCAGGCCCGCGCGCAGCGTCGTGGCCGATCCGCTCGCCGATCCGTTCCGGGGATCGGTCTCGTCTCTCATGCCGCATCCTCCCTGGCGCGACGGGGCCGGCATCGTAGCTGACCGGGCCGCCCGTGTCCGGCCCCGCGCGCGGCGCCGGGCGGGCGCCGGGCGTTCACGATGCGGCCAGGGATGCGGGCAAGGATGTGGCCAGGGATGGGTCCGCCGCCGCGGCCGTTCCAGAGCCGCGGCGGCGGCTTCGCGGCCGCGCGGGCCCGGAATCGGGGCGCGGCCCGGCCTTCCGTCCGATCCGGTAACGCTTTTCAAAGCCGACCGTGGCGTCTATCCGTGCGGACCGGTCGTCGCCCCCGGTCCGGCCCGCGGGCCGCGCGGGATCCCTTCGGGCGACTCGATCGCCGCAGGGGCGGCCGAGGACCGGGCGGCCGAGAACCGGGCGGCCGGGAACCGGCAGCCCCACTCGGGGCCCCGGCCCGCAGACGTCCGCACCTCAGATCCGCCCGCCCGGAGCGCACCATGTCCTCCCCGACCTCGCCGACCCTGAATCTCGACGGCCTCGACCTCGCCGCCCTGCTCTGCTCCCGCGTCTGCCACGACGTGATCAGCCCCGTCGGCGCGATCGTGAACGGGCTGGAGGTCCTGGAGGACGATCAGGACGAATCGATGCGCACCTTCGCGCTGGAGCTGATCGGCAAGAGCGCCCGGCAGGCCTCGGCGCGGCTGAAATTCGCCCGGATCGCCTTCGGGGCGGCCGGGTCCGCCGGCGCCTCGATCGACCTCGCCGACGCCGAGAGCGTGGCCAAGGGCATGTTCGCCGACGACAAGACCAAGCTGACCTGGAGCGCCCCGCAGGCGCTGTTCCCGAAGAACAAGGTCAAGCTCCTGCTCAATCTCGTGATGATCGCCACCTCGGCGATTCCCCGGGGCGGCGTGATCGACGTCGTCGTCTCCGGCGACGGCGAGGCGCCCACGCTGGTGCTCAAGGCCAAGGGCTCCCACGCCCGCATCCCGCCCCACGTCGAGGAGCTGATGGCCGGCCGGCCCGAGAGCGGCACCGTCGACGCCCACGGCATCCTGCCGTTCTACGCCGGCCTCGTGGCGCGGGCCGCCGCCATGGACGTGCGCTTCGCCATCGAGGGCGATGAAGTGACTATCACCGCCACGCCCGCAGTGATCGACGCGTCCGAAGACCCCGATGGAGAGGCTTCGGACACGGCGCTGGCGTGAAACTCTGAAAAAGGCGCCGCGCGGGGCCGGGATGGAAACGCTTCCCTAACCCCGCGCGAGTAAGTAGGTTGCGCGAGACCTTCTCCGCGTAACGAGTAGCGCCTATGGACGACCTGCTTCGCGAGTTTTTGACCGAGAGCGGGGAGCATCTCGACACGGTCGATGCAGAATTGGTTCGATTCGAGCAGGATCCGAACAACGAGACTATTCTGCGGAATATTTTCAGACTCGTCCACACGATCAAGGGAACCTGCGGGTTTCTCGGCCTCCCGCGGCTCGAAGCCCTGGCGCACGCCGCCGAGACCTTGATGGGTCGATTCCGCGACGGGCTGCCCGCCACGTCCGATTCCGTGACCCTGATCCTGCTGACGCTGGACCGGCTGAAGGCCATCCTGGCCGATCTGGAGGCCACCGGCACCGAGCCCGCGGGCTCGGACGACGACCTCATCTCGGCCCTCGAGCGCATGGCCGAGGGCTCGCCCGAGCCGGCGGCCGCCGCCCCGCCGCCGCCGCCCGAGCCGGTCCTGCCCGATCCGGTGGTCCGCGAGCTGAAGCCCGGTGAGGTCTCCCTGGACGATCTGGAGGCCGCCTTCCTGGCCGCCCCCGGTCCGGACGAATCGGATTTCCTCCCGCCGCCGCCGGCCGCCCCGGCTCCGGTGCCCGCGCCTGCGGCCGCCGTCGCCCCCGCTCCGGCGCCCGCCGCCAGCGCGGCGCCCAAGGCCGAGAAGAGGCCCGAACCGGCCCGGGCCGAGCCCGTCGAGGCCGAGAAGGCCGAGCCGGCGCGCGCCGAGAAGGCCGAGGCCGTCGAGGGCGAGGCGACCGCCGCCGCCAAGAACCAGACGATCCGGGTGAACGTCGACACGCTCGAGCACCTGATGACGATGGTCTCGGAGCTGGTGCTGACCCGCAACCAGCTCCTCGAGATCGCCCGCCGGCACGAGGATTCGAGCTACAAGGTCCCGCTGCAGCGCCTGTCGCACGTCACCGCCGAGCTGCAGGAAGGCGTCATGAAGACGCGCATGCAGCCGATCGGCAACGCGTGGCAGAAGCTGCCGCGCGTGGTGCGCGACCTCTCGGCCGAGCTCGGCAAGCAGATCGACCTCGTGATGGTCGGCAACGAGACCGAGCTCGACCGGCAGGTCCTCGAGGTCATCAAGGACCCGCTGACCCACATGGTCCGCAACTCGGCGGATCACGGCCTCGAATCGACCGCCGAGCGCGTGGCGGCGGGCAAGCCCGCCCGCGGCACGATCCGGCTCGCCGCCTACCACGAGGGCGGCACGATCACGATCGAGATCGCCGACGACGGCAAGGGCCTGAACCTCGCGGCCATCCGCAAGAAGGCGGTGGAGCGCGGCCTCGCCTCCCAGGCCGATGTCGAGCGGATGACCGACGCCCAGGTCGCCAAGTTCATCTTCCACGCCGGCTTCTCGACGGCGGCGGCGGTGACCTCGGTCTCGGGCCGCGGCGTCGGTATGGACGTGGTCAAGACCAACATCGAGACCATCGGCGGCCTGATCGACATCGCCACCACGGCGGGCCGCGGCACCACCTTCACCATCAAGATCCCGCTGACCCTGGCCATCGTGGCCGCCCTGATCGTGCGGGCCGGCGAGCACCGCTTCGCCCTGCCGCAGGTGGCGGTTCTGGAGCTGGTCCGGGTCGATGCCGGGGCGCAGCGGGTCGAGCACATCAACGGCGCGCCGGTGCTGCGCCTGCGCGAGCGACTCCTGCCGATCGTCTCGCTCACCGGCCTGCTCGGGCAGTCGAGCCCGGGCGGCGAGGCGGAGCAGGCCGGCTTCGTGGTGGTCGCCCAGGTCGGGCGCGAGCGCTTCGGCATCCTCGTCGACGAGGTCTTCCACACGGAGGAGATCGTCGTGAAGCCAATGTCGGTGAAGCTGCGGCACATCCCGATGTTTGCCGGCAACACGATCCTCGGCGACGGTGCCGTGGTGCTGATCGTCGATCCGAACGGCGTGGCCCGCCAGGTGGCGCAGGGCGTCCAGGGCAGCGGCGGCCACATCGACGCCGACGCCGACGAGGCGGTCGAGATGGCCGACACCAAGACCACGCTCCTGGTGTTCAAGGGCGGCCAGGGCAGCTTCAAGGCGGTGCCGCTGTCGCTGGTCACCCGCCTCGAGGAGATCGAGTGCGCCAAGGTCGAGTGGCTGGGCGGCCGCGCGCTGATCCAGTACCGCGGGCGCCTGATGCCCCTGGTCCCGGCCGACGCGGCGATCACCATCAAGTCGGAGGGCACGCAGGCCCTGGTGGTGTTCTCCGACGGCGAGCGCGCCATGGGCCTCGTGGTCGACGAGATCGTCGACATCGTCGAGGAGCGCCTCGACATCGAGATCGCCGCGGACCGGTCGGACCTGATCGGCTCGGCGGTGCTGCGGGGCCGGGCGACCGACATCATCAACATCGCCCACTTCCTGCCGCTGGCCTACGACGACTGGGCGCGCGGCCTGAAGCGGCCCGAGCAGATCTCCACGATCCTGCTGGTCGACGACTCGGCCTTCTTCCGCGACATGCTGAGCCCGGTGCTGAAGGCCGCGGGCTACCAGGTGGTCACGGCGTCGAGCGCCGAGACGGCCCTGTCGACCCTCCAGTCCGATCCGCAGATCGAGGTGGTGGTCACCGACCTGGAGATGCCGGGCCGCAGCGGCTTCGACCTCGTCGCCGCCATGCGGCGGGCCGAGCCGCGCCTCGCCGGGCTCCCGGTGATCGGGCTCACCGGCGCGATCGGCGCCGACGCGGTGGAGAAGGCGCGGGCGCTCGCGATCAGCGACCTCGTGGCGAAGTTCGACCGCAGCGGCCTGATCTCGGCGCTGGCCGAGATCGGCGCCGCCACGGTGTCGAAAGCCGCCTGAGCCTCCGCGCCGACCGCCCCAGGGCGATCGACCCGCGCCGATCGACCCAGGCCGATCGCCCCATGCCGATCGCGACGATCGCGACGAACGAATCCGGAGAGTTCCGATGCAGGCTGCCAACGCCAACACCAGCGGCGCCACCACCAACGGGGTCGAGACCGGCGCCACCGACGACTTCGTCACGGTCTATGTCGGCGAGACGCTGTTCGGCCTGGCGATCGAGCGGGTCCACGACGTCTTCGTCCCGTCGGGCGTCACGCCGGTGCCCCTGGCGCCGGCCGAGATCGTCGGCCTCCTGAACCTGCGCGGCCGGGTCGTGACGGCCATGAGCCTGCGCCGGCGCCTGGGCCTGCCCGACGCGGAGGCCGAGGCGGACGGCACCAAGGCCAGCCCCAAGATGGCGATCGGCCTGGAGCAGGCCGGCGAGACCTTCGCGCTGGTGGTCGACGGCGTCGGCGAGGTGCTCAAGCTCGGCGCCGACAGCCGCGAGGCGGTGCCGATCAACCTGGATCCGCGCTTCCGCGACCTCGCCACCTGCGTCCACCGCCTCGACGGGCGGCTCCTGGTGATCCTCGACGTGGACGCGCTCCTCGGCTTCACGCCCGCCGGCGCCAAGGCGGCTTGAGGGAGAGGTCGATGAAGGCGCCCCACGAGACCACCTGCCTGGTGGTGGACGATTCCGCGGTGATCCGGAAGGTCGCCCGGCGGATCATCGAGGATCTCGGCATGAACGTCAGCGAGGCCGAGGACGGCAGCGCCGCCCTCGAAGCCTGCGCGGCCAGCATGCCCGACGCCATCCTGCTCGACTGGAACATGCCGAACATGGACGGCTACGCGTTCCTCCAGGCCCTGCGCCAGAGCGAGGGCGGGGGCGCGCCGAAGGTCCTGTTCTGCACGACCGAGAACGACGTCGGGGCGATCGCCCGCGCCCTCCGGGCGGGGGCCGACGAGTACATCATGAAGCCCTTCGACCGCGACATCCTGACGGCCAAGCTCGAACAGGTCGGTCTCGTCGCCGACGCGGCCTGATCGCCCGCTCCCTGACCCGCGGCCCGAGCCCCGCGACCCTGCACCCGAGGCAATCATCATGGCCCTGAGTCCCGCGGTCGCCCCGCTGCGCACGCCGCCAACCCAGAGCACGACCTCATCGGCCACGGCGATCCGTGTCCTGGTGGCCGACGATTCGGCCGTGGTGCGCGGCCTCGTCGCCCGCTGGATCGGCGAGGCCGGATTTGAGCTCGTCGGCACGGCCTCGAACGGCCGGATCGCCCTCGAGCTGATGGCCAAGCACGACCCGGACGTGGTCCTGCTCGACATCGAGATGCCGGAACTCGACGGCACGACCGCGCTGCCGCGCATGCTCGCCATGAGCCCGAGCGTGCAGGTCGTGATGATGTCGACGCTGACGACGCGCAACGCCGACATCTCGCTGAAATGCCTCGCCCTCGGCGCGGTGGACTACATCGCCAAGCCGGAGAGCAGCCGCGGCGTCACCACCTCGGACACGTTCCGGGTCGAGCTGATCGAGCGCGTCCGCGTGTTCGGCTCCGCCCGCGCGCGGAACCGGCGCCCGGCCGCCGCGCCCGCCGGCCACGCCCCGGGGCACCACGCCGCGCCCGCACC
>NZ_BBUX01000045.1:0-47182 GCF_000974725.1 Methylobacterium sp. ME121
GGCCGATGCCGCGCGCGACCGCCTGCACGTCCGCGCCCACCGCCTCGCACAGGTCCGCGACCTCGTTGATGAACGTGATCTTCGCCGCCAGGAACGCGTTCGCCGCGTACTTGGTCAGCTCGGCCGTGCGCCGCGACGTGACCATGATCGGCGCCTGGTTGAGGTAGAGCGGCCGGTAGACCTCGCGCATCACCGCCTCGGCGCTGGCCTCCTCGGCACCGACGACGATGCGGTCGGGGCGCTTGAAGTCGGCGATGGCCGCGCCCTCGCGCAGGAACTCGGGGTTCGACGCGACCGCGAACTGCGCCCCGGGGTTGGTCTCGCGGATGATGCGCTCGACCTCGTCGCCGGTGCCCACCGGCACGGTCGACTTGGTCACCACCACGGTGAAGCCGGACAGCGCGCCGGCGATCTCCCGGGCGGCGTCGAACACGAAGCTCAGGTCGGCGAAGCCGTCGCCGCGGCGGGAGGGCGTGCCCACCGCGATGAACACCGCGTCGGCCTCGGCCACGGCCTCCCGCATGGACGTGCTGAACGCGAGCCGGCCCTGGCGCACGTTCTCGGCGACCAGGACGTCGAGGCCCGGCTCGTAGATCGGCATGCGGCCGGCGTTCAGGCTGGCGATCTTGTCGGGGTCCCGGTCGACGCACACGACCGTGTGGCCGAAATCGGCCAGGCAGGCGCCGGAGACCAGGCCGACATATCCGGCCCCAATCATCGCAATCCGCATCGGGCCCTCCCGGCAGCTCGCCCTCGGCTTGCTGCGATGCAACATGATCCGGGGCGCACGCGGATGCAACCCGGGCCAGCCTGGATCTGCTCCAGTCTGTCACGGGAATGCAACACCCGCGAAGGATGACTGTAGTTTGACAGCCGGCCGCGGGGCGGCCCGCATCGGCCGCCGGTCCGCGGGCCGCGCCTCCGCGAAGGCGCGCGGGGCGGCTTCGCAGCGCGGGCGGCTTCCTGTAGAAGCGCCCCCGCCCGGCGGGGAGGCCCGGATCCGCCCCGAGGACCCGACCCAAGGATCGGTGAAGGACCGCGATGACCGAATTGCCCAACGTGCACGTGCGTGCCGAGGTCCTGGCCCAGGCGCTGCCCCACATGCAGCGCTACGACCAGGAGATCGTGGTCATCAAGTACGGCGGCCACGCCATGGGCGACCGGGCCGCGGCCGAGGACTTCGCCGAGGACATCGTCCTCCTGGAGCAGTCCGGGCTGAAGCCGATCGTCGTGCACGGCGGCGGTCCGCAGATCGGCAAGATGCTCGACCGGCTCGGCATTCAGTCCGAGTTCCGCGGCGGCCTGCGCGTCACCGACGAGGCCACCGTCGAGGTCGTCGAGATGGTCCTGGCGGGCCTGATCAACAAGCAGATCGTCGGCTGGATCTCCGCCGAGGGCGGCCGGGCGGTCGGCCTGTGCGGCAAGGACGGCAACATGGTCCGGGCCAAGCGTGCGATGAAGACCGTCGTCGATCCCGAGAGCCACGTGGAGCAGACCGTCGATCTGGGCCTCGTCGGCGAGCCGGACCACGTCGAGCGCGGCGTCCTCGACGCGGTGCTCAAGGCCGAGCTGATCCCGGTCCTCGCGCCGGTCGCCTACGGGGCGGACGGGCAGACCTACAACGTCAACGCCGACACCTTCGCGGGGGCGATCGCCGGGGCGCTCCGGGCCAAGCGCCTGCTGCTGCTCACCGACGTGCCGGGCGTGCTCGACAAGGACAAGAAGCTGATCCCCGAGCTGACCGTGGAGGATTGCCGGCGCCTGATCGCCGACGGCACCATCACGGGCGGGATGATCCCGAAGATCGAGACCTGCATGTACGCGATCGAGCGCGGCGTCGAGGCGGTCGTCATCCTCGACGGCAAGGTCAACCACGCCGTGCTCCTCGAGCTGTTCACCGATTACGGTGCCGGCACCCTGATCCGTCGGGGCTGAGAACGCGGCCGCCCGCGCACCGCGCCGCCCCCGACGGCGCGGTGCGGTGCGCGGACGCAACCTCCGCGCGCCCGGCGCATTGTCGTACCCCCGCCCGCCCCGGAGGGGCCGGCCTCACAAGCTCCGGACAAGCATCAAACTTGCGAGCTTGGCCGTTCCGGTCCAGATTCCGGGGCAACAGCAACCTGAGGGGTTCCGGTGCACCACCCCGACAAGGCCCAGTTCACCACGCCGGCGGCGCGCGGCTTCGCCGATGTCGACACCTGGGTGTTCGATCTCGACAACACCCTCTACCCGAGCGACGCCGCGGTCTGGCCGAAGGTCGACGAGCGCATCACCCTGTACGTGATGCAGCTCTACGGGCTCGACGGCATCTCGGCCCGCGCCCTGCAGAAGTACTTCTATCACCGCTACGGCACGACGCTGTCGGCGCTGATGGTCGAGTCGCGGATCGATCCGCACGACTTCCTCGACTTCGCCCACGACATCGACCACTCGTCGATCAAGCTCGACAAGAGCCTCGGCGACGCGATCGAGCGGCTGCCCGGGCGCAAGCTGATCCTGACCAACGGGTCGCGCCGCCACGCCGAGAACGTCGCCGGCAAGCTCGGCATCCTCGACCACTTCGAGGACGTGTTCGACATCGCCGCCGCCGACTTCGTCCCGAAGCCGGAGCGCACGACCTACGAGCGGTTCCTGGAGAAGCACGCCGTCGAGCCGACCCGGGCCGCCCTGTTCGAGGACATCGCCCGCAACCTCGCGGTGCCGCACGACCTCGGCATGGCGACCGTGCTGGTGGTGCCGAAGGTCACCGATCCCTATCGCGAGGCCTTCGAGCAGGAGGCGGTGCGCGAGCCGCATATCGACCACATCACGGACGATCTCGCCGCCTTCCTCTCCGCCTGCGTGCTGCCCGAAGCGCGGTCGGGATCCGAGGAGCGCCGCTGACGCGAAGCCGGGCGGCGCGGTCGCGGTGCCTCCGCGGCCGGGGAGGGGCGCGGCGAAGACCCGGCCCCACCTGGAGGAGCGGGACGCGGCAGAGTTCCGTCCGGGATCGATCGCACGATCCGACATCCCGGCGGCGCCGCGGCTCGATCGCGCCCGTACCCCAATCGACAAGCCGGCGGCGATCCTGTAGAGAGCCGCCCAACTCACAACAGGATCGCCGAAATCCTGGCGCCGATCGCCCATGAGGGGCGGAACGGCGCGACGGCCGGAGCTATGCCATGAACATCATCGAGCAGCTGGAGCGCGAGGAAGTCGCGCGCCTCGCCAAGACCATCCCGGATTTCGAGCCGGGCGATACGCTCATCGTCAACGTCCGCGTGAAGGAAGGCGAGCGCACCCGCGTGCAGGCCTACGAGGGCGTCTGCATCGCCCGCTCGGGCGGCGGCCTCAACGAGAGCTTCACGGTCCGCAAGATCTCGTACGGCGAGGGCGTGGAGCGCGTCTTCCCGGTCCATTCCCCGATGATCGACTCGATCAAGGTGGCCCGCCGCGGCAAGGTGCGCCGTGCCAAGCTGTACTACCTGCGCGACCGGCGCGGTAAGTCGGCCCGCATCGTCGAGCGCACCGACCGCTACAAGGCGAAGGACACCCCGGCCGCGGCGCCCGCCGCCGAGTAAGCTGTCCGATCCGCTCCGCGGGCCGGAGCGATCGTCCCGTTTCATTCAGACCGGTCCGGCTCAGCCGGGCCGGTTTTTTTCTTGGCCGACAGTCTCGTCCAGGCCGCCGGCACGCCACCTCAGGCAGCCCGGATCCCGTCGAGGAACCGGTGGATCTCGGCGGAGAGCTGCTCGGACCTGCGTGACAGGTCGATCGCGGCGCCGAGAACCCGCTCAGCCGCGTCGCCCGTCGCCTCGGCACCCTGCGACACGTCGGCGATGTTGCCGGTGACGGCCTCCGTGCCGGCCGCCGCGCGCGCGACGCTGCGCACGATCTCCTCGGTGGTCGCCCCCTGTTGCTCGATCGCGGCCGCCACGGTCGCGGCAAGCGTACTGACCTCACCCATGGTGCGACCGATCCCGTGGATCGCCTCGACGGCCTGCCGGGTCGAGGCCTGGACCGCGCCGATCCGCGCGGCGATCTCCTCGGTCGCGGCCGCGGTCTGCTCGGCCAGCGCCTTGACCTCGCCCGCCACGACGGCGAAGCCCCGGCCGGCCTCGCCGGCCCGGGCCGCCTCGATCGTGGCGTTGAGGGCCAGGAGGTTGGTCTGTCGGGCGATGCCCGCGATCATGCTGGCGACGACCCCGATCTGCTCGGCCCCGTCGGCGAGATCGCCCACGAGGGCGTCCGTGCGCTGCGCCTCGGTCGCCGCCCGCGCGGTCTTGGCCGACGATTGCGCCATCCGTCCGGAGATCTCCTGGATGGTGATCGCCATCTCCTCGGTGGCCGCGGCGACGCTCTGCACGCTCCCGGCGGTCTCCTGCGCGGCCCCGGCGACGCGCGTCGCCCGGTCACTCGTGCGCGAGGCCGTCCGCGCCATCGCCTCGGCGGTCGCCTGCATCTCGGTCGCGGCCGCGGAGACGCCCGTCATCAGCGCACCGGCTTGGGCCTCGAACGCCCGGGTGAGCGCGTCGAGGCTCTGCGCGTGCCGGGCCTTGGCCTCCGCTTCCTGCGCGGCCGCCCGGTCCATGGCGGCCTTGGCGTCCAGGGCCTGTCGGAAGACTTCGACGGTCCGGGCCATCTCGCCGATCTCGTCTGTCCGCTCGAGCCCGGGTATCGGCTCCGCGCCGTCGCCCTGAGCCAGCACCTGCATCCGGCGGCCGAGCCGGTCGAGCGGCCGGGTGATGCCGCGCCCGATCAGGAGCGAGCCGATCACTCCCAGGGCGCCGAGCCCGAGCAGAAGGCCGATCGCCGCGAGGGCGAGCGCCTGGAAGGCGGCCTTGATGTCGTCGGTGTAGGTCCCCGCCGCGATCAAGATGTCCCAGGGCGCGAACCTGACGGCGAGCGTCGTCTTCGGAGACAGGCCTTCATGCCCGGGCCGGGGATAGAGATAGCTCATCGTAGCCGTGTCGGACTTCTTCAGCAGATCGATCAGGGTCCCGGCCACGCGAACGCCGTTGACCCGAGTCTCCAGCTGATTGCTGCCGACGAGTCGGCGGTCGGGAACCGCCAGCGCCGTTCCGTCCATCGCGTAGATGGCGACGTAGTTGGTGCCCGTGTCGAAGCGCATGGCCATGGCGGTCTCGACCAGTGCCGCCAGGGCCGCCTCCCGGGACAGAGCGCCGCTCCTGACCCGGGTCTCGAGGCTTTGCGCATAGGTGGTGAACAGCTCCGTGACCGTGCGCAGGGACTGCAGCCTCTCCGACAGCATTTCCTGATAATACATTCGCAGCCCTGCAGCGCCGATGACCGCGATAAGCATTGTTATGAGCGAAATCTGCGCCATCATTCGACGTGAAAGGCTTTTACTGAAAAATATTCTGATCATAATTCATACCGCAGGAGCGCCAGCATCGGATATGCTGCGGTGAGACCTGATAAATCTGCGCGTACATGTCAACGCAAGCCCTGGGATCCGGGGCGAGATCTGAAAGAGGATAGGATCAGCGGTGCAGAGCGGACGAAGAGGTCGTCGGCCACGACGCGGTCTGCATCGGGCGGAGGAACGGGCCGCGGAACGGCGATGGAGAACCTGAGATCTTGCCCGCGGCGCGCGGACGAAACGTCCCGGCCGTCCGCGGCAGCTGGGCGAAGTCGGCCCATTGCGGGCGCCGCTCGGGCGCGATCGGGGATGATATCGGCGGCGGATCGGCGTGGCGCCGCGGCCCGGCACAACCGCGCTGCCAAGATCGGGGTCAGGCGGCTAGCCGATCCGTGCGGTTACCTCGATCTCGACGCGCATCTCGGGGCGCAGAAGGCCCGCCACGATCACGATCGTGGCGGCCGGTCGGACATCTGCCAGCACCCGGCCGCAGACCGCCAGCACGGCCTCGGCATCGTCCCGGTCGGTGACGTAGTAGGTGGCGCGCACGAGGCCGGCGAGGCCGGTCCCGGCCTCGGCGAGAACCGAGCGGATCGTGCGCCAGCAGGCCTCGGCCTGCGCGGCGGCGCCGTCGGGCATCGTCATCGTGGCGTAGTCGTAGCCGGTCGTCCCGGACAGGTAGACGGTGTCGCCGTCGATTACCGCCCGGGAGTAGCCATAATCCCGCTCGAACGGGGAGCCCGAGGTGATCAGCCGCCGGCTCATCCGCCGCGCAGGGCTTCCAGCACCTTGCCGCCGGCGCGGCCCGTGGGCGTCATGCCGAGCCGGCGCTCCACGTCCTTGATGGCGTCGCGCGTCTTCTGGCCGACCTTGCCGTCCGGCTCGCCGACGTCGTAGCCGCGGGCGGCCAGCCGGGTCTGGAGATCGCGCCGCTCGGCCCGCGACAGGGGCGGGTCGTCGGTCGGCCACGCCGCCTGGACGCCGGCCTTGCCGCGCAGCCGGTCGGACAGGACCGCGATGGCGAGGCCGTACGACTCGGCGGCGTTGTACGAGTAGATCGCGTCGAAGTTCTTGGTGACCAGGAAGGCCGGCCCGTCGATGCCGGCGGGCGCGATGATCCCGGCCGGCCCCTCGCCCGAGAGCGGACGGCCGTCCACGCGGGTCACGCCGAGCGACGCCCAGTGGGCAACCGGCCTCTTGTTCTTGCGCCCGGCGGCGGCGACGTTGAAGCCGCGGGGCAGCTTCACCTCGTAGCCCCAGACCTGACCGTGCTGCCACTTGGCGACGTGCAGGAAGTTCGCCGTGGAGGCGACGGCGTCGGCCGTCGAGTCGACCACGTCGCGCCGCCCGTCGCCGTCGCCGTCGACGGCGAGGCGGTGATAGGTGGTCGGCATGAACTGGGTCTGGCCGAAGGCGCCCGCCCAGGAGCCGGTCAGCCGCTCCGGCGCGATGTCGCCGCGCTCGATGATCCGCAGGGTGGCGATCAGCTCGCCGCGGAAGAAGTCCCGGCGGCGGTTGTTGGAGCAGGCCAGCGTCGCCAGCGACTGCACCAGGGGCATCTTGCCGAGGTTCTTGCCGAAATTCGACTCGACGCCCCAGACCGCCGCGATCGTGTACCGGTCGACCCCGTAGCGCGACTCGGCCTGGGCGAGCGCCGCCGCGTTCTGGCGCATGGCCGCGCGCCCGTCCTCGACCCGCTCGTCGTCGACGAGCGCCGCCATGTAGTCCCAGATCGGCGTCTTGAATTCGGGCTGCGCCTGGGACAGCTCGATCACCTTGTCGTCGTAGCTGATGCCGCTCGTGGCGGACCGGAAGGTCTGCGCCGAGACGCCCGCCGCCGCCGCCTGGGACTGGATGCCGGCGAGGCAGCTGTCGAAATCGGCCCGCGCCGGCAGGCTCGCCAAGGGCAGGACCGCGATGCCGGCGAGCAGCCCGAGCGCGCGCGCCGTCCTCGGTCCCGTCGGGTGCTTCGGCATGCTGACGATCCTCACGATGCGGAACGGAGTCTGGGCGCGGATTCAGGCGACATGTGGGTTAACGAACGGTGAGGAAACCCGCCTTACCTTGACCCAGCTGCCTACCAACCGGTAGGTTGATGCGGAGCCGGCCCGCCAGTGGTCGGCCCCACCGAGCAGGGAGACAGGACGCATGATGAAGGACTGGAATCAGTACGGCGCCGAGCTCGTCAGCACGCTCGGGCGCATCGGTGCGGTGAGCCCGGACCTCCTCAAGGCCCACGATCAGCTCGCGGCGGCGGCCCCGACCGAGCGCAAGCTGGACGCGAAGACCCGCGAGCTGATCGCCCTCGCGGTGGCGGTGACGACCCGGTGCGACGGCTGCATCGCCGTGCATTCCGACGCCGCCCGCAAGGCCGGCGCGAGCAAGGAGGAGGTCGTGGAGGCGCTGGGCGTCGCGGTGGCGCTGAACGCCGGCGCCGCCCTGGTCTACACCGCCCGCGCCTTCGAGGCCTTCACCGGCGAGGCCGGCTGAACCGGCCGACCCGGGGCCGCGCCCCGGGACCTCGGGCGGCGCCGTGGCGCGTCATCGGGGCGGCCCGACGGCCCGGCCTTCGCCTCCCAGGCGGTCCAGATAGGCGCAGAGCATGTCGGCCAGGGCGTCCGCGCGGGTCTCCAGGGCGGCCTCGTCGCGGATCGACTCCGAGATGCGCTCGCCGACCGTGCCGAGCGTCGTCGCGATGATCTCGCCCGCGACCTGACGCTCCGCCTCGGGAACCGCCGGAAGGGCCGCGTGCAGGAACTCGCGGAAGGCCTGCGCGCCGGCCAGCTGCGGCTCCGCGGCCTCGGGCGCGTCGCGATAGGCGGGGGCGGCCGCGTCGAGGGCCCGGCGCATCGCGGCCTCCGCGCATTCCGAGCGCACGAAGGCGTGGACGGCGGCGCGCAGGCGCGCGCCGGGCGCCGTCGCGGGATCCGTCAGGATGCCGGCGAGGAGGGCGGTCGTGTCCCGCCACTCGTCGCTCTGCAACTGGAACAGGATCGCCGCCTTGTTGGGGAAGTACTGGTAGAGCGAGCCGATGCTGACGCCCGCGCGCTCGGCGACCCGCGCCGTCGTGAAGCGCTCCGCGCCGACCTCCCCCAGAACCTGAGTGGCCGCCTCCAGAACGGCCGCGACGAGGTCGCTGGAGCGCGCCTGCCGGGGCTGCTTTCGCTTGGAAATTCCGAGACTTGGCCGGTCGGGCATGGGGTGGTGCTCGGAACGCGAATAGGCGGGGGTAGGGGGCAGCGGTACTCTGCGTCGTGTTCAGTTGAACACGCAAGACGGACAGCAACGCGCCATGTCACTCTCAGCTTCCACACTCGCCGAACCGCGTATCGCCTCGCTGCTGGACAGTCTCTTCGTGCAGGCGGAGGCATCCTCACCGTTGAGCGCCGTCGGGGATCTCTCGGCGGACGAGCGGACGCGGCTCATGGGAAGCCGCACCGGCTACCGGGACTTCTACAGCCGGCTCAAGGACATGCCCCTCGCGGTCTCGCGGGAGACCGGCCGGCTGCTCTACATGCTCGCGCGGACCCGCCGGGCGCGGTCGATCGTCGAGTTCGGCACCTCCTTCGGCCTCTCGACCCTTCACCTCGCCGCGGCCCTGCGCGACAACGGCGGCGGCCGGCTCATCACCTGCGAGTTCGAGCCGTCCAAGGTGGTGCGGGCGCGGGCGAACCTGATGGCGGCCGGGCTCGCGGATCTCGTCGAGTTCCGCGAGGGCGACGCCCTCCAGACCCTCGGCCTCGACCTGCCCGACTCGGTCGACCTGCTGCTCCTCGACGGGGCGAAGGGGCTCTATCCGGAGGTTCTCAGCCTCGTGGAGAGCCGCCTCGGGCCGGGCGCCCTCGTGGTCGCCGACAACGCGGACCACAGCCCGGACTACCTGGCACGGGTGCGCGCGCCGAGCCGGGGCTACCTGTCGGTGCCGTTCGCCGACGACGTCGAACTGTCCATGCGGCTCGGGTGAGGCCGCATCCGGGTCGGACCGGCGGTCGCCTCAGCGCGACGCGACCGCCGTCGGGACGCGGATACCGCCGCTCAGGCCCACGCGCGCTGGGCGAGCTTCTGCTCGTAGGCGTCGATGGACGAGACGCGCTCGAGGGTCAGCCCGATCTCGTCGAGTCCGTTCAGCAGGTTGTGCTTGCGGCCCTCGTCGACGTCGAAATGCAGGGTGCCGCCGTCCGGCCCCCGGATCGTCTGCGCCGCCAGATCGACCGTCAGGGTGGCGTTCGCGCCGCGCTCGGCGTCCTCGAACAGCTTCTCCAGGTCCTCGGGCGACACGACGATCGCCAGGATGCCGTTCTTGGCGCAGTTGTTGAAGAAGATGTCGGCGAAGCTCGTGGAGATCACGCAGCGGATGCCGAAATCGGCCAGCGCCCAGGGCGCGTGCTCCCGGGACGAGCCGCAGCCGAAATTGTCCCCGCACACCAGGATCTTGCTGTTCCGGTAGGCCGGCTGGTTGAGGATGAAGTCCGGGTTCTCGGAGCCGTCCTCGCGGTAGCGCATCTCGGCGAACAGGCTCTTGCCGAGCCCGGTCCGCCGGATCGTCTTCAGGTACTTCGCCGGGATGATCCGGTCGGTATCGACGTTGATCGTCCGCAGGGGCGCCGCGACGCCCTCCAGGGTGGTGAACTTTTCCATCGTCTGACGGCTCGTGTCGGTGGTCTCTCTGCCGGGCGGTTTAGCAGCCGCCGGCCCGGGCCGGAAGCGTCAGGCGAGGTCGGGCGCCGTCGACCGGGACAGGGTCCCGTCGTGGAGGGCCGAGGCGACCAGCGCCCCGGCGATCCCGGCCGCCCGCAGCGCCCGCAGGTCGTCCGGGCCGCGCACGCCGCCCGCCGCGTAGAGGCGGCGATCCGGCGCCCGCGCGCGCAGGGCTCCCAGGGCCCCGAGGTCCGGGCCGGCCCCGGCGCCGACCTGCGCCAGCGTCATGGCGATCACCTCCGGCGGCCAGAGCGCGGGATCGTCGTGGAGGGCCGCCGGGCCGAGCCGCTCCGCGCCGCGCGTGTCGAGGGAGAACACCGCCCGGTCGCCGAGCCGCGTCACGAGGTCGGCATCCGCCTGGCTCTCGCTGCCGATCACCGGGCGGCCCAGGCCGGAGGCCAGGAACGCGTCGACGCCCGCCGGCTCGGCGAAGCCCGCATCGACCCACAGGCTGACGCCCGGGCAGGCGCGGGCGATCGCCTCCAGGGCGCGGAGATCGGGCGCGGCGCGATCGATGATCGCGTCGAGATCGGCGACGTAGAGGATGGCGGCGGGCCACGCGTCGCGCAGCCCCCGGGCCACCGCGTCGGGCGCCGAGCCCTTTGCCAAGGGCGTCTCGATCGGGGCATAGGAGGAGCGCTCGCCCCGGCGCGCCCGCACCACGCGGCCGCCCCGGAGATCGAGCACCGGGATCACCGCGAAGCCGGGGCGCCCGATCCTGTGGTCCATCGAGGCGCTCATCGCGGTCCCATGCGCTCATCAAACCCAACGACGATCGGGTGGGACCTCGGCGGGGTCCACGTCAAGGTCGCCCTGGTCGAGGACGGCCGGGTCGCGGCCGCCGCCCAGGTGCCGTGCCCGCTCTGGCAGGGCCTGCCGGCCCTCGACCGGGCGCTGGAGGCCGCCCCCGACTGGGCCCGCGGCGCGGCGCTCCACGCCGTGACCATGACGGGCGAGCTGACCGACTGCTTCGCCGACCGGCGCGCCGGCGTCGCGGCGCTCGCCGGGTGGGCCGGATCGCACCTCGCCGGGACCGTGCGGATCTACGCCGGGCGCTCGGGCTTCGTCGCCCCGGAGGCGGCCGCGTCCCGCGCGGCGGACGTGGCCTCGGCCAACTGGCACGCCACCGCGGCGCTCGCCGGCCGGCACGTCCCGGACGCGCTCCTGATCGATATCGGCTCGACCACCGCCGACCTGATCCCCGTCGTGGGCGGACGGCCGGCCGCGACCGGCTACAGCGACGCCGAGCGGCTGGAGACCGGCGAGCTCGTCTATACCGGCGCGGTGCGCACGCCGGTGATCGCGCTGTCCGACCACGCCCCCTTCGCGGGCCGCCGGACCCGGCTGATGACCGAGACCTTCGCCCACATGGCGGACGTCTACCGCATCCTCGGCCTCCTCC
Source organism: Methylobacterium sp. ME121 (assembly GCF_000974725.1). Lineage (NCBI taxonomy): Bacteria > Pseudomonadati > Pseudomonadota > Alphaproteobacteria > Hyphomicrobiales > Methylobacteriaceae > Methylobacterium > Methylobacterium sp. ME121. Next base: position 11,463 of record NZ_BBUX01000045.1, read on the forward strand.
CCGAGGGCGCCGACCAGCAGCCGAGCGGCGACCGCAAGGGCAAGACGGTCGCCGAGAGCGAGACCCGGCTCGCCCGGATCGTCGGGCGGGACCGGGCGGAGGCGCCCGGAGCGGCCTGGACGGCGCTCGCCGCCCACTTCGCGGAGGCGCAGCTGCGCCTGCTGCACGACGCGGCGGCGGAGATCCTCAGCCGGCCCGATCTCGGCGCGGACGCGCCCCTCGTCCTGTGCGGCGCCGGCGCCTTCGTGGGCGCCCGCCTCGCCGAGCGGCTCGGTCGGCCCTCGACGCCGCTGGCGGCGCTGCTGGCGGACCGGATCGGCGGCGCGCGCGACGGGATCTCGACCTGTGGACCGGCGGTGGCGGTCGGCCTCATCGCCGCGGAGGAGGCAGTCGCATGAGTGCAATCAAGATCCTGGCCCGGATCCTGACGGCCCGGGTCGGGCCGCATATCGAGCTGGCCGTTGAGACGGAGACCGGGGAGGTGCTGAAGGTGCTCGCCACCGAGGACCAGGTCGACCGGCTGGTCGACGAGCTGGAGGACATCCTCAACTCGCCCGCCGACCCGGAGGATGACGGGCCGCCCCAGGCGGCCTGAGGCCCCGGGCCCCGCCGGTCGCCATGAGCCTGATCGCCGCCAAGATCGTCGTCACACCGACCCTGATGTGGGCCGTGTCGGCGGCCGCGCGCCGGTGGGGCAGCCTCGTCGGCGGCCTGCTCTCGGGCCTGCCGCTCACCTCGGCGCCGATCTCGATCTACCTCGCCGCCGAGCAGGGCGAGCGCTTCGCCGCCGAGGCGGCGATCGGCTCGGTGGAGGGACTCGGCGCGGTCACGGTCAGCTACCTCGCCTACGCCGTCTCCGCGCCGCGGACGGGGAAGCTCGCGTCCGCGCTGCTCGCCCTGGCGGCCTTCGTCCTCGCGGGCGCGCTGCTGCACGGGGTGGTCCAGCCCGGCCTGTGGCTCGCCACGGCGATCGACCTGCCGGCGATGGCGCTGGTGGTCGCCCTGTGCCGGCCGGCCGCCGGGACCGCGGCGCCGGTCCGCCGGGCGCGCCCGCCGCGCTGGGACATGCCGGCCCGGCTCGCGGCCGCCACCGCCCTGGTCCTGCTGGTCTCGGGCCTGGCGCCGCATCTCGGCTCGGGCCTGAGCGGCGTCCTGGCACCGATCCCGATCATCTCCTGGCCGCTCATCGTCTTCGCCCGGGCGCAGGACGGGGTCGGCGCCGCGCTGGACGTGGTGCGCGGCAGCGCCCAGGGCGCCTTCGGCGTGCTGGCCTTCTATGTCTGCGTGCACCTGCTGCTCGGGCGGATCGACCCGGTCGCGGCCTACGCCGCCTCGATCGCGGTGTCGGCGGCCTGCGTGCTGCCGTGGCTGGTCGCCCGGCGCCGCCCGCGGGCCGCCTGACCGGGCCGCGCCGACGCGACCGCCGAGGAGAATCATGCTGCCCGATACGGGGATCCCGACCCTCACCCCGGGCTACGCGGCGGTGCCGCGGGGCCATCTCGCCACCGTCGTCACGAGCCTGGAGATGCACCGGCCGCCGCCGCCGCGTCCCGGACGGCCGCTCCCGCCCGGCCTCGCCCTCGAGCCGCTGGCGGGCACCGACCCGAAGACCTACCGGACCCTGTTCCGGGAGGTCGGCGCCGACTGGCTGTGGTTCTCGCGCCTCACCCTTGCGGACGGGGCGCTGGCGGCGATCCTGGCCGACGGCGATGTCGAGATCTTCGCGCTCCGGCGCGACGGGCGGAACCTCGGCATGCTGGAACTGGATTTCCGCCAGCCCGGCACCTGCGAGCTGGTCTTCCTCGGATTGACCGACGACGCGGTCGGGACCGGGATCGGCCGCACGCTGATGAACGCGGCGATCGGCCGGGCCTGGGCGCGCCCGATCACGCGGTTCTGGGTGCATACCTGCACCCTGGACCATCCCGGGGCGCTCGCCTTCTACCGGCGCTCGGGCTTCGTCCCCTTCGCGGTCCACGTCGAGGTCGCGCCCGATCCGCGGCTCGACGGGACTCTGCCGCGCGACTGCGCCCCGCACGTGCCGCTGCTCGGCTGAGGCGATCCGGGATCCGGACACGAAGAGACCCGCGGCCTCACGGCCGCGGGTCTCGTGTCGCCGATCGTGCGCGCCCGGTCAGGCGGCGGTGCGCTTGCGGGCTTCCTGCTTCGTGTCGACGCCGGCCGCTTTGATCTCGGACAGCTTCTGCGCGACGTTGCGCGAGAACACGAACTCGGCCGGGCGCTGGTTCTCCAGGCTGACCTCGGGGGCCATCGCGCCGTCGGTCTTGATGCCGCGAATCGCGTGCACCAGCGGCTTCCAGGGCTTGCGGACCGAATCGACGACCGACGAGGCCTCGTACCCCGAGTGGACCATGCAGTCGGCGCACTTCTCGTAGTTGCCGGTGCCGTAGGCGTCCCAGTCGGTGGTCTCCATCAGCTCCTTGAAGGTCGCCGCGTAGCCCTCGCCGAGCAGGTAGCAGGGCTTCTGCCAGCCGAACACGGTGCGGGTCGGGTTGCCCCACGGGGTGCAGTGGTAGGTCTGGTTGCCGGCCAGGAAGTCGAGGAACAGGCCCGACTGCTGGAAGGTCCACTTCTCGCGGCCCTTCTCCTTGCCGTGCCGGAACACGCCGCGGAACAGCTCCTTCGTCGCCTTCCGGTTCAGGAAGTGCTTCTGGTCGGGAGCGCGCTCGTAGGCGTAGCCGGGGGAGACGGTGATGCCGTCGATGCCCATCCGGGTCACGCTGTCGAAGAAGTCGGCGATCTTCTCCGGCTGGGAATTGTTGAAGAAGGTGCAGTTGATGGTGACGCGGAAGCCCATCTCCTTGGCCTTCGCGATCGCCGCCACGGCCTTGTCGTAGACGCCGCGCTGGCACACCGACTGGTCGTGCATCTCCTTGTCGCCGTCCAGGTGGATCGACCACGTGAAGTACGGGCTCGGCTTGTACTCCTTGATCTTCTTCTCGAGGAGCAGCGCGTTCGTGCAGACGATCGCGAACTTCTTCTGGGCGATGATGCCCTCGACGATCTGCGGCAGGTCCTTGTGCAGGAGCGGCTCGCCGCCGGCGATCACCACCACCGGGGCGCCGCACTCGCGCACCGATTCGAGCGCGTCGGCGACCGGCAGGCGCTTGTTCAGGATCTCGTCCGGGTAGTCGATCTTGCCGCAGCCGGCGCAGGCCAGGTTACAGCGGAACAGCGGCTCCATCATCATCACAAGCGGGTAACGCTTGCGGCCCGTGAGGTGCTGCTTCAGGATGTAGCCGCCGATCTTCGCGACGTACCGGAGGGGGATACCCAAGATTGCGGCTCCTTACTTCGTCGACCCCGGGGCGTCGGGGTGCTTAACGCGAAAAAATCTCGAATTCCAGCGATCTAGCTTGGAACTAATCTGAAACGACCCCGTTTGGGCGGGGCGATGACATCTTATTCCGCTCCTGACGCAACGGTGCCACATGGACCGCGGGTGCGAAGTCCGTGGACGGAAGCGCCCGATCGTTGAGGACAGCACGTGCATTGCGTCGGCAATACGACCGAAATCCCAGGATTCGGGAGGCCGCGCCTGAATCGCCGTGCGCTAGCGCACACGGGCGGGCGCGGGATGCGCGCCGCGGCGGCCGCGTTGCAATCTGGCATCGCCCTCTTTACTGAGCCTCGTGGCCGCGATGCAAGTCCTGGCCCGCGATCGGTGTCCGGATCGCGGACCGCATCGGGCGAAGTCAGTCGGGTGCCGGACGCGCGCGGCGCGTTCGGATCGGGCGGTGCGGCGGTCCTCGAACCCGATGCGCGCCCGATCGGATCGCGGAGCGATCGCGCGGCGGAGCCCTGAGCCCGACGGCGTCGGTGGCCCGGGTTCGGACCGGACGGATGGCAGGAGCCGGTCGCGCGCGGGGCGCGTCCGATGCGAACAGGCAGGGTGCTCGTGATCGAAAGTCTCGTCGCGTTCTCGGTGCGGTATCGGTGGATCGTGATCGCCCTCACGGCGTTCCTCACGGTCGCGAGCCTCGGAGTCGCGGCGCACCTGTTCCGAATCAACACCGACGTCGAGCGCCTGATCGACCCGAAGGAGCCGTGGCGGCAGGACGAGATCAATTTCGAGAAGGCGTTCCCGCAGCGCAGCAACACCATCGTGGCGGTCATCAACGGCGAGACGCCGGAGGAGACCGAGGAGGCGGCCGCCAACCTCGCCAAGGCGCTCACGGCGCACAAGAACCTGATCGAGACGGTGTACCGGCCCGACGGCGGCCCGTTCTTCAACAAGAACGGCCTGCTGCTGATGTCTCAGGCGGAGCTCGACAAGACCCTGGAGGCGCTGACCCAGCAGCAGGGTCTGCTCGGGCCGCTCGCCGCCGACCCCTCGCTGCGGGGCATCATGCGGGTGCTGACGCTGGGCGCGCGCGGCGTGAAGACCGGCGACGCGAAGATCGAGGATCTCGAGAAGCCCATGGGGCAGATCGACGCCACCCTGCAGAAGGTGCTGGCCGGTCAGCCGGCGCGGATGTCCTGGCAGGAGCTCCTGTCGGGGGGTGAGACCAGCGTCACCGACAAGATGAAGTTCGTGGTGATCCAGCCGGTCCTCGACTTCAACGCCCTGGAGCCCGGCTACCAGGCGACCAAGCTGATCCGCAACGTCGCCAAGGATCTGGGGATCGACGCCCAGAACGGCCTGCGGATGCGCCTGACCGGCACGGTGGCGGTGGCGGACGAGGAGTTCGCGACGCTGTCGGAGGATGCCGGCCTCAACAACAGCATCATCGTCGGCGCGATCGTACTGTTCCTGTGGCTGGCCCTGCGCTCGGGCAAGCTCGTCGGCGCGGTGATCATCACCACCTTCGCGGGCCTCGTGGTCACGGCCGCCCTGGGCCTCATCATGGTCAAGGAGCTGAACCCGATCTCGGTGGCCTTCGCGGCCCTGTTCGTCGGACTCGGCATCGATTTCGGCATCCAGTTCTCGGTCCGCTACCGGGCCGACCGCTACGAGCAGCCGACGCTGGAGAGCGCGATCCGCGCCGCGGCGCGGGGCGTGGGCTGGTCGCTGACCCTCGCCGCGGTGTCGCTGGTGGCGGGCTTCTTCGCCTTCCTGCCCACGGCCTTCCGGGGCGTGTCGGAGCTGGGCCTGATCGCCGGCGTCGGCATGATCGTGGCCTTCCTGTTCTCGCTGATCCTGCTGCCGGCGCTGATCGCGGTGTTCAAGCCGGTGGGCGAGAAGGCGGCGGTGCAGACCGAGTGGCTCGTCGGCGTCGATCCGTGGATCATCCGGCACCGCAAGCCGATCCTGATCGTCGTCGGCCTGATCACCCTGGCCGGCGCTCCGCTGCTCTGGCACCTGCCGTTCGACTCGAACCCGATGCACCTGCGCAGCCCCAAGACGCAGTCCATCGCGACCTACCTGGACCTGATCAAGAATCCCGAGACGAGCCCGAACTTCATCGACGTGCTGGCGCCCAGCGTCGAGGCGGTCCCGGCGCTGTCGAAGACGCTGCTGGCGCTTCCGGTCACCGCCTCGGTCAACAGCATCGACACCTTCGTGCCGCGGGATCAGGACAAGAAGCTGGCCCAGATCGCCGACACGGCCCAGCTCCTCGACCCGGTGCTCAATCCCGGGCGCAAACCGCCGCCGCCGACCGACGCCGACAACGTCAAGGCGCTCAAGGACGCCGCCGCGGCGCTCAACGGCCTCTCCGCCGACGCCAAGGGGGACGCGAAGGGCGCCCAGCAAGCGAAGCAGCTCGCCGGCACCCTCGACAAGCTCGCCGCCGGCCCGGTGCAGCTGCGCGAGGCGGCCTCGGTGGCGCTGACCAAGGACCTGGTGCCGCTGCTCGCGCGCCTGCGCGACCTGCTGCATCCCGAGAAGATCACGCTGGACAACCTGCCGCCGCAGCTGAAGGCCGACTGGGTGGCGGCGGACGGACGGGCGCGCATCGAGGTTCACCCGAAGGGCGACTCGAACGATGACACGGTGCTCCGCCGGTTCTCGGACGAGGTCCTGAAGGTCGCCCCGCACGCCACCGGCGCGCCCGTGGCCACCACGCAGTCGAGCTACACGATCCTGGGCGCCTTCGTGCAGGCGGCGGTGACGGCCTTCGTGCTGATCTTCGTCATCCTGTCGGTCGCCCTGCGCAAGCCGTGGGACGTGGCGATGACCCTCGGCCCGCTGGTGATCGCGACCCTCTGGACGCTGATGGCGATGCGCATCGTCGGCATGCCGCTGAACTTCGCCAACATCATCGCCCTGCCGCTGATGCTCGCGGTCGGCGTGGCGTTCCACATCTACTACGTGATCGCGTGGCGGGCGGGCGTGACCGACATGCTCGCCTCCAGCCTGACCCGGGCGATCTTCTTCTCGGCGCTGACCACGGGCAGCGCCTTCGGATCGCTGGTCCTGTCGAGCCATCCCGGCACGGCGAGCATGGGCAAGCTGCTGGCGCTGTCGCTGTTCTTCACCCTGGTGGCGGCGTTCTTCGTGGTGCCGGCGACCCTCGGCGAGCCGCCCGAGCAGCCCGACGAGGATCGTCCGGAAGCCGAGAAGGCGGCCGGCGCGGCCCTGCGCAAGACCGCCGCGCACCAGGATCCGGTGCCGGCCAAGTAGGAGGGGCCGAACCGCGCCGGCCCGCGCCCCGGGGCATCCTCAGAGGGCCTTCTCGAAGAAGTGGTCCGGGTAGGGGTCGTCGTTGAAGCGGTCGATCTCCACCCAGCCCGACCGCCGGTAGAGCGCTAGGGCCTCGGGCAGGGCGCTGCTGGTGTCGAGGCGCAGCGTCCGGATCCCGAGGTCGCGGGCGGCGGCCTCGACCTGTTGCATGAGCCGCTTGGCGAGGCCCAGCCCGCGGGCCGCGGGATCGATCCAGAGCCGCTTGATCTCCGCCACCGCGCCGCCGCTCCCCTTGAGCCCGACGCATCCGACCGGAAGGCCGTCCGCGACGGCGAGCAGGAAGGTGCCGCGCGGGCGCACCAGGGCGCCGGCCTCGGGGTCGCACGACAGGGCGACGTCGAACCCGCCGGCGAATCGGCTCGCCAGCTCGGCGTAGTAGGCGGCGAGGCAGGCGCGGGCGGACGCGCTCGCGGGATCGGCCTCGGTGATCGCGATGGCGTCGCGGCCGAGGACCAGGGCGATCCGGTCCATGGCGTGCAAGAGCGCCGACACCTGCGGCGCGCGCTCCAGCAGGGCGACGGCGCGGGCATCCGACAGCGCCTCGTAGGCCGCGAACTCGCGCCGCCCGGCCTCGGTCAGGGACGCGACCCGGCGGCGGGCGTCCGGCGGGATGCGGTGCGGTCGCGACCAGTCCCTCCTCCTCCAGGCCGCGCAGGAGACGGCTCATCAGGCCGGAATCGAGACCGAGATAGGCGCGGATCTCGCCGATCTCCGCGCGCCCCGCCCCGACGGCGTTCAGGACGCGCGCCGCCCCCAGGGGACGGCCTCGGCCGAGGAACGAGGAGTCGAGCGCGCCGACCTCGGCGGTGACGGCGCGGGCGAAGCGGCGGACGCGGGCGATCTCGGCAGGATCCATGGTATCTGACTAAAGTCAGATATCGGCCTGGATCAACCCAGGAAGTCGGAGAACCCGCCGCGGGCCGCGCCCGACGCGCCGGCGGCCGACAGGGACGCGGGGGCGATCAGCGCGTCCCGCTCGTCGGCGTAGCGGTAGCCCGGCGCCTCGCCGGGGAAGCCGCCGGCGGTGGCCGGGTGGGTGTAGAGCTCGGTCAGCCCGTCCGGGAGTTCGGCCAGCAGAGCCGCGACGCGGGCGGGCGTCATCGCACCGGACCACGCGAGGCCGAGGGTGCGGTCGGGGATCAGCAGCCCGGCCTGCCGGGCGCGGACGGCGAGCAGCGCCGCCCAGGGGGCGATGTCGAGGGCCGGCCGTGGCCGGGCACCGGGCTCGGCGCGGCGCAGGATCTCCCGCGGCTCCCGGGGTACCCGCAGGGCGCGCATCCCGAAGTCGCGGCCGATGCGCAGCACCGCCCCGGCGATCAGCGGGTGGACGTGGAAGTGCTTGTGGGCGTTGACGTGGTCCAGCGGCAGGCCGGTCGCCCGGTAGGCCTCGAACTGCGCGCGGATCTCCGCGGCGAGCTGGCGCCGGGCCGCGGGCCTGCGGGCGAAGTCGAGGCCGAGGCGGGCCATGTCGGCGCGCATCAGGCCGGCCGCGTCGGTCAGGTCGGGCAGTTCGGCGGCCGGCAGGGTCGGCCACGCCTCCACGAGGACGAGGTGCAGCCCGACGCGCAGGGACGGCAGCCGTTTGGCCCGGGCCACCGCGTCGGCGGCGGCCGGCGCCGAGACCATCAGGCTCGCCGCCGTGAGGATCCCGTCGCGATGCGCCTGCTCGACGGCCTCGTTGACCTCGGGGCTCAACCCGAAATCATCCGCGGTGACGACCAGACGCTTCACGCAAACCTCGTAACGGGTATCGACGGGTCCAGGGCGGAGCCCTGGAAGAGGTGCGGGGCTCTGCCCCACACCCCGCCGGGGCCGCAGGCCCCGGACCCCGGACTTACGCCGCCTTGGCGGTGCCCTGACGCTCCTTGAGGAAGCGGTAGAACTCGACGCCCTCGCGCAGGCGCCGCTTCATCATGTCGGGCGAGCGCACCATCTCGCTGACGATCGAGGCGATCTTCGGAGCCCGGAAGTAGAACTTCTTGTAGAACTCCTCGACCGAGGTGAAGATCTCGGTGTGCGAGAGGTGCGGGTAGTGCAGCGGCGCGACCTGCACGCCGTTCTCGTCGACGAGCTCGGCGTTCTCGATGTCGAGCCAGCCGTTCTCCACCGCCTGCTTGTACAGGAAGGTGCCGGGGTAGGGGGCCGCCAGCGAGACCTGGATCGTGTGCGGGTTGATCCGCTTGGCGAAGGCGATCGTCTCCTGGATCGTCTCCTTCGTCTCGCCCGGCAGGCCGAGGATGAAGGTGCCGTGGATGGCGATGCCCAGGTCGTGGCAGTCCTTCGTGAACTTCTCGGCGACCTCGACCCGCATACCCTTCTTGATGTTGTGCAGGATCTGCTGGTTGCCGGACTCGTAGCCGACCAGCAGCAGGCGCAGGCCGTTCTCCTTGAGCACCTTCAGGGTCTCGCGCGGCACGTTCGCCTTGGCGTTGCACGACCACGTGACGCCGAGCTTGCCGAGCTCGCGGGCGATCTCCTCCGCGCGCGGCAGGTTGTCGGTGAAGGTGTCGTCGTCGAAGAAGAACTCCTTGGTCTGCGGGAACTCCTTCAGGCAGTACTTGATCTCCTCGATCACGTGCGCGACCGAGCGGGTGCGGTAGGTGTGGCCGCCGACCGTCTGCGGCCAGAGGCAGAAGGTGCAGCGGCTCTTGCAGCCCCGGCCGGAGTAGAACGAGATGTACGGGTGCTTCAGGTACCCGATGAAGTACTTCTCCATCTCCAGGTCGCGCTTGTAGACGCTGGTGACGAAGGGCAGCTGATCCATGTCGGTCATGATCTCGCGGTCCTCGTTGTGGACCACGACACCGTTGGCGTCGCGATAGGACAGCCCCTTGATCTCCGACATCGGGACGCCCTCGGCGACTTCCTTGACGGTGAAGTCGAACTCGTTGCGGGCGCAGAAATCGACCACCGGGGCCTGGGCCATCGCGCCGGCGGCGTCGACCGCGACCTTGGCGCCGATCAGGCCGGCGATGAGCTTCGGGTTGGCGGCCTTGAGCGCCTCGATCGTCTTCACGTCGGACTTGAACGACGGCACCGAGGTGTGGAGCACGACGAGGTCGAAGTCGTTGGCCTGGGCCACGATCTCGGCGAGCTTGATGTTGTGCGGCGGCGCGTCGATCAGCTTCGAGTTCGGCACCAGGGCGGCCGGCTGGGCCAGCCAGGTCGGGTACCAGAACGACTTGATCTCGCGCTTGGCTTGGTAACGGGAGCCGGCACCGCCGTCGAAACCGTCGAAGGTGGGGGCCTGGAGGAAGAGCGTGCGCATGGGGTTCAAGGCCTCAGGGCAATGCCGGGGGAGGGCGGAGGACGAGGGAGCCGGGTTCAGCGGAGCGGCGCGCCGGCATCGCGGCCGAGTTCGGCGTCCGGGATCAGGGTGCCATCCGCAACCACGTGATAATCGTGACCTTTCCATGTCACCGCCCCCGACACGAAGGCCCAGGAGAAGTTCAGGAAGGAGAGGATGTCGCGGATCGGCAACAGTCCGTAGGGGTGCGGGGCGAGGCCGAAGGCCCGCTCCAGCTGCCGGCAGAGCAGCACGCGGCTCGCCAGCGCCGCGGCGGCGACCCAGAGCGCGCCGGTCCCGGCGCCGGGCAGGAGCGCGCCCAGCAGGGCGAGGGGAAAGGCGTGGGTGACGATCGAGCCGGCGTAGCCGGCCGGGTCGACGGTGCGGATCGTCCGGTTCCAGCGCAGCTCGTGCCGCCACAGCCCGGAGAGATCGGTGTCGACGCTGGTGTGGCCGATCGTGAAGCTCGGGATCACCACGCGGCCGCCGAGTCCGCGCAGGGCCGCGCCGATGGCGTAGTCGTCCGCCAGATCGTTGCGGAAGGTTCGGAAGCCGCCGACCGCCTCCAGGCTCGCCCGGGTGAAGGCCACGGTGGAGCCGAAGCAGGGCTTCGCCAGCCCGAGGCTCAGGCCCATCACCACGTTGGGCAGGAAGTGGGTGTCGATCGCGAGCGTCGAGAGCTGATCGTACAGGCCCCGGAAGGCCGGGACGCCGTGGTACAGGCAGGTCACGCCGGTGACGCCGTCCTGCGACAGCTCCGCGACGAGGCGCTCCAGGTAGTCGGGGCCGACCACCATGTCGCTGTCGGCCAGCACCACCACGTCGTGGGCGATGGCCTCGGCCATGTTGATCAGGTTCGAGACCTTGCGGTTCGATCCGTGCTGCCGGCCGTCGATCACGAGGTCGATGCGGGCCTCCGGATAGGCCTGCTGCAGGCGCTCGACCACGCCGATCGCGGGATCGGTGGGCTTCTGGACGCCGAACACGACCTGGACCGGCCCGGCGTAGTCCTGGCGCAGAACGGTCTCGAGATTCGCGTAGAGGTTGGGCTCGAGGCCGCAGAGCGGCTTCAGCACGGTCACGGAGGGCCGCGGGGCTCCCCCGGGGAGCGCCGGCGGGCGTCGGCCCGCGTAGCGGCCCGCGCAGATGGCGGCGGCCAGCCCGTAGACGCAGCCCGCCGCCGCCAGGATCAGGCAGAGCAGCGAGAGCCACGAGAGGCCGTGCAGCGCCAGGGAGGAGACATCCATCCGGTCGGGTCCGTGCGGTCGTCCGGCCGCCGAGGCGGCGATGGCCGCGAGCGGCCGGTTCAGGTCGGCGCTGGCGCCGGCGATCCTCAGGGGGTCGGCTTGGCCGCGAGCATGCCGTCGGTCCGCGCCCGGAGGAACTTCACGACGCCGTCGGCGCCCCCGGACTTCAGCGGCGCCGACAGGGCGTTCCGCTGCGCGGCGATCTCGCTGACGTCGCCGTTGAGCAGGACGTCCTGGATGCGGTTGTCGGCGTTGACGACGAAGTCCACGGCCGAATCGTCGCCGTCCGCGGCGGTGACGCGGGTCGGCACCACGCGCTGGGCGCCCCGCTCCTCGACCTTCGGGGTCACGTCGAACTTGCCGCCGGCGGCGCGGGCCAGCCGGTTGGCGTAGGTCACGGTCAGGCTGCGCTTGAACGCGTCGATCACCGCCGCCTGCTGCTCGGGGGTGAAGCTCGACCATTTCGAGCCCACCGCGATGCGGGTCATGGCGGGGAAGTCGAACGCCTTGTCGAGCGCGGGGCCGACGGCCTCGACCCGGGCCGGCAGGGGGCCGGGCCCGTCCTTCAGCGCGGCCGAGAAGGCGGCGTAGAGGTCGCGCACGGTCTGAACGGCCGGATCGTCCGCGGCCCGTGACGGGGCCGGGACGAGCAGGGTCAGGGCCAGGGGTGCGGCGACGAGGGCGGCCGCGAGCCGGCGGGTCAGGCGCACTTCTTCAACTCCTCGCCGTCGCCGAGCCGCGCCCCCATGCGCGGCGGGGCGTAGCTGTAGAACGGGCCGAGGGTGGCGGGCTGCGCGACCCTCTTGGCCTTGCGCCCGGCCTCCGGCTCCGGCTCGCGCGCCTCTTCCTCGGGCGCCTCGGACCGGAGCCTGGACTCGATCCGGTGCCAGAGCAGGAGGCTCGGGAGCCCGACGCCGAGATCGGCGAAGCGCTTGACCAGCGAGAGGGCGAGCGCCGCCTCGGCCGGGATATCGAACAGGCCGCACAGGGCGATCAGGCCGCCCTCCTGCGCGCCCAGGGCGCCGGGCACCGCGAAGGCCGCGCCGCGCACGGCCTGGGCGAGGCTCTCGATCATGAGCGCCTGCGCGAAGTCGATCGGGTAGCCCATGAACCGCAGGCAGACATAGACCTCGAGCGTGCCGATCACCCAGCCGGCGAGGTGGACCGCGAGAGCCGCCGCGAAGCGCCCGTGGTTGCCGTAGAGCCGGCGCAGGCTGTCGTAGAGCTGGTCGATGGCGCCGAAGGCGCGCCACTCGCGCCCGGAGGCGAAGCGGCTGAGCAGGGCCTGGATCAGGCGGTGACCGGCCCGGCGCTGGATCAGGTAGAACGCGCCGAGGGCCGGGACCGCCAGGGCCAGCCCGCCCTCGACCGTGTGGGCGATCGGCCCGTCGCCGGAGATCAGGACCAGCAGGGCGAGTCCGGCCACCGTGAACAGGAGCTGCGTCAGCGCCTGGGTCATCAGGTCGACGAACATGCTGGCGCCCGCGAGCGCGCCCGGGACGTTGCGCTTCGACAGCAGGCGGGCGCCGACGAAGTCACCGCCGACGGTGGCGACCGGCAGCAGCGTGTTGATGCCCTCGCGGACGAAGCGGAGCGAGACGCAGTCGGCGAGCTTGGTCGCGCCGGCGGGGAACACGACGTACCAGCCGAGTCCCGCCCAGGCGACGGCCACGAGGCGCGCCAGCACCACGAGGGCGGCGCCCCAGCCGGCGCTCACGACGGCGGCCGACACGTCCTCCAGGCCGGAGGACATGAACAGGCCGACGACCGTGCACAGACCGGCGATCGAGGCCAAGGTCGTCAGGCGCTTCATTGTCGTCTTTCAAGCTCGCGTAAGGCTTGATGCGGGAAATCGGTCACGGTCGCGGCAGAAATAGGTCCGCCGGGCCGGGAACGTTTCTGTCACGTTGCAGCACGGATTAGCGGTGTCTATCACCCGTTTGACACACCGGGGGCCAAAGCGGCGGCCGGGCCGAGAAGCCCGCGCAGAAGGCCGCGGCACGTCGCAGAAGGGGCACACGTCATGGAGCGCGAATCACCGATCACGGCCCTGGAGGCCGTGACCGACGACACGCATGCGGGCGGCTTTCCGGGCGGGACCGGACCCGGCGTGCCGGCTCCGCAGTCGCCGGTGATGGCCTGGAACGAGTGGGATCCGCTGGAGGAGGTGATCGTCGGCTCGCTCGACGGCGCCACGATCCCGACCCACCACCTGACGGTGATCTTCAACCTGCCGCGCGCCGCGCAGCCGTTCTACCGGCTGGCGAGCGGCTGGAAGTATCCGAAGTTCATGAAGAAGCTCGCCCAGGCCGAGCTCGACAACTTCATCACCATCCTGGCCGGCGAGGGCGTGAAGGTCCGCCGCCCCGACGCGGTGGACTTCTCCAAGAAGTTCAAGGCGCCGCGCTGGTCCTCCCGCGGCTTCTGCGTCGCCTGCCCGCGCGACCCGTACCTCGTCATCGGCGACGAGATCATCGAGAGCCCGATGTGCTGGCGCTCGCGCTACTTCGAGGGCGACGCCTACCGGTCGCTGTTCAAGGAGTACTTCCGCGCCGGCGCCCGCTGGACCTCCGCGCCGCGCCCGCAGCTGACCGACGACCTCTACAACTACGATTACCGGGTGCCGAACCTGAAGGCCGGCGAGCCCATGCAGTTCACGGTCAACGAGTTCGAGCCGGTCTTCGACGCCGCCGACTTCGTCCGCTGCGGCCGCGACCTGTTCGTCACCCGCTCCAACGTGACCAACCTGATGGGCATCGAGTGGCTGCGCCGCCACCTCGGCCCGGGCTTCCGCATCCACGAGATCGAGAGCCGCTGCCCGCAGCCGATGCACATCGATTCGTCGTTCATGCCGCTGGCGCCCGGCAAGGTGCTGGTGAACCCGGACTACGTCGACGTCGAGAAGCTGCCGGCCGTGCTCAAGAAGTGGGACGTGCTGATCGCCCCGCGCCCCGACCCGGTCGAGGGCTTCATGAGCAAGATCTCGATGTGCTCGCCCTGGACCTCGATCAACGTCCTGGCGATCACCGAGAAGAAGATCGTCGTCGACCAGAGCCAGCCGACGCTGATCAAGGCGCTCAAGGACTGGGGCTTCGACCCGATCCCGGCGCCGTTCCTCAGCTACGGCCCGTTCGGCGGCTCGTTCCACTGCGCGACCCTCGACGTCCGCCGCCGGGGCGTGCTGAAGTCGTACTTCTAGGACCGGCCCGCCGTCGTCCCGGGGCGCCGCGAGCGCCCCGGGACGACGGGCGACGTCGCGCGGCGCCTACCGCGCCGCGATGCCCGCGATCAGCGCCGCGTTGAACCCGTCCGGGTCGGACATCTGCGGCGCGTGGCCGAGATCCGGGAACTCCACGAGCCGCGCGCCCGGGATGGCCCTGGCGGCCGCCTTGCCGAGTTCGGGATAGTTGCCGAGGCTCGCCCGCACCTCCGGCGGCGCGAGGTCCTTGCCGATCGCCGTGTTGTCCTTCTGGCCGATCAGGAGCAGCGTCGGCACCGCGATCTGCGGGAACCGGTAGACCACCGGCTCGGTGAGGATCATGTCGTAGAGCAGCGCCGAGTCCCAGGCGACCGCCTCCTTGCCGGGGCCGCCGTTGAGGCCCGCCAGCATCGTGACCCAGGGCTCGTAGCGGGGCTCCCAGGCGCCGGCGTAGTAGGTCGCCGTCTCGTAGGCCCGGATCGAGGCCGCCGTCACCTTCAGCTCGCGCTGGTACCATTGCTCGACCGAGGTCGGCGGCACGCCCTTGGCGGCCCAGTCCTCCAGGCCGATCGGGTTGACCAGCACGAGCTGCTCCACCGCCTTCGGGTAGAGCAGGGCGTAGTGGGCGGCCAGCATGCCGCCCGTGGAGTGGCCGACCAGGATCGGGCGCTCGATCCCGAGCTTGGCCAGGAGCGCGTGGGTGTTCTCGGCGAGCTGCCGGAAGGTGAACTGGTAGGCCGCCGGCTTGCTCGACTTGCAGAAGCCGATCTGGTCCGGCGCGATCACCCGGTACCCGGCCGCGCTGAGCGCCCGGATCTGGCTCTCCCAAGTGGCGGCGCAGAAGTTCTTGCCGTGCAGCAGCACCGCGGTCCGGCCGTTCGGCGTCGCCGGGCGGACATCGAGATAGGCCATCTGCAGCGGCTGGCGCTGCGACGTGAACAGGAACCGCTCCACCGGGAACGGGTAGGCGAAGCCCTCGAGTTCCGGCCCGTAGGTCGGCTGCGGCAGCGGCTCGGCGGAAGCGGGTCCCGCCGGCAGCAGGGCCAGCGGGGCCAGCAGGACGGAGGCGAGGAGGTTTCGGAGCATGGCCGCGTCGGAGCCTGGTCTGCGAGCGGCGTGCGGCGCCGCGCCGCCCGCTCAGATCGGTCATCCGGGCGCCCCTGTCCACGCCCCGCGGAGCGCCGCGGCTTCGCGCCCGCCGCGGCGCGCGCTATCTCCCGGGGGCGACCGTCTCTCGCCGCGGATGTCCCGATGCTGCGCCTCACCACCCTGACCGCCCTCGCCGGCGCGCTCCTCCTCGGGCCCGCCCCGGCCCGGGCGGCGGATGCCTGCGACGCCCTGGCCGCGCGGGTGATCCGCACCACCGGCGCCTCCCTGGCCGGCCGGGCCGGGCCCGTCGCGGTGTTCCGGGCGCAGGATGCCGAGCGGCTGAGCCTCGACTGCCGCGCCCCGGCCCGGATCACCGTGGCCTCCCGCGACCGCGAGCCGGCGCCGGCCTACTTCGTCCTGATCGGCCGCGCCGCACAGGCGCTCGCCGGGGCGGACGCCGCCGCGGTCGAGGTGCTGGCGCTCAACCTTCACCAGGCCAGCCTGCTGGCGGATGCCCCGCGCCGGGGCGGCGCCGGCCGGATCCTGATGCTGTGCGAGACCGGCCCGCGCACCGACGCCCTCCGGGACGACCGCACGGTCTGCCGGGTCGCGCCCCGGCCCGGGCTTTCGCGGATCCGCCGCGCGGGCTAGACGGGCCGGCATGTCGAAGATCGAGACACCCGGCCCCGTCGTCCAAGTCGGCGACGCGCGCTTCGCCAACCACCTGCCGCTGACGCTGATCGCCGGCCCGTGCCAGCTCGAAGGGCGCCAGCACGCCCTGGAGATCGCCGCCGCCCTCAAGGAGATGGCCGCGGGCCTAGGCGTCGGCCTCGTGTTCAAGACCTCCTTCGACAAGGCCAACCGCACCTCGGGCAGCGCCGCCCGGGGCATCGGCCTCGACGGGGCGCTCCCGGTCTTCGCCGAGATCCGCGAGACCCTCGGGCTGCCGGTGCTGACCGACGTGCACGCCGCCGAGCAGTGCGCCCGCGCCGCCGAGGCGGTGGACGTGCTCCAGATCCCCGCCTTCCTGTGCCGCCAGACCGATCTGCTGCTGGCCGCCGCCGCGACCGGCCGGGCGGTCAACATCAAGAAGGGCCAGTTCCTGGCGCCCTGGGACATGAAGCACGTCGCCGCCAAGGTGACGGAGGCGGGCAACCCCAACGTCATCGTCACCGAGCGCGGCGCCTCCTTCGGCTACAACACTCTGGTCTCGGACATGCGCAGCCTGCCGATCATGGCGCAGGTCACGCAGGGCGCGCCGGTGGTGTTCGACGCCACCCACTCGGTGCAGCAGCCCGGCGGGCAGGGGGCGAGCTCCGGCGGCCAGCGCGAGTTCGTCGCCGTCCTCGCCCGCGCCGCCGTGGCGGTGGGCGTGGCGGGGGTGTTCATCGAGACCCATCCCGACCCGGACCGCGCGCCCTCCGACGGCCCCAACATGGTGGCGCTGAGGGACATGCCGGCCTTGCTCGAGGAGCTCCTCGCCTTCGACCGCCTCGCCAAGCGCCGGACCGCCTGACCGGATCAGGCGGATCCACGTCCTGCGGCCGCCGGCTCCAGGACGTGGATCCGCAGGGGCTGGACGAGGCCGAACGTCCCGTCGGCCTCGCGCGCCGCGGCGCCGAGGAAGGCCTCCGCGACGACGGGCCGCCGGTCCCGGATGGTCGCCTCGCGGGCCGGGTCCACGGCGCTGACGCGGGCGAGGAACGCGTCGAGGGAGTCGAAGCGCTCGCGCCGCTCGATCGTCGCGTCGCGGCGGCACGTGTAGGCGCCGCGAGCGAGGGCGGCCGCGATGGCGTCCTGGGCGGCGGCGCGGACCGCGGTCTCGTCCTCGATCGGCCGCAGCGCCTCGAAGAAGCTGCCCTCCGCCAGGGGCTCGACCACGACCAGCCGTCCGTCCGGGACCAGCACGCGGGCCGCCTCGGCGAGGGCCGCAGCCGGGTCCGGGACGTGGTGGAGGGCGTTCAGCATCACGGCGCCGTCGAAGCTGGCGTCGGGGAAGGGCAGGGCCTCGCCGGTCGCGGCCTCGAAGCGCGCCTCCGGCACGGCGTCCCGCGCCCGGGCGAGCGCCGCCGCGCCGGGGTCGATCCCGGTGACGCGCGCGCCGGCGTCGACCAGCCGCCGCGCCAGCGCCCCGGGGCCGCACCCGATATCGACGATCCGCTTGCCGGCCAGCGGCGCGAGGCTCTCGCGGATCAGGGTCAGGGCATCCATCGTCGGTCCTCCGCGAGGATCCGTAGCACGGCCGGGCCGGGAGAGGAGGGATTTCCTCCGCGCGCGCCGGGCGGCCGTCGCGGCCTCAGGACAGAAGTCTCGCGCGGCGCAGTCGTCACGCCCGCCCTGAACGGCGCCGCGCAAGAGTTCGGAGGCAGTTCCCGCAGAGGCGCCCAAGCTTGACCAGAGTCGACGGAGAGGCGGGAACGATGAACGGCGGTTCATGATCCTGCCCGCGTGCGGATCCGCACGCAAGCACGTCATGAAATCTGGAACTGTCCGGGTGCGGCCACGTTATTGGGCATGTTCGATCGAGGATCGAGAAGGAACACTATGCGCAAGATCGGTAT
This sequence comes from Methylobacterium sp. ME121, assembly GCF_000974725.1. Classification (NCBI taxonomy): domain Bacteria; kingdom Pseudomonadati; phylum Pseudomonadota; class Alphaproteobacteria; order Hyphomicrobiales; family Methylobacteriaceae; genus Methylobacterium; species Methylobacterium sp. ME121. The sequence continues at coordinate 29,491 of NZ_BBUX01000045.1, forward strand.
CATCGCCACCGCTGCCGCCATGGCTCTCGGCAGCGTCGCCGTCACGACCAGCGCCGAGGCGCGTCCCTACGGCTACCACGGCGGCTACGGCGGCTACGGCCACGGCTACTACCGCGGCCGTCGCGGCATCGGCACCGGCGCCGCCATCGGCCTCGGCATCGCCGGCCTCGCCGCCGGTGCGATCGCCGCCGGCGCGGCCCGCGACAGCTACTACGGCGGCGGCTACGGCTACGCCCCGTCCTACGGCTACGGCTACGCCCCGGTCTACGGCGGCTACGGCTACGCGGCCCCGGGCTACGGCTACTACGGCTACGGCTACTGAGATCGGAGATCCGACGAGGATCGGGGGCGACCGGCGCGAGCCGGTCGCCCTTTTCGTCTGTCCGGTCAGCGTCCGCGGTAGGGCGGGACGCCCGGGTCCGGCAGCCACGCGTTCTTCGGCAGCTCGCCCGTCTGCCAGAACACGTCGATCGGGATGCCGCCGCGGGGATACCAGAAGCCGCCGATGCGCAGGTAGCGCGGCTCCAAGAGGTCGCGGAGCCGCTTGCCGATCGCCACCGTGCAATCCTCGTGGAACGCGCCGTGGTTGCGGAACGACCCGAGGTAGAGCTTCAGCGACTTCGACTCCACGAGCCAGTCGCCGGGCACGTAGTCGATCACGAGGATCGCGAAGTCCGGCTGCCCGGTGACCGGGCAGATCGAGGTGAATTCGGGCGCGGTGAACCGGGCGACGTAGTCGGTGTCCGCGTGCGGGTTCGGGACCCGGTCGAGCCGCGCCTCCTCGGGCGAGGCGGGGAAGGGCGTCGGCTGGCCGAGCTGGAGATCGTCGGTGGAGGTCATGGCCGGCCATATAGAGCCTGCCGGCCCCGCGCGCATCCGCCTGATCCGCGACGCTTTCCCGGGTGAACCCGGCTGTGCGCCGCCCGTCCCGGCGCTTGCCGCCGGCCGCGGCTTGACGGATAAGCCGCCGCGATGCGCCGCACCCCCCGATCGGGGCGCGGTCGCCGACCCGCGGCCCCCGCGAGAGGACGTTCCATGACCGCGATCACCAATATCAGCGCCCGCGAGATCCTCGACAGCCGAGGCAACCCCACGGTCGAGGTCGACGTCATCCTGGAAGACGGCTCCTTCGGCCGCGCGGCGGTGCCGTCGGGTGCCTCCACCGGCGCCCACGAGGCGGTGGAGCTGCGCGACGGCGACAAGAACCGCTTCCTCGGCAAGGGCGTCCTGAAGGCGGTCGAGGCGGCCCAGACCGAGATCCTCGACGCGATCGGCGGCATGGAGGCCGAGGACCAGGTCGCGGTCGACGAGGCGATGATCGAGCTCGACGGCACGCCCAACAAGGCGCGCCTCGGCGCGAACGCGATCCTCGGCGTGTCGCTGGCGGTGGCCAAGGCCGCGGCCGAGGCCTCGGGCCTGCCGCTCTACCGCTACGTCGGCGGCGTGCAGGGCCGGGTGCTGCCCGTGCCGATGATGAACATCATCAACGGCGGCGCGCACGCCGACAACCCGATCGACTTCCAGGAATTCATGATCATGCCGGTGGGCGCCGATTCGCTCGCCGAGGCCGTGCGCATGGGCTCCGAGGTGTTCCACACCCTCAAGGGCAAGCTGAAGAAGGCCGGCCACAACACCAACGTCGGCGACGAGGGTGGTTTCGCCCCGAACCTGCCGTCCGCCGAGGCCGCCCTCGATTTCGTGATGGACGCGATCAGCGCCGCCGGCTTCAAGCCCGGCCAGGACATGGCGCTCGCCCTCGACTGCGCCGCCACCGAGTTCTTCAAGGACAGTGCCTACGCGTACGAGGGCGAGGGGAAGACCCGCACCATCGAGGCGCAGGTCGACTACCTCGCGCAGCTCGTCGCCACCTACCCGATCGTGTCGATCGAGGACGGCATGTCGGAGGACGACTGGGCCGGCTGGAAGCTCCTGACCGACAAGATCGGCGACCGCTGCCAGCTCGTCGGCGACGACCTGTTCGTCACCAACGTCGAGCGCCTGTCCCGCGGCATCGCCGAGGGCACGGCCAACTCGATCCTGATCAAGGTCAACCAGATCGGCTCGCTCACCGAGACCCTGGCGGCGGTCGATATGGCCCAGCGCGCCGGCTACACCGCGGTGATGTCGCACCGCTCGGGCGAGACCGAGGATTCGACCATCGCGGACCTCGCGGTCGCGACCAATTGCGGGCAGATCAAGACCGGCTCGCTGGCGCGCTCGGACAGACTGGCTAAGTACAACCAGCTGATCCGCATCGAGGAGGGCCTGGGCCCGCAGGCGCTCTACGCCGGCCCGTCGGCGCTCAAGCAGCTCGCCCGCCGCTGATCCGGCGGATCCTGCTGGCCGGCCTGCTCGGTGCCGGAGCGGCCGGCCCCGCCCGCGCGGACCCGCTCTGCGACGGGGCCCGCCCGACGCTCAGCGCGCAGCTGCTGTTCGGCCTCTCGCGGCCGGACGGCGGGCGCGTCTCGGGCCGGGCCTTCGACCGGTTCCTGGCCGAGCGGATCACCCCGCGCTTCCCGGACGGGCTCACGGTCTTCGCCGGCCGGGGCCAGTGGCGCGGACCGGACGGACGGATCGTCCACGAGGCCGCCCGCATCGTCCTGATCGTCACCGAACCGACGCCCGAGGCGGTCGCTTCCCTGCGCGCCGTGCAGGAGGCGTACCGGACCCGCTTCGCGCAGGGCGCGGTCGGCTTGGTGCTGCAGCGGAGCTGCGCGCTGTTCTGAGGGCGGCGCCGATCCGCCCGCTCGTCCGCTCGACTCGGACGGAGGATCTCCGCCTCCTCAGGCCGTCGCCGCACCGGACGGCTCGCCCGGCACGGTCCAGACCCGCATCGGCCGCGACAGGCCCCGGAGCTCGATCGTCCCGACCGGCTCCAGCGGCCGGGCGCACCGTTCGGCGAAGGAGTCCGACACGAGGAGCTCGTGGCCGAGGGCCGCGCACTGGCTCTCGATCCGGCTGGCCTCGTTGACCGCCCGCCCGATGATCGTGAAGTCGAGGCGCCGCTCCGTGCCGACATTGCCGTAGATGACCGTCCCGAAATGGACGACGCACTCGGCCGGGAGCTCGGGCAGCCCCGCGGCGCGGCGGCAGGCGTTGAGCGCCGCGTTGGCGGCGAGCCCCTCGGTCGCGGCGTCGAGGGCGCCGCCGCAGACCGGGCAGGGCAGGGTGTCGGCGTCCGGGACCGGGAAGATCGCCAGGAAGCCGTCGCCGAGGAATTTCAGGATCTCGCCGCCGTGCCGCGCCACCGGGTCGCCGAGGGCGTCGAAGTGCTCGTTGAGCCACGTGACCATGTCGGCGGGATCCACCCGGTCGGCCAGGGCCGTGAAGCCCCGGAGGTCGGTCAGCAGGATCGCCGCCGGCACGGCCCGCCCCTCGCCGCGCCGGATCTGGCCGTCGAGGATGCGCTCGGCGGTGGACCGGCCGAGATAGGTGGCCGACACTTCCCGGAACGTGTGGGCGAGGCCCATCTTGGCCATCGCCAGCGTCAGGAACGGCAGGACCTCGGCGATCGCGGCGAGGTCCGCCCCGGTGAAGCCGGCGGCGGCGCGGGTGCAGAATGAGACCGCGATGCCCCGCAGCGCGGTGCCGGGGGCGAACTCGGCGATGTGCAGCACGTAGTCGACGCCGCCCTGCGCCCCGAGGGCGTTCAGGACCGGGAAGTCCACCGCCAGTCCGGGCGCGTCGAGGCGCCAGCGGCCGAAGGTCTCGCCCTTCTCCACCAGGGCGTAGACCGGGCTCAGGAGCCAGTCGCTCTCCTCGTCGGCGCCGTGGGCGTTGGCGACGAAGGACATGCCCTCGCCCGCGTGCCAGTTCAGGCTGACGCCGCGCAGCGTCGGGTCCAGGGCCGGCGCCATGACGCTGACCCGCCAGACGGGGAGGCCGGCCTCGACCAGCGACTCGCAGAAGCCCGCGAGCAGGGTGTCGTGGTCGTCGGTCGCCGTGGCGTGCGCGGCGATCCAGCGCCCCAGATGCGTCAGGTCCATGCCTCAGGCTCGCCCCTGTCCGTGCCGGCCGCGGTCCGGCCCCGACCCGGCCCTGTCCCGACCGCGGCGCGATCGAAAAGAACCGTTAACCTTTCCGCGCGAGGGTCGCGCCATGGTCGTGCGCCGCCGAGTCAGAATGGTCGTGTTGCCGCTGGGTCTCTGGACCCTGTCGGCGCTTGTTGTCGGCTATTTCGTGTGGCAGGCCGAGAGTGGCAACCGCGGCCTCGAGGCCAAGAAAGCCTTGAAGATCCGCGCCTACGGCCTCAGCCAGGAACTCGCCGCCGTGAAGGCCGAGCGCGCCGTCTGGGAGCATCGGGTGAACCTGCTCAAGAGCGACCAGATCGACCGCGACCTCCTGGAGGAGCGCGCCCGGATCGTCCTGGGCCGGGTGCACGCCAACGACGTGGTCATCATCACGCCCTGACCGTCGCGCGAGCATCCCGCGGAAGTCCCGGGGAGGGTTTTCCGCAGTCCTGAAAGTGCTCTGACAAGAGCGGCTTCCTGTCAGAGCGGCAGCCCTCGCTTTCCAATCGTCGCTGTCCTACACCCCCACGCAGTCGCGTGGAATCACGGGGAGAGCGCCGATGGACGCCGCCAAGGAGCCTGCCAAAGAGCCCGCAACGGACGCGTCGTCCGCGCCGGTGCAGGCCGCGAGCCCTCAGGCCGCCGAGGCGCACCGCCCCGCGCCGAACATGCCGCAGTTCACGCGGGACGAGGATCTCCACGCCTATCACGAGATGCTGCTGATCCGGCGCTTCGAGGAGAAGGCCGGCCAGCTCTACGGCATGGGCCTGATCGGCGGCTTCTGCCACCTCTATATCGGCCAGGAGGCCGTGGTGATCGGCATGCAGATGGCCTCGGTCGAGGGCGACCAGGTCATCACCGGCTACCGCGACCACGGCCACATGCTGGCCTGCGGCATGGATCCGAAGGGCGTCATGGCCGAGCTGACCGGCCGCCGCGGCGGCTACAGCCGCGGCAAGGGCGGCTCGATGCACATGTTCAGCCGCGAGAAGCAGTTCTTCGGCGGCCACGGCATCGTCGGCGCGCAAGTCTCGCTGGGCACCGGCCTCGCCTTCGCCGACCATTACCGGGAGAACGGCAAGGTCAGCCTGACCTACATGGGCGACGGCGCCGCCAACCAGGGGCAGGTCTACGAGAGCTTCAACATGGCGGCCCTCTGGAAGCTGCCGGTCGTCTACGTGATCGAGAACAACCGCTACGCCATGGGTACCTCGGTGGCCCGGGCCTCGGCGCAGACCGACTTCTCGAAGCGCGGCCTCTCCTTCGGCATTCCCGGCGAGCAGGTCGACGGCATGGACGTGCGCACCGTCCGCGAGGCGGCGACCCGGGCGATCGAGCACGCCCGCACGGGCCAGGGCCCTTACATCCTGGAGATGCAGACCTACCGCTACCGCGGCCACTCCATGTCCGATCCGGCCAAGTACCGGACCAAGGACGAGGTCTCGAAGATGCGCGACGAGCACGACCCGATCGAGATGGTGCGCAAGCGCCTGCTCGAGCTGCACGCCGTGCCCGAGGCCGAGCTGAAGGCCACCGACGCCAAGGTCCGCGAGGTCGTCAACGCCTCGGCCGAGTTCGCCACGAACGACCCCGAGCCGGATCCGTCCGAGCTGTGGACCGACATCCTCCTGGACGCGCACGCCTGAGCGCGGACGACACCGCTGGCCGCCCCCCCAACGAATAAACGACCGCAGAGCTGAGCATGGCGACCGACATCCTGATGCCCGCCCTCTCGCCCACCATGGAGGAGGGCAAGCTCGCCAAGTGGCTGAAGAAGGAGGGCGACCCGATCAAGTCCGGCGACGTGCTGGCCGAGATCGAGACCGACAAGGCCACCATGGAGGTGGAGGCCATCGACGAGGGCGTCCTCGCCAAGATCCTGATCGCCGAGGGCACCGAGGGCGTCGCGGTGAACACGCCGATCGCCGTCATCGCCGGCGAGGGCGAGGACCCGGCGAGCGTCCAGTCCGGCGGCGGCGCCAAGCCCAACGGCGCGGGCGGGCAACCCGCCCCCGCCCCCGACATGCAGGCCGAGGGCATGGCCGACAGACCGGCTCCCGCGGCCAAGACCGGCGACGACGCCCCGAAGGCGCCGGCCGCGCCCGCCGTCATCACCAACAAGGCCCAGGAGCCGGTGATGGAGGAGTTCCCGGCCGACACGCCGATGGTCACGCAGACCGTCCGCGAGGCCCTGCGCGACGCCATGGCCGAGGAGATGCGCCGCGACGGCGACGTCTTCGTCATGGGCGAGGAGGTCGCCGAGTACCAGGGCGCCTACAAGGTCACCCAGAACCTGCTGCAGGAATTCGGGCCGAAGCGGGTGGTCGACACCCCGATCACCGAGCACGGCTTCGCGGGCATCGGCGTCGGCGCGGCGCTGGCCGGCCTGAAGCCGATCGTCGAGTTCATGACCTTCAACTTCGCCATGCAGGCGATCGACCACATCATCAACTCGGCGGCCAAGACGCTGTACATGTCCGGCGGTCAGCTCGGCTGCCCGATCGTGTTCCGCGGCCCGAACGGCGCCGCCGCCCGCGTCGCCGCCCAGCACAGCCACGACTACGCCGCGTGGTACTCCAACGTGCCGGGCCTCAAGGTGATCGCGCCCTACACGGCGTCTGACGCCAAGGGCCTGCTGAAGGCCGCGATCCGCGACCCGAACCCGATCATCTTCCTCGAGAACGAGATCCTGTACGGGCAGTCCTTCCCGGTGCCGCAGCTCGACGACTTCGTGCTGCCGATCGGCAAGGCGAAGATCCACCGCACCGGCAGCGACGTGACCATCGTGTCCTTCGCGATCGGCATGACCTACGCCCTCAAGGCCGCGCAGGCCCTCGCCGAGCAGGGCATCGAGGCCGAGGTGATCGACCTGCGCACCATCCGGCCGATGGACACCGAGACGGTGGTCGCGTCGGTCAAGAAGACCGGCCGCTGCATCACCGTGGAGGAGGGCTTCCCGCAATCCGGCGTCGGCGCCGAGATCGTGGCCCGCCTGATGGTCGACGCCTTCGATTACCTCGACGCCCCGGTCCTGCGGATCACCGGCAAGGACGTGCCGATGCCCTACGCGGCCAACCTCGAGAAGCTGGCCCTGCCGACGGTGGCGGAGGTCGTCGAGGCCGCCAAGAGCGTCTGCTACAAGTGACCGGCGCGTGGGCGACGCCGTCGCCCGCCCCGGCCAGGACCGAGGAACAGCCGGCGCGCCATGAGCCAGGATCCCAGCAGCGACTTCGCCGAACTCGCCATCCCGCCCGACGCCCTGGAGCAGGGCGGTATCGAGGTTCTGCGCGCGGCCGTGGTGGACGGCGCGGTGAGCGTCGCGCTCCGCCGCTCCTTCGACGACCCGGCGACCTGGGGCCGGCTGCTGATCGACCTCGCCCGGCAGGCGGCCCGCGCCTACGCGCTGGAGACCGACATGTCGGAGGAGGAGGCGCTGGAGCGCATCCGCGCGGGCTGGGAGGCCGAGGGGCTCGACCCCGGCGGCCTCAACTGACGATGGCGGCCGACCATGGCTGAGGCGGCTGTCCGGCAGGCGACCTACGCGGATCTGGAGGCAGTCCCGGAGCATCGCGTCGCCGAGATCATCGACGGGGTGTTGGAGACGTATCCGCGACCCCGGCACGGCATCGCCGCGGCCCGCCCGTCGGGAGAGCTGGATCGGCCGTTCGCACGCGGCCGTGGTGGTCCCGGCGGATGGGTCTCCATCACCGAGCCTGAGCTTCACCTCGGATCCCAGATGGTCGTGCCCGATCTTGCGGGCTGGCGCCGCGAGCGGATGCCGACCGAACCCGAGGATGCCTTCATCGAGACGCCTCCGGATTGGGTCTGCGAGATCCTCTCGCCGTCGACGATTCGCCTCGATCGCGGGCCGAAGCGCCGGATCTACGCCGGGTCCGGCGTCGACCACCTCTGGCTGCTGGACCCGGCGGCCGGCGTGCTGGAAGGCTTCGCCCCCGCGGACGGGCGCTGGGTGCTCCTCGCCACGATCCAGCGCGGCGAGACCGTGGCCCTGCCGCCCTTCGACGCCGTCCCGTTCCCCTTCGACGACCTCTTCCCCTTCGACGATCCGGCCGCCCCGGCCTTGCCCGAGACCTGATGCCATGCCGATCAACGTGCTGATGCCCGCGCTCTCCCCGACCATGGAGAAGGGCAACCTTGCCAAGTGGCTGAAGAAGGAGGGCGACCCGATCAAGTCCGGCGACGTGCTGGCCGAGATCGAGACCGACAAGGCCACCATGGAGGTGGAGGCCATCGACGAGGGCGTCCTCGCCAAGATCCTCGTGCCCGAGGGCACCGCGGACGTTCCGGTCAACGACCTGATCGCCATCATCGCCGGCGAGGGCGAGGACCCGTCGAGCGTGCAGGCCGGCGGCGCGCCGAAGGCCGCCTCGAACGGCGAGGCCAAGGCGGAATCCAAGCCCGAGCCGAAGGCCGACGCCTCGGCGGCCGGGCAGAACACGACGCCCGGCGGCGGCCACATGGCGTACGAGCGGGTGAACGCGGCGCCCGAGGGCGCGCAGCCCGGCGGCGCCCCGCAGGCCGGCGCGCAGGCCGGCTCGGGCGGCCGGGTCTTCGCCTCGCCGCTCGCCCGGCGGATCGCCAAGCAGGAGGGCGTGGATCTCGGCGCCGTCCGGGGCAGCGGGCCGCACGGCCGCATCATCGCCCGCGACGTGCAGGCCGCGAAGGCTTCCGGCGCCACCCAGGCGCCCGCCGCCGCGCAGCCCGCCGCCGAGGCGCCGAAGGCGGCAGCCCCGACCCCGAAGACCGCCCCCGCGGGCGGGGCGCCGGCCGGGCTCACGACCGATCAGGTCAAGGGCTTCTTCGCCAAGGACGCCTACGAGGACGTCCCCCTCGACGGCATGCGCAAGACCATCGCCAAGCGCCTCACCGAGGCGATGCAGGTCGCCCCGCACTTCTACCTGACGGTGGATTGCGAGCTCGACGCGCTGATGAAGCTGCGCGAGACGCTGAACGACTCCGCCGGCAAGGACAAGGACGGCAAGCCCGCCTTCAAGCTCTCGGTGAACGACTTCGTCATCAAGGCGATGGGCCTCGCCCTGACCCGCGTGCCCGCCGCCAACGCGGTCTGGGCCGAGGACCGGATCCTGCGCTTCAAGCACGCCGAGGTCGGCGTCGCGGTGGCGATCGACGGCGGGCTGTTCACCCCGGTGATCCGCCGGGCGGACGAGAAGACGCTCTCGACCATCTCCAACGAGATGAAGGACTTCGCGGCCCGCGCCCGCGCCAAGAAGCTGAAGCCCGAGGAGTACCAGGGCGGCGTCACCTCGGTGTCGAATCTCGGCATGTTCGGCATCAAGCACTTCACCGCGGTGATCAACCCGCCGCAATCGAGCATCCTGGCGGTGGGCGCGGGCGAGAAGCGCGTCGTCGTGAAGGACGGGGCGCCGGCCGTGGTCCAGGTGATGACCTGCACCCTGTCGTGCGACCACCGGGTGCTCGACGGGGCGCTCGGCGCGGAGCTGGTCTCGGCCTTCAAGGGGCTGATCGAGAACCCGATGGGCATGCTGGTGTGAGGAGCGACTCTGCTATGATCGCCTGAGCGATCAAAGGAGAGTCGCGTGTCGGAAGTTACCGATCTGGTCCTGCCAGTCCTACAGCGGATGCAGAGCGACATCGCCGAGGTGAAGCGCGATGTCGCAGCGATCAAGACAACCCTGACGGGTCATACCGAGAAGCTGGAAGAACTGGAGATTTACGTCGCCTACGAGACCGGCCTCGGCACGCAGGCGAAGGCGGATCTTCAGTCGATCAAGAAGACGATCAAGGCCATGGAGCAGCGGCTGAGCGCGCTGGAGACCTCGCCTTGATCGCCTCCTCAACGACGGTGCGGTCGCGCGCCCCACAGCGGAGAGCTGAGACACGATGTCCGACACCTACGACGTCCTCATCATCGGCGCCGGGCCCGGCGGCTACGTCACGGCGATCCGCGCGGCGCAGCTCGGCTTCAAGACCGCCGTGGTCGATCGCGAGCACCTGGGCGGCATCTGCCTGAACTGGGGCTGCATCCCCACCAAGGCCCTGCTCCGCTCGGCCGAGATTTTTCATTATTTCCAGCACGCCGGCGATTACGGGCTGACCGCGGAGAAGGTCGGGTTTGACACCGCGGCGATCGTGAAGCGCTCCCGCGGCGTCTCGGGCCGGCTCAACGGCGGCGTCGGCATGCTGCTCAAGAAGAACAAGGTCGACGTGATCTGGGGTGAGGCCGCGGTCGACAGCGTCGCGCAGGGCAACCAGCCCGGCCAGGTCACCGTGAAGGAGACCAAGCGCGCCGAGCCGCCGAAGGGCGCCAAGGGCGCCGGCACCTACCAGGCCAAGCACATCATCGTGGCGACCGGCGCGCGCCCCCGCGCCATCCCCGGGATCGAGCCCGACAAGAAGCTGATCTGGACCTACTACGAGGCCATGGTCCCCGAGACGATGCCCAAGAGCCTGCTGGTGATGGGCTCGGGCGCCATCGGCATCGAGTTCGCCTCGTTCTACCGCACCATGGGCGCCGAGGTGACCGTGGTGGAGCTGCTGCCGCAGATCCTGCCCGTGGAGGATGCCGAGATCGCAGGCCTCGCGCGCAAGCGCTTCGAGAAGCAGGGGATCAAGATCCTCACCGGCGCCAAGGTCACGAAGGTCGAGAAGGGCGCGAACTCCGTCACCGCCACCGTCGAGGGCGGCGACGGCAAGAGCCAGCAGATCACGGCCGAGAAGCTCATCTCGGCGGTGGGCGTCGTCGGCAACATCGAGAATATCGGCCTCGAGAAGCTCGGCGTGAAGATCGACCGCGGGATCGTGGTGACCGACGGGCTCGGCCGCACCAACGTGCCCGGCCTCTACGCGATCGGCGACGTCGCCGGCCCGCCGATGCTCGCCCACAAGGCCGAGCACGAGGGCGTCATCTGCATCGAGACCATCAAGGGCCTGCACACCCACCCGATGGACAAGGCCAAGATCCCGGGCTGCACCTACTGCCAGCCGCAGATCGCCAGCGTCGGGCTGACCGAGGCCAAGGCCAAGGAGCAGGGATTCTCGGTGAAGGTCGGCCGGTTCCCCTTCGCGGGCAACGGCAAGGCGATCGCGCTGGGCGAGCCGGACGGGCTGATCAAGACCGTGTTCGACGCCAAGACCGGCCAGCTGCTCGGCGCCCACATGGTCGGCGCCGAGGTGACCGAGCTGATCCAGGGCTACGTCGTGGCGATGAACCTCGAGAGCACCGAGGAGGAGCTGATGCACACGGTGTTTCCGCACCCGACGCTCAGCGAGATGATGCACGAGAGCGTGCTCGACGCCTACGGCAAGGTGATCCACACCTGATCGGCGGCCGACGGGGCGCGCGGGTCGGACGTGGACCCGCGCGCCGCCGAGCGGTCAGTGCGGGCGGGACCGCGCCGCGAGCGTCAGGCTCACGGCCTGGAACAGCAGGATCACCAGAACCGTCGCTGCGCTGCCGCCGATCGGGATCAGCAGCAGGGCGACGAACGGATCGAGCCCCCGGACGAGCAGGAGCGTGATGCAGCTGCCGATCACGGAGGCGATGGTCATCCGAAAGATGCAGCATTCGGACGGTTGCATGCGCGCTCCAAATCAGGCCCCCGTCGGGAGTCTGGCGAGGCGCGCCCGATTATGCAACCGAAGATAGTACTTAGTCGAAACACAATCCCAGATCATGGATCTGAGGCCGCTTCGAGGCGTCAGAGGCGATCCCGAACCTCAGCTATGCCCGCGCTCCACGGGCTCGGCTTGGTCCGGGGACGGCACGTAGGCGCACCACTGGCAGATCCCGCGCTCCGCGCCGCGCTGCGCGTTGCGCTGGGAGCAGAGCGGGCAGACGAGCAGGATCAGCCGCGAGCCGGTGCGCAGCGCCAGCCCGCGCCCCCGGAAGGTGACCTCGGTCGCCGCGTCGCCCGACGCGCGGTCCAGGGCGCTCACGGCGTGCCTCCGTGGCGTGGCCGCGGTACGGGTCCGCACGTGGTCTCGATGGCCATGGCGATGCCGCCCCCCAGCGTTCCTGCCAAGTTGTCGCTGGGTATAAGCGGCGAGTCGGCGAATGGCTCCGCTTGCGCATGTGGATCGGCCGGATGCATGCGGGCCGAAACGCCCGTATGAGAGGCTGCCGCGCCCCCGCTTCTTCGGGCGCGGCCCGGGCGGATGGGATGCAGGCGACGATGCAGGCGACGACGCACGACACCCAACAGGGCGAACCCGGCGGGACCGCCGGCGGCCTCCCCACCTTCGCCGACGTGGCCCGCGCCGCGGAGCGGATCGCCGGGGCCGCGCACCGCACCCCGGTCCTGACCTCGCGCACGGCGGACGCGATGACCGGCGGCCGCCTGTTCTTCAAGGCGGAGAACCTGCAGCGGGCCGGCGCCTTCAAGTTCCGCGGTGCCTACAACGCGATCAGCGCCCTGCCGGAGGCGGCCCGCACACGCGGAGTGATCACCTACTCCTCGGGCAACCATGCCCAGGCGATCGCCCTCGCGAGCCGGCTGCTCGGGGCGCCCGCCACCATCGTCATGCCGGGCGACGCCCCCGCGGCGAAGATCGCCGCCACCCGCGGCTACGGCGCCGAGGTGGTCCTGTACGACCGCTACACCCAGGATCGCGAGGCGCTCGGCCGCGAGATCGCCGAGGCCCGCGGCCTGACGCTGATCCCGCCCTTCAACCATCCCGACGTCATCGCCGGGCAGGGGACGCTGGCGCAGGAGCTGATCGAGACGGTCGGGCCACTCGACGTGCTGGTGGCCTGCCTCGGCGGCGGCGGCCAGCTCGCGGGCTGCGCGCTCGCCGCCGCCGCGCTGTCGCCGGGTTGCCGGGTGATCGGCGTCGAGCCGGAGGCGGGCAATGACGGGCAGCGCTCGTTCCGCGAGGGCCGGATCGTCACGATCCCGGTGCCCCGGACCATCGCCGACGGGGCGCAGTCGACGGCGCTGGGCGACCTGACCTTCGCGATCATCCGCGCGCAGGTGTCCGACATCCTCACCGTCACCGACGCGCAGCTCGTCGAGACCATGCGGTTCTTCGCCAGCCGGATGAAGCTCGTGGTCGAGCCGACCGGCTGCCTCGCGGCGGCGGCGGTGCTGAGCGGCCTCGTGGACGTGACGGACAAGCGCGTCGGCGTGGTGATCAGCGGCGGCAACGTCGATCTCGCGGCCTTCGCGCGGCTGACCGGCGAGGCGGCCTGAGGCGGCCTCAGGCGCCGATTGCCGGGCCGGTGTGACCCCGCCGCGGTGGACCGGCCCCGAGCCAATGCTTATCTTGTGCGCGTCGGAATGCGCGTCCCCGGGCCTTGAACCCGGATGGGCGGGAGGGTGACGATGTCCGCTGGTTTCAAGGTTCTCTCGCTGACCGATCGCGCCGCCGATCGGATCAAGGCGATCATGGCGGAGGCCGACCGGCCGATCGCCGGGCTGCGCGTCGGCGTCCGGAACGGCGGCTGCGCCGGGATGTCCTACACGATGGAATATGCCGAGGCGGCCAAGCCCGGCGAGGACGTGGTCGAGGATCGCGGCGTGCGCGTGTTCGTCGATCCGAAGGCGGTGCTGTTCCTGCTCGGCACCGAGATGGACTTCACCACCAACAAGCTGGCGTCGCAGTTCGTGTTCAACAATCCGAACCAGACCTCGGCCTGCGGCTGCGGGGAATCCGTGGCGATCACGCCGGTCTCGGCGGACCGCCTGCCCGCGCAGGTCTGAGCGGGAGCGCCCCGGCGCGCAGCGAGCCGGCGGCGCGCCGCGCCCTCAGGCCACCTGCGACAGCGACTCGGCGGCGTCGTCCAGGAAGCGGTTCCGGCCCGCGCGCTTCGCGGCGAACATGCACAGGTCGGCCCGCTCCATCAGCGAGGCCGGCGTGTCGCCCGGGCGCAGCACCGCGACACCCAGGGAGATCGTGATCTTGCCGAGCGACTCGCCGGTCGAGCGCTTGACGAGCTCGCGCCCCATGACGCTGGTGCGCACCGTCTCGGCCACCTGCTTGGCCACCGCCCGGTCGACGCCGGGCAGGATGATCCCGAACTCCTCGCCGCCGAACCGGGCGAGCTGCGCCTGCTTGCCGGCGTTCTCGCGCATCACGATCGCCACGAGCCGCAGGACCTGGTCGCCCGTGAGATGACCGTACAGGTCGTTGAAGCGCTTGAAGAAGTCGATGTCGAGGATGATCAGGCTCATGGGCGTCGTGCGCGCCCGGGCCGTCTCCATGGACGCCTTCAGCGTCTCCTCGAAATGCTTGCGGTTCGCCAGCCCCGTCAGGGCGTCGGTCAGGCTCTCGCGCCGGGTCGCGTCGAGCTTCTCGCGCAGGGTCTCGATCTCGCTGCGGGTCTCGCGCATGCGGGCTTCGAGGATCCGGTTGTTGGCGGCGACCTCCCGGGTCGTCGCGGCCAGGGTCGCGACGATCTCGCCGAACCGCGCCCGGCTCGGGACGCCCTGGGAGAGATCCTGCGCGACCCCGCGCAGGGACTCGCTGTACTGCGCCGTCGAGCCCAGGGAGAGGTCCAGGATCTCGGTGACGGCCGCGATCTCGCTGAGGACGACGCGGCTGACGTCGTCGGTGGTGCTCGCGAGGCGGCGCCCGTCGAGATAGGTCTCGTGCAGGTCGTCGATGTCGCCCTCGGTGAGGCAGCCATTCTGGGTGGTGAGGCGCTTCACGGCGTCGGCGAGGAGCGGCAGCTCCCCCGAGACGTAGGCGTACCAGACGGCGTAGGCGCGCGGCGTCGCGGAGGGGCCGTAGTCGCGAATCAGATCGTGGCTGCGCTTCGCCAGCGCGAAGCTGCGATCGCGATCCGAATAGGTCTCCTGGCTCATCCGTATCCCGCGGTCCGGGGCGACCGGCGCGCATGCGCCGTCACCCAGACTTGATATACGGCCGCCTGGTAGCCGGACAGTTAAGCCCGAACAGACGTCTGTTACTTATCCTTCTTCGCCAAGACTGGTCGAAGCAGGAATGCCGGAACGTGGGAGCCGAGGCCGACGGGCGTGTCCCCGTCGGCGTCGATCCGGCGCCCGCGCTCCTCGCGCGCGGCCTCGCCGCGGCCCGACGCGCGGCCCGGCGCGCGCGGCTCCGGACGGCTCTCGGGGCGGGTCTCAGAGCGGCTCTCGGGACGGTCGTCCGGGCGGCTCTCCGCGCGCGCCGCGCCGCGGCCGCCGCGCGACCGGGTCGGGCGCTCGCGGACCTCCCCGGCCTCGCCGGCGCTCCGGGCGCTCTTCTCGACGACGCCCTTGTCGGCACTCTTGTCGCCGCCCTTGTCGCTGCCCTTGTCGCCGCTCCTGCCACCGCTCTTCGCGGAGCGCCCGCCCCGCCGCCCGTCGCTCGACCGGCCGCGGTGGCGCGTGCCGGTGTCGCCGGACGCGTCGGCCACGCTCGTCAGGTCGCCGTCCAGCCAGGGGATCGGCTGCCCGATCAGCGCCTCGATGGCGCCGAGCGAGCGCGCGTCGTCGGGGGCGACCAGCGTGTAGGCCGTGCCGCTCCGGCCGGCGCGACCGGTGCGGCCGATCCGGTGGACGTAATCCTCCGGGTGATGCGGCACGTCGAAGTTGAAGACGTGGCTGACCGCGGGGATGTCGAGGCCGCGCGCCGCCACGTCGCTGGCGACCAGCAGGGCGGTCTCGCCGTTGCGGAAGCCGTCGAGGGCCGTCGTGCGGGCGCGCTGGTCCATGTCGCCGTGGAGCGCCGCGGCGTCGAAACCGTGGCTGACCAGGGACTTCTGCAGCAGCGCGACGTCGCGCTTGCGGTTGCAGAAGATGATCCCGTTCTTCAGATCCTCCTCGCCGCGGATCAGGCCGCGCAGGCGCTCGCGCTTGGCATGGCCCTCGGCACCGGTGGCGACGAGGCGCTGCGTGATCGTGGTCGCCGTGGAGGCCGGCCGGGCCACCTCGACCCGCTGCGGGTTGTGCAGGAACATGTCGGCGAGCCGCTCGATCTCCGGCGGCATGGTGGCCGAGAAGAACAGGGTCTGCCGGGTGAACGGCACCATCTTCACGATGCGCTCGATATCGGGGATGAACCCCATGTCGAGCATGCGGTCGGCCTCGTCGATGACCAGGAGCTCGACGCCGGTGAGCAGCAGCTTGCCGCGCTCGAAATGGTCGAGCAGGCGGCCGGGCGTGGCGATCAGCACGTCGGTGCCGCGCATCAGCTTGGCGTCCTGGTCGGCGAAGGAGACGCCGCCGATGATCAGCGCCACGTTGAGCTTGTGGTTGGTCCCGTAGCGGTCGAAATTCTCGACCACCTGGGCGGCCAGCTCGCGGGTCGGCTCCAGGATCAGCGTGCGCGGCATCCGGGCGCGGGCGCGGCCGTTCTCCAGCAGCGTCAGCATCGGCAGCGTGAAGGCCGCGGTCTTGCCGGTTCCGGTCTGGGCGATCCCGAGGACGTCGCGACGTGCCAGCACGTGGGGGATCGCCTCGGCCTGGATCGGCGTCGGCTCTGTGTAACCCGCCGCTTCGACGGCGTTCAGGACTTTCTCGCTCAGTCCCAGGTCGGAAAAAGGCATTTGCGTTCAGGAACCGTTGCGCGCCCGGCCGGCGCGAAGGACACCGTCGCGGCAACGGCTGGGAAAGGCTCGCGCGGGGCGCTCGGACGCTCCCGGGGCCGCGGGGCGCATCGTCCCCGTCAGTTAGGGCCTTGGCGCGACTTGTCAATCTCGCAATCGCGACAGCGCGCGTCCGCGCACAGGGGATCGGCCCCGGGAGCGGCCCCCGATCAGGGCCGGAGACGGTCGACCGCGGGCACGGCGCAGGGGTCCAGACGGGTGGACCGGGCGGATCGCGCCGCGAGCGCGCCGGTCGTCTCGGGCTCGGCCATCGGCGGCAGCGCCGCCGTCGCGAGGGCGGTCCCGGGCAGCGCCGCGTCGGGCCGGCTCAGCCGCGCGAGCTGGTAGGCGCCGATCACCGCGACGATCCCGGCCAAGCCCGCCACGCGCAGCGCCCAGGGCAGGGGGCCCGCGGTCCGGCTCGGCTTGGCGCGCGCGACCCGCGCGGCAGTCGAGCCGACCTGCGAGCCGGCCTGCGAGCCGGCCTGCGCGCCGGGCGCGGTCTCGACGGTCCGGCGCTTGCCGAAGGTTGTCCGGCTCCGATCGTCGGGGCTCTGCATGGACGGTTCTCTCCACCGGCCGGGGACCGGGTTCGGTGCGGGGCGCGACGGGGCTCGCGGGCGAGCCCGCGAGCCCCGGACCATCGGTCAACAGGGTTAACCGATCGCTTACGAGGCGGCGGCCTCTCGTCAAAGTTGTGCCGGAATAAAACGTCCGCCCTCGCCCGTCCCTGCAGAGACCTCGGGCGATCTCGCCCGGAACACGCCGGCTTCCGACAATATGCGCGGCGCGCAACGCAGCTCGTCATCCGGGGTTTTGCAACTGTCCGCGCCCCGTGCGGGGCCGCGACCCGGCCCTCTGCTGTGGGGCGGGCCGGCTAGTCTTCATCTTTCGTTGACGGGATGTCCCTAGCCTGAGGAGGCTTGTTGCAGGAAAGCGACAGACCCGCCATCCGAGAGCGCCTAGAAGGCTGCCGGCTCAAGCTAACCCCAGGACCGAACACCACCATGAAGAAGCTTCTCCTCGCATCCACCGTTCTCGCCGGCATGACCGCCGCGGCGTCCGCCGCCGACCTGCCGCGCCGCGCCGCGCCGCCGCCGGTGTTCACGCCGGTGCCGGTGTTCACCTGGACCGGCTTCTACTTCGGTGTGAA
>NZ_BBUX01000044.1:0-47858 GCF_000974725.1 Methylobacterium sp. ME121
TCGCCGCCGTCGAGCTCGGCCGGCTGATGGGCGCCCGGGTGATCGCCTGCGCCTCCTCGGAGGAGAAGCTCGCGGTCGCCCGCGCCCACGGCGCCGAGGCGGGCGTGGTCTACGACCCCGCGACGCTCAAGGACGAGCTGCGCCGGATCTCGGGCGGCGGGATCGACGTGGTCTACGACGCGGTCGGCGACGCCTACGCGGAGCCGGCCCTGCGGGCGCTCGGCTGGCGCGGACGCTTCCTCGTGATCGGCTTCGCCGCCGGCGCCATCCCGCGGCTGCCGCTGAACCTGATGCTCCTCAAGGAACTCGACGTGCAGGGCGTCCACTGGGGCGCCTTCCTGGATCGCGAGCCCGAGGCCCACCGGGCCGATCAGCGCCGCCTCCTCGGCTGGGTCGCCGAGGGCGAGCTCACCGCGCAGGTCCACGGCGTCTACCCGCTGGCGGAGTACCCGGAGGCCTTCGGCCTCCTGACCCGCCGGGCGGCCGTGGGCAAGGTTCTCCTGCGGCCCTGATCGGGCCGCGGCCGCCCTCGACCGGGTCGGCCCTCGACCCGCCGCACGGCCTCGGCGGGCGGCGAGTCATGCGTTCCGCGCTGATCTGCGGCGCGGGCCGTCTCCGAAGTAGAGGTTGCGGAAAAATCTGTCCTTCATCTTCATGGGTCCCGATGAGACGACGTCGTCCTCCGCGGTGCCCGAGATGAACTTGCGCAGAAGTGTCGTATCGAAGCTGATGCTGCCCTCGTTGATCGGCTTTTTGCTGTTCATCGCGAGCTCGACCATTGGCCTGATGCAGATACAGGCCATCAACGCCGCCGCCGTGGAGACCCGCGACGTCTGGGTGCGCAAGGACAACGATCTCCACACGATTCGATTCCTGATGCTGCGGTACCACACGACGACGATCCGCAAGGTGGTCGCCACCGACGACGGTGAGAACCGGGACCTCGATGCCGAGTTCGTCGAGATGGATCGGACCATCCCCGAGGCCTTCCGGAGCTATCGCGCGCGCGCGACGACGCCCCGGGAGCGCGCGCTCTGGGACGCGTTCGAGGGGCGGTGGAAGGTCTATCGCGTTGCCCAGGAGGCGATCCTCGCGCCACTCAGGCGCGGCGACCAGAACGCGGCCCGCGACGCCATCGCGCCGGCCCGCCCGCCGCTGGTGGCCGCCTTCGACGCCCTGGCGGATCTGGCCCAGGTCGCTGCGGAGGGCACGAACGTCTCGGTCCGGCGCTCCGAGGACGCGTTCCGGACGGCGTGGTCCGTCACCATCGCGCTCTCGGTGATCGGAGCGGCGATGACCGGCGCGGCGGTCTGGTGGGTCTGGCACCGGGTCGCCCGCCCGATCCGGTCGCTGGCCGAGATCATGGGCCGGCTCGCGGCCGACGACCTCGACGTGGCCGTCAACGGTTCCGAGCGAGGGGACGAGATCGGCGTCATGGCGGCGTCC
The DNA here is from genome assembly GCF_000974725.1 of Methylobacterium sp. ME121. Classification (NCBI taxonomy): domain Bacteria; kingdom Pseudomonadati; phylum Pseudomonadota; class Alphaproteobacteria; order Hyphomicrobiales; family Methylobacteriaceae; genus Methylobacterium; species Methylobacterium sp. ME121. The sequence continues at coordinate 1,447 of NZ_BBUX01000044.1, forward strand.
GTCCGGGTCTTCAAGGACGGCCTGATCCGCGCGCGGGCCCTCGAGCACGAAGCCGCGCAGGCCCGCGCCGCGGCCGAGGCGCGGCGGCGGAGCGGCGTGCAGGAGATCGCCGACGCCTTCGAGGGCACGGTCGGCGGCATCATCGGCACGGTCTCGGCCGCCGTCGCCGCGCTGCAGGACACGGCCTCGGCCATGAGCGAGGCGGCCGGCGACACCGCCGATCGCTCCGGCCGGGTGGCGAGCGCGGCCGAACTCGCGGCCAGCACCGTCAACGTCGCGGCGGCGGCTGCGGAGGAACTCGGCGCCTCCGTCCAGGAGATCAGCCGCCAGGTCGCGGGTTCGACGGCGCTGACGCAGTCGGCGGTCGCGGACGCGGCGGCGACCGCGCACTTGGTTCAGGATCTGAACGGGGCGGCGGTCCAGATCGGCCACGTCGTGGGCCTGATCTCGAGCATCGCCGAGCAGACGAACCTCCTGGCGCTGAACGCCACGATCGAGGCGGCGCGGGCGGGCGACGCCGGCCGCGGCTTCGCCGTCGTGGCCGCGGAGGTGAAGGACCTGGCCGGCCAGACCGCGCGGGCGACCGACGAGATCGGCGCCCACGTCGCCCGGATCCAGGCCTCCACCGGCGACGCCGTCTCGGCGATCGGGCGCATCGGCGGCCGGGTCCAGGAACTCAGCGCGGTGGCGACGCGGATCGCCAGCGCCGTGGAGCAGCAGGGCGCGGCGACGCAGGAGATCGTCCGCAACGTCTCCCAGGCCGCCCAGGGGGCGGCCGACGTCACCGGCACCATCGCGGGCGTCGCCGACGCGGCCAAGGGGACCGGCGCGGCGGCCGACCAGGTTCTCACGGCAGCCTCGGAGCTGTCGCTCCGGTCCGGGCATCTCAGGGACGAGGTGACGCGCTTCCTCGCGACCGTCCGCGCGGCCTGAGCGCGCGGGATCGGCGCGGACGCGGACCTCCGGCCGCGCGCCCGGCGCGCCGGCTCAGAGGAGCCCGCGCGCCTTGGCCAGGCCGACCAGGTCCGCCTGCGGGCGGGCGCCGATGTGCTGGATGACCTCGGCGGCCGCGAGCGTGCCCAGGCGGGCGCTGGCGACGTTGTCCAGCCCGCGGGCGTGGCCGGCCAGGAAGCCGGCGGCGAACAGGTCGCCCGCGCCGGTCGTGTCGACCACCGTCTGGACCGGGCTCGCCTCGACGGCCCGGACCTCGCCACCCTGCACCACCAGGGCGCCGTCGGCCGAGCGCGTGACCAGGCCGAGCAGGTGGCGGCCGCGGGCGTTGCGCTCGTCGCGCAGGGCCGCGACGGCGGCCTCGGGATCCTCGGTCTCGTAGAGGCTCTGCAGCTCGGCCATGTTGGCGAACAGGATGTCGATGCTGCCGTCCCGCACGAGGCCGAGGAACTCGTCGCGGTAGCGGCCCACGCAGAACGCGTCCGAGAGGGTCAGCGCGACGGCGTTGCCCGCCTGATGGGCGAGCTGCGCGGCCTTGCGGAACGCGTCCTTGGCGGCCGGCGGATCCCAGAGATAGCCCTCGAGATAGACGACGCGGGCCGAGCTCACGAGCGTCTTGTCGACATCGTCGGGCGACAGGCCCTGGCAGGCGCCGAGATAGGTGCTCATCGTGCGCTCGCCGTCCGGCGTCACGAGCACGAAGCACCGGGCGGTGGCCGGACCCTCGGCGGCGGCCGGGACGGTGAAGTCGACGCCGGTCGCCTTGAGGTCGTGGCTGAACAGGCCGCCGAGCTCGTCGTTCCGGACCTTGCCGACGAAGCCGGTCCTGGCCCCGAGGAGCGCCGCGCCGACCGCGGTGTTGGCGCCCGAGCCACCCGACACGATCGTCGCCGGTCCCATCGCCTGGAACAGCGCCTCGGCCCGCGGCTCGTCGATGAGCTGCATCGCGCCCTTGGTGACGCCCTGCGCCGCCAGGAAGGCGTCGTCCGTGCGGGCGATCACGTCGACGATCGCGTTGCCGAGCACGAGGAGATCGAGGGGTGCAGTCATCCGGGCGTCCTGATTCGCGTTCGCGCCGCTGTGGCATCCGCCTCGGATCGGATCAAGCGCCGTCGTCGGCGGGCGCGAGGTCGGCGAACAGCTCGGGCACGGTCAGGCGCAGGCCGGGCGGCGTCAGGTCCAGCGTCTCCCGGGTCGCGATGCGGGTCTCGATCAGGCCGCCCTGCGCGCGGCGGTGATGGATGACGTGGCGCTTCACCGGATCCACGATCAGATAGTGGATGACGCTCTCCAGACCGAAGTAGCGGGTCAGTTTCAGGCCCGAGTCCACCGCGCGTGCGCCCGGCGACTGAGCCTCGACGACGATGACGGGATCGGTGATCTCGGTCGCATCGGGGTCAGCGCGCATCCCGCAGTAAACGAGGGCGTCGGGCTCGAAGACCGTATCCCGACCGACGCGAACGCTGATGCCATCCGGCAGCGCGTAGCAGGCGCTCCCCGCTTGCTTCAGTGCCGACCGGAGCGCCAGATAGGTGGCCGCCTTGACCTCGGCATGCCGAACGCGCTCCGGCGACATCGCGAACACCTCGCCGTCGACCAGCTCGAAGCGTCCCGGCTGCCCCTCGGCCCAGGCGAGAAACTCGTCGACCGTCATCCGGGATCTCGGCTGAGCGACCATGCCCGAGGCCAGCACGGATTCGGCTTGCCGGGAGCCGTGCTCCTCACGCGCCTCATCCCGCGATCTTCTCCAGCGCGACGTCCCGCGTCCGGGGACCCAGCAGCCCGACGAGCAGGCCCGCGGCCAGCATCGCCGCCGAGATGAACAGGAACACGCCCGGCGTCCCGGCCTCCCGCAGCACGAACGCGATGACGAAGCCGGTGAAGATCGCCGAGAAGCGGCTCCAGGAATAGACGAAGCCGACCGCCCGGGCGCGGATGCCCGTGGGGAACAGCTCGGCCTGATAGGCGTGGAAGCTGTACGACATCACGTTCGAGGCCAGCGTCAGGCCGATGCCGAGCGCCACGATGACGGCGACGTCCCGCGTCTGCGCGAAGGCCAGGCCGCAGGCGATGTAGAGGAGGGCGGCGGCCACGATGACGTGCTTGCGCTCGAACCGGTCGGCGATGGCGAGGCCGATCAGGGGCCCGACCGGGGCGGCGAGCGCGATCAGGGCCGTGTAGGCGAGGCTCGACGTCACCGTGATGCCCTGGGCCACCAGGAGGGTCGGCACCCAGTTGGCGAAGCCGTAGAAGCCCACCGTCTGGAAGACGTTGAACCCCGCCATCATCAGGGCCCGGCGCCGGTAGGGCTGGACCCAGAGATCGCGGAACGCGCCGCGCGGCTGCACCGGCTCCGGCGCGGCCGGTGCGGGAAGCGGGCCGCCGGTCTCGGCCGCGATCCGCGCCTCCAGCTGCCGCAGGACCGCCTCGGCCTCCGCCAGACGGCCGTGCTCGACGAGCCAGCGCGGGCTCTCCGGCAGGCCCGCCCGCATCCACCAGACCACGATCGCCGCCGAGGCGCCGATCAGCACGACCCAGCGCCACCCGTCGATGCCGAGGGGCGCCGCCGGGATCAGCAGGTAGGACAGGAACGCCACGACCGGCACGGCGGTGAAGCCGATGCCCTGGCACAGGGCGAAGGCCCGGCCGCGGATCGCCTTCGGCACCAGCTCGGAGAGGTAGCTGCCGATCGTCACCATCTCCAGGCCGAGGCCGATCCCGGCGATCAGGCGCCAGAGATTGAGGCCGAAGGCGTCGCTCTGGCAGGCCATCACCACGTTGGCGGCGGTGTAGGACAAGAGCGACCACGTGAAGATCGCCCGCCGGCCGAACCGGTCGGCGAGCCAGCCGCAGGCGAGGGTGCCGATGAACAGGCCGGTGAACAGGGCGGCGACGAAGCTCGCGACGCCGCTGGCACCGAACAGGCCCGGGGTCGTCGGCGTCAGGATCCCGGCCTTGACGAGGCCCGGCGCGACGTAGCCGGTGAAGAGCAGGTCGTAGAGCTCGAAGAAGAAGCCGAGCCCGAGCAGCACCACGAGGCGCCAGACCGTCGGCGTCGCCGGAAGCCGGTCGAGACGGGCCAGGATGGCGCCGGGATCGAGACCTTCATCGGCAGCCTGGACCGCCGTACGCGTCGCCATGCCGATGAGCCTCGTCTCGGCGCCGCGGCGCCCCGCCGGCGCAGTGCCGCGGAAGCGCGCGCCGCGCAAGGGGGTGCGACGCCGGCCGAGAGGGGACCCTCACGCGCCGAAGACGGACCAGCCCATGCGCTGCGTGAGCCGCTCCAGGGCGATGCGGCCGAGGTGGGAATTGCCCGCCGCGTCGAGGCCGGGCGACCAGACGGCGATGGACGCCTTGCCGGGCGCGATCGCCAGGATGCTGCCGCCGACCCCGCTCTTGCCCGGCAGGCCCACGCGGTAGGCGAACTCGCCCGACCCGTCGTAGTGGCCGCAGGTCAGCATGATCGCGTTGATGCGGCGCGCGCGCTCCGCCGAGACCACCGAGTGGCCGGTCGACGGGTTGACGCCGTTATGCGCCAGGAACCGGCCGGCCCGCGCGAGCTGGCGGCAGTTCATCGCGATGGCGCAGTGATGGAAGTAGACGCCGAGCGTGTAGTCGACCGGATTGTCGATGACACCGAACGACTTCATGTAGTTGGCGAGCGCGGTGTTGCGGAAGCCCGTGCGCTTCTCCGAGGCCGCCACCGTCTCGTCGATGATGATGCCGGAATCCTGGGCCAGGAACTGCATGAAGCGCAGGATCTCGCCCAGCGCCTCGCGGGGCTCGTGACCCGAGAGGATCACGTCGGTGACCGCGATCGCGCCCGCGTTGATGAACGGGTTGCGCGGCACGCCGCGCTCCCGCTCCAGCTGGACGATGGAATTGAACGGGTTGCCCGAGGGCTCGCGGCCGACGCGCTTCCAGAGCCGGTCGCCGACCATGCCGAGGGCGAGGGTGAGCGTGAACACCTTCGACACGCTCTGGATCGAGAACGGCGTCTCGCTGTCGCCGCCGGTGAAGACCTGTCCCTCGGCGTCGATCACCGCCATGCCGAACTGGTCGGGATCGACCCGGGCGAGCTCGGGGATGTAGTCCGCGACCGCGCCCCGGTCGGAGCGCTGGGCCATCTCCTCGGAGATCTCCCGGATGACGTGGGCAAGGTCGGGCACGGTCGGGCTCGGGCGTCGCGTTGCGTCGGAACCGGGCCGGTTCGCGACGTCTCAGGCGATGCAAGGTCCGGTCCGGCCCGGCGGTGATCTAGCAGCGCCGGACCGGCCTGGGAACCGGAGCGGCCGCGCTCACGCGACGATCAGCCGGCGGGCGTCGGCCGCCGGGCGGTCACCCGATCCGCACCGTCATCGCGCGCGCGGCGACCCGGAGCGGCGCGACCTCGGCCAGCGCGGCGCGACCGGATTGCTTCGCGGCGCCCGCAGAGGCGGCAGCGGTGCGGCCGCTCGGCGAAGAGGAGTCTCACGCGGCGGCGAGCGCCATCGCCATGGATTCCTTCTTCATCAGCTCCCGGAAGAAGCCGTCGAGATGGGTCAGCTTGTCGGGCGAGCCGTCCTGCGCGATGCGGCCGCCGTCGAGGACGACGATCCGGTCGAAATCCTGCAGCGTCGAGAGACGGTGCGCGATGGCGATGACGGTCCGGCCCTTCATCAGGTTGGCGAGGGCGTGACGGATCGCCTGCTCGGATTCCGCGTCCAGCGCCGAGGTCGCCTCGTCCAGCAGCAGGATCGGCGAGTTCTTCAGGATCGCCCGGGCGATGGCGATGCGCTGGCGCTGGCCGCCCGAGAGCTTCACGCCGCGGTCGCCCACGATCGTGTCGAAGCCCTCCGGCAGGGCCTTGATGAAGTCGGTGCAGTGCGCGGCCTCGGCCGCCTGCCACACCTCCTCGTCGGTGGCGTCGGGCCGGCCGTAGCGGATGTTCTCGCGCAAGGAGCGGTGGAACATCGAGACGTCCTGCGGGACCACCGTGATCGCCTCGCGCAGGGATTCCTGGGTGACGCGCTCGATGTTCTGGCCGTTGATGCGGATCGCGCCGCTCTGCACGTCGTAGAACCGCTGGATCAGCGAGAACAGGGTCGACTTGCCGCCGCCGGACCGGCCCACGAGGCCGACGCGCTGGCCGGGCTCGATGACGAGGTCGAAATCCGTGAAGACCGGGCGTCCGTCCGGATAGTTGAACGCGACGTGCTCGAACTCGATCTTGGCGCCCTGGCCGGTCAGCGGCTGCGCCTCCGGATGGTCCACGAGGTCGTGAGGCTGGAGCAGGGTGTGCAGCGCCTCGGAGAGGCGGGCGGTGTGCTGGGTCGCGTCGACCAGCGCCACCGCGAGGTCGCGGGTGGCGGCGAGGATGCGGATGCCGAGCGTGCAGACCAGGACCACCTGACCGTTCGTCGCCTGGCCGGCCTCCCACATCTGGATCGCCCAGTAGAGCAGGCCGAACACGGCGAGCACGGTGAGCACCGCGTGCACGATGCGCAGCTTCTCGAGATAGAGCAGGGACGAGCGGCGGGCCCGCATCTCGGTGGCGATGGTGCCCTCGAAGCGCTGGCCCTCGCGCTTGAAGGCCGAGAAGGCGCGCACGAGCGACATGTTGCCGACGAGGTCGACCATCTCGCCGTCGACGGAGGCCGCCTTGGCGGCGAAGTCGTGGTGCAGCGGCTTGCCGGCCGAGGCCATCTTGAACATCAGCACGACGACGGCGGCGAACACGCCCGCCAGGATGCCCGCCATGGTGAGGTTCACGGTGGCGATGTAGGCGATCGACCCGAAGGCCGCGACCGTCGGCGGCATCACGTTGAACACGAACATGTTCTCGACCGTGAAGATCGCGTTCGAGGTCGCCGTGATGCGCGATGCCAGGGTGCCCGGCTGCCGGTCGGAGAAGAAGGTCGGCGAATGGCCGGTCAGGTGCCGGAACAGGTCGCGCCGGATGTCGCCGGTGATGCCCACGAAGGTGAAGGCGCCGGTCAGCGCGGCCACGCGCCAGAGCATGTTGTCGGCGGCGATGAAGGCGATCAGGACCGCGAGGGCGCTCCAGACCACGGTGTTGCCCGGGCCGGGCCCCTTCGTCAGCGCGTCGACCACGCCCTTGAGCGCGTAGTCGGTGGAGACCGAGAAGCCGACGGCGCCGAGCACCGAGATCAGGATGACCAGGTGCGGCAGCCAGCGGCGCCGGAGATACCGCCCGACGAAGGCGAAGGGCCTGTCGGCGTATCGGTGCAGCTCTTCCATCGCGGTGACCATTCCGTATTCGCGCGGCTTTGGCTTACGGGCTGAGGCGGAGTGCAGCGCGGGCGCAGTCTGACCCGCAGCGGCAACGCGAGAGCGTTGCCATATGTTTCACCGGCCCGCACCTTCGTTGCGCTTTTATCCGCAGAACCTGAACGCCGCTTGAGCGGCGTGGAAACACCCAAGCGAATCCGATGCCGCCGCTGGTCAGGCCGCCCGCTCCGACTGGCGCGTCTCCGGCATGATCAGCGCCACCAGCATGAAGGCCGCGAAGCCGACGACCGCGAGCCCCAGGAAGGCGCTGTGGCTGCCGAGATGGTCGGCCATGATGCCGGCGAGCGACGTCGAGAGGGCCGCGCCGATGCCCATGGCGGTGCCGACCGCGCCGAGGGCGAGGTTGAAGCGGCCGGTGCCGCGGGTGAGGTCCGACACGATCAGCGGCACCATCACGCCCAGCACCGAGGCCGAGATCCCGTCGAGGACCTGGATGGCGACTAGGCCGTAGGGGTTGGTGGTGTAGGCGAGGAGCAGGCCGCGGACCGGCAGGGCGCCGAAGCCGAACAGCAGGACCGGGTAGCGGCCGAAGCGCTCGGCGGCCCGGCCGACCGCCGGGGCGCTGACCGCGAGGACGGCCTGCGGGACCATGATGCAGGCGGCGACCAGCGCGGTGGCGGTCTCGCTCGCCCGCAGGGTCAGGACGCTGCCCACCAGCGGCAGCATCGCCGCGTTGGCGAGGAAGAACAGCACCATGCAGGCCGCGAAGCACAGGAGGCCGCGGTTGGTCAGCAGGGCGCGGATGCCGTCCTTGCCGGAGGCCGGCGCCGCCTGGGCCGCGGCCGGCTCCTTGAACACGCTGGAATCGATGTCCTGGGCGCGGATGCGCGCCAGCGCGATCACCGTCGGGATGCCGAGGGCGGCGGTCAGGTAGAAGACGGCGCCGTTCGACAGGTAGTAGCCGATGGCGCCCATGCCGGCCGCGCCGAGGGCGTTGCCGAGGGCGGCGAAGCTCGCGTTCCGGCCGAGGCGCTCGCCGGCCCGGGCGCGCCCGACCAGGCCGATGCTGATCGCCGCGATGGCCGGCGTCAGCACGCAGCTCGCGGCCGAGTGGAGCGCCATCGCCAGGAGCACGACCAGGAAGCTCGGCCAGACCGCGAGCGCGAACGCGCTGCCCGCGATGCCGATGACCGCCACGGCGGCGGCGAAGCGCTTCGAGCGCACGACGTCGACGAAGGCGCCCCCCGGGACCTGGCCGAGGAGCGCCACGAGGCTCCCCACCGTGAGGGCGAAGCCGATGTCGGACTGCGTCCACTTGGCCTGTGAGAAGTAGACCGCCAGGAACGGGCCGAACCCGGTCTGCAGGTTGGCCACGAAGAACGCGAAGGCGTCGAGGCCGTAGCGGCTCGCCGACGAGATCGCGCGTCCGCCGTGGGCCGCCGAGGCTGCCGGCGAGCGCGCGGCCTCGGCCGCCTGATCCTTCAGGCGGGCCGGACGGGAGCGGATGTCCTGCCGGGGCACGTCGCGCTCGCGGGCGGCGGCGGCGGTTCTGACCTTCAACCGGGCCACCGTCACTTATCCGGTGCTTTCTCCGGGGGCAGGGCGGGTGCGGGCGCGGCCGGGGCAGAGGCCGGCGGGGTCGCGGCGGGCGGCGCCGTGCCCCCGGAGGCGGCGTTGCCCGGGACGGTCGATGCCGGGGCCGGCTGCGGCGGCGTCGCCGAGCCGGACGCGGGCGCTGCCGCCTGCTCGCCCTCCGGCGCGGGCGCGGCCGGGCTGGCGGGACCCAGGACCACGATCGGCTCGCCGGCCTTGTATTCCGGTGAGACGCGGACCTGGTTGCGGGTCAGCGCGACCGACAGCTTGCGCTCCTTCCCGCCGTCCGGCGTGAAGCGCAGGGCGCGCCAGTCCACGGCGATCTTGCGGGTTCCGACACCGAGGAAGCCGCCGAAATCGATGATGGCGGCGCGGGGGTGGCCCTCCTTGTCGATGATGATGTCGATGACGCGCCCCAGCTCGTCGCCGCCGGCGCTGCGCACGCTGCGGCCGAGCAGGCTCTCGTAATCCTGGGTGTCGAGGACGGTGGCCGGCGTTCCCTGCTGCTGTGCCTGCGCCGCGGCGGGCGGCGCGCCCGCGGCAGCCGGCGGGCTGGCGGGCGGGGAGGCCGGCGTCGCCGCGGGCGGAGGCGGAGGCGTCGGCGCCGGTGTCTGGGCCGGAGGAGCAGATTGCGGCGTGGCCGGACTCTGCGGCGCGGCCTGACCGGCAGGACCCTCGCTGCCGCCCGGCTGGGCCTGCGCCGCGGTCCCCGACGCCCAGAGGGCGAGCGTCACGGCCGCGATCATCCGGTTGGTTCTGAACACGCTTCGTCCTCTGAGGAAAGGCCGGGCTGCACCGGCGCGCCGGCGCGTCCACGACCGCATTCGGCCGGTCCCGGGTCCGCCGCCGGCAGGACCCCGCCTGCGGATGGCGTCGTGCCGCAGGACCTGGGCGAAGTTATGGACCGCGGCGATCCGACAGCAAGGCTCGAGCCGCGCCTGTCGGCCGAGCGGCCGAGGGTGTCCGGCGATCATCCCCCGGCGTCCCATGGCGCTGTCTGGTTTTCGCCGCATCCCCAGCGTAGACAACCGCGCATAAACCCATGCGAGCCGCGGATGACACCGCGGCCACTGTCGAGGACCAAACGATGTCGACCCTCACCACGTCGCGATGCGCGGCAGCGCGCGGCCTCGCGCTCGGCGCCGCTCTGGCCGGTCTCGTGGCCGGCTGTCAGGCGCTCGGCGGAGGCGGCGGCGTGATGCCGGCGACGGAGGTCGGGCTGCCGCCGTCGCTGCGCGGGTCTCTGCCGAACCGCGAGCCGCACAACGCCGCGGTCGACGCCGACGGTCAGCCGCTCCAGACGGCGCCGACGAAGCAACTCGCGATCCCGAAGAACGCCGGCGGCGCCACGCGGACGGCCGACAGCGGCGAGCGCCGGATCCGGCGCGAGGATCTCGACGGCGGCAACGCGGCCGTCGGCGGCAGCGGCGGGAGCGGCTCGATGGGCCCGATGCTGTCGCCCGGCGGCAGCGTCGGTCTCGGCGGGAAGTTCTGAGCCGATCCGTCCGAGCGCCCGCACCGGTCTGCAACGCCGGCACCCGCGCGCCGTGACCGGAAGCGGTGCGGGCGCGTGAGTTCGGTCGACGAGTTCGGCCGAGTTCGGCCTAGCCGACCGCCTGGCTCGGCGCCTCCGCGAGCACGCCGGGCTCGATGTCGACCACGTAGCCGCCGAGTTCCGTGCTGTAGCTGAGGCTCTTCCACGGCAGCGGGTGGTGGGTCTCGCCGAGCCCGAGGAAGCCCCCGAAGGCCAGAACCGCGTAGGCGACCTGTCCGGAGACCTTGTCCACCATGAAATTGTGGATCGCGCCGAGGTGGCGGCCGCTGCGGTCGTAGACGGCCGTGCCCTCGACCATGTTGGACGCGATCAGCCGCGGCGTCTCGTCGATCGCCATACCCTCGCCGGTGGGGTCGAGTTCCAGCGTGCCGGGCTCTCTCAAGGTGCGCTCGTTGGGCAGGTCCGTCGGCATGGTCTCTCCCGGTTCGCGCGCGGGGCAAGGCCCGCGTGGCGGCCCCTCGGCTCACTAAGCGCGCGGGTCGGGACGGGTTCCGCCGGCCGGCCGGGCGTTCGGGCCCGCACCGTGCGCTCAGCGGTCGGGCGGCATGCCGGCGCTCGCCCGCCGCTGGTTGATCCGGTCGCGGACCGATCGGTTCGCCAGCAGCATCTCGAACCCGAAGGCCACGAGGGCGCACAGCGTGCACAGGATCGCCGCACCGAACAGGCCGAACAGCAGGGTCGCGACCGTGCTGTCGCGCAGCGCTCCCACGAACAGGGTCAGCACCGAGCCGCAGGTCGCCACGCCGCCGAGCGCGGCCAGGAACACCGCGGCGTCCAGGGCCAGGGAGCGCCGGTGAAGGCGGTCCAGGCGCTGCCCGAGGCGGACGCGCTCGGCATCGCCGGCCCCCGCCAGCAATCCGGAGACGTGGTCGGCCTGGTCCGCCACGCGCGCGAGCCGGGCGCCGAAGACGTTGAGGAGCGTCGCGATGCCGGACAGGAGGAAGACGGGGCTGAGCGCAACCTGGACGACGTGCGCGGTGCTCTCCAGGCTGGCGAGGGTGATCGGGTCGGTCATGCGGTCGGGCTGATGCACCCGACGGGCCGGCGCGGCAATCCCGGCGCGCTCAGATCAGTCCGCGGACCGGTGCGACGCCGGAGGCCGTCGTCTCCGCGCGGATCACCAGGCCGAGACCCGTGACCAGTCCGGTGGCGAGCAGAAGCGCGAGCGTGAGGGCCGGGGCGAACATGCCTGTACTTCGCGCGCAGGATTGTTAAGAGCAGGTTTCGCACCCGGCATCTGGCCGAATAATCTTCACGACGGCATCGATCGGGCGATCCCACGGGGGATTCCCGTGCGTGCCTTGTGGATGAGCGTGCTTCAAAGGCAATTTCCCCTTGGAACGGCGGCGGCACCGCTTAGTTGCTGCTATGCTGGCTCGGCCGTGGGGCGATCATGCCCCGGCCTGCGGCCCGAGAACCGGAGGAAGTTTATGGCCACAAAGACCGAGAAGGCTGCGCCGAAGGCGGCCAAGACCACCAAGACTGCGGAGAAGGCCGCCCCGGCGAAGGCTGCGAAGCCGGCTGCCGCCAAGTCGGCCGGCACGAAGCCCAACGCTCTGCAGCAGCCGCTGAAGCCGTCGGCCGAGCTCGGCGCCATCGTCGGCACCAGCCCGCTGCCCCGCGGCGAGGTGGTCAGCAAGGTTTGGGATTACATCAAGAAGAACAACCTTCAGAACCCGCAGAACAAGCGCGAGATCGTCGCCGACGACAAGCTCAAGAAGGTCTTCGGCAAGGACAAGTGCTCCATGTTCGAGATGAACAAGCACCTCGCCGCCCACCTGAAGGCCTGATCACGACCTAGAGCCCAGTCCGGCGTCTCGTCCGGGCCGACGGCTCTAGGCGCCTCCGTGACGCGCCAGTCGGGCCGGAAGACCGGCCGACATGGTGCGGCGCGCCGCGGGCGAGAGCCCGGTATCCGGAGTCACCGGCCGTCCCGGAGGTCTCGGGCCATCCGCTGAGCCGGACGCGTCCCACGGGTCTGGATCCGGGGCTTCCCTGCGCGCTCCCGCCGAGGCAAAGCCGTCCCGCGCCCGCAGGGTCGCGGACAGGGCCGGTCGTCCGGCGACCGGCCGGGCGCGTCCGCGCCGAGCCTGCTCCCGATGCCAGGTGCTGCCCGATCCTAGGCGAGGCCCTGCAGGACACCGCCATCGACCCGCAGAGCCGCGCCGGTGGTGGCGCTCGCGGCCGGGCTGCAGAGGTAGGCAACGAGGTTCGCCACCTCCTCCACCCGCGCGAGGCGCTGGATCAGCGAGGAGGGCCGGTGCTCCGCCACGAACTTGCGGCCCATGGCTTCGAGGTCGGCATCGGCCGCGCCTCCGGCCATCTGCTTCATGAACTCGGCGACACCTTCCGACAGGGTCGGGCCGGGCAGGACGCTGTTGACCGTCACGCCGCTCCCGGCCACCGTCTGGGCGAGCCCGCGGGAGATCGCGAGCTGCGCGGTCTTGGTCATCCCGTAATGGACCATCTCGGTCGGCGTGTTGATGCCGGACTCGCTGGAGATGAAGATCACCCGGCCCCAGCCCCGCTCCGCCATGCCGGGCGTGTAGGCCCGGGACAGGCGCACGCCGCTCATCACGTTGACGTCGAAGAAGCGCTGCCAGTCGGCATCCGGGATCTCGAAGAACGGTTTCGGCTCGAAGATCCCGGTGTTGTTGACCAGGATGTCCACGGCCGGCAGCGCCTGGACGAGCGCGGACACGCCGTCCGCGGTCGCGACATCACCCGGCGCCGCGAAGGCCCGGCCGGCCCTGGCCTCGCCCCGCAGCTTCGCCAGCGCTGCCTCGACGCGCTCGGGCGTGCGGCCGTTGATGCCGACCTCGGCGCCGAGATCGCAGAGTTCCTTGGCGATGGCGTAGCCGATACCGCCGGTCGAGCCGGTGACCAGCGCCTTCCGGCCGGTGAGATCGAGATCCATGGGACGCTCCAGCACGTGACTCGTTCCGTCAACGCGGTCCGGTGCCCGCGGTGGCATACGGGACCGGTCTAGCCGCTCCGACTCCGCCGCAGGACGCTGGCGCAGCCGCCGATCACCGAGAGCGCCACCGCGCAGGACAGCGAGATGGTCACGGCCCGCTCGGCCCCGAGCCCGTGGGTCAGGCCGAAGATCACCGCCACCAGGGCCGCGCCGAGCGACTGCCCGGTGAGCCGCGCCGTCGACTGCATCCCGCTCGCCCCGCCGGCCCGCTCGCGCGGTGCCGAGGTGACGATGACCTTGTTGTTGGGCGACTGGAACAGGCCGAAGCCGAGGCCGCACAGGGTCAGCCGCCAGACGATGTCGAGGATGGCGGGCACCGCGGGCAGGAGGGTCACGCTGACGAGCCCGGCGGCCATCATGGCCAGTCCGATGCCGCCGAGGATGCCGGGCGGGTAGCGGTCCGCGAGGCGGCCGGAGATCGGCGCCATCGCGGCGACCGCGATCGGCCAGGGGGTGAGCAGGAAGCCCGTCTGGGTGCTGGAGAGGTGCAGCACGTCCTGGAAGTAGAAGGGCAGCGCCACGTAGGAGACCATCTGGGCGCAGAACGAGGCGACCGACGTCGCCATCGACAGGGCGAAGGCGGGGATCCGCAGCAGGTCGACCGGCAGGAGCGGTGCGGGCAGCCGGATCTGACGCCGGACGAACACCGCGCCGACCACCAGGGCGGCCGCGAGTTCGACGATGGCGACGCCCCGGGCTTCCGGATCGCCGAGGCCGTCGATCCCGATGATCAGCAGGCCGAAGGTCAGGGCGTTGAGCACCGCGCTCACGAGATCGAACGGCCGGCCGCTCGCCGGTGTGACCGGCAGGGTCCGGGACGCCACCGTCAGGGCCAGGAGGCCCACGGGGATGTTCACGAGGAACAGCCAGGGCCAGGTCGCCACCGACAGGATCGCCGCGGCCACGGTCGGGCCGGCGGCCGAGGCGACCGCCACCACGAGCGCGACGTTGGCGACCCCCTGGCCGATCATCCGGTGCGGGTAGATGAAGCGCACGAAGCCGATGTTGACGCTCATGATCGCCGCGCCCCCGAGACCCTGGACGATGCGGGCCGCGATCAGGAGCGGCAGGTTCGGCGCGACCGCGCAGGCGAGGGAGGCGGCGACGAACACCGCGAGCCCCGGCAGGTAGACCTTCCGGAAGCCGAAGATGTCGCCGAGGGCCGCGAAGGGCAGGAGGCTCGCCGTGACGGCGACCTGATAGGCGTTGACCACGAAGATCGCGTCGGCCGGCCTGACCGAGAGGTCCTTCGCCATGACGGGCAGCGCCACGTTGACGATGGCCCCGTCGAGGACCGCCATGGTCATGGCAAGCCCGATCGCCGCCATGGCGAGGACGCGCTCGCGGGGCGGCAGGCCGTCCTGGACGGGCGCCTGCGGGGGCGGCTGGGGGCTGCCCGGCGCGCCGCCTGTCGGACCGTGCGGGACCTGCGCCATGGGTGCGCGCTCCTGCGGCGTCCCGGCGGGTCCGTGACGTCGATGGCTGGGAAATCCGGACGCGGGACGCGAGGCGGATGCTGCTCCCTGTCGCGCAGGCGGTCGGTCCCGTCGAGGGGCGCCGTGTGTCCTATGTCACGGCGCGGGCGGGTTCGTTCGCGCCGGATCGGCCCGCCGTCGGCAGCACGCCGCGCGGCCCGGGCGCGCGATCGGTTCGGGAGCGCGCGGCGCGCGCCGGGCGCGACCCGGAGCGTCGCGGGTCCCGACCGGGATCAAGCCAGCATGTAGGTCAGCAGGGAGCGGAGCTGGGCCGGCTTGATCGGCTTGTGCACGAGTTCCGCTCCGGCGGCTGTGACGCGATCCTCGACCGCGCTGGAATGGTCGGCGGTGGTGACGATGACCGGGAGCGGCTCGGCCCGCAGCGCGCGGAGATAGGCGGCCACGTCGAGGCCGCAGGCGCCCTCGTCGAGATGATAGTCGAGCACCAGGATGTCCGGCGCCCCGGCGCCCGCCTCGACGGAGGCCTTCACCCCCGCGAGGTCGCGGAAGGTCGAGACCCGGGCATCCCAGTTCTGGAGGAGGCGCGCGAGGGCGTCGGCCGTCGAGGCGTCGTTCTCCACGACGAGGACGTGCGCTCCCGAAAGCCGGGTCGCCACCGGGGCGGGCGGCGCGGCCGCGGCCGGGACCGCGCTCAGGGGCAGCGTCAGCGCGACCCGGGTGCCGTGGCCGACCCGGGAGCGCAGCCGCAGGGGATGGTCGAGGGCCAGGGCCATGCGGCGGACGATCGACAGGCCGAGGCCGAGGCCCGGCTCCTCGCCGCTGCCGGTCCGGTCGCCGCCCCGGAAGAACTCGTCGAAGACGAGGTCGCATTCCTCGGCGGCGATGCCGCAGCCCGTGTCGGTCACTTCGATCCGGACAGCGCCGGACCGGCGCCGGGCCGCCAGGACGATCCCGCCGGTGCGGGTGTACCGGACGGCGTTGGAGACGAGGTTCTGGAGGATCCGCTGCAGGAGCACCACGTCGCTGGTGACGGTGACCTCCGGACAGTGCACCGACAGGCGCAGACCCTTGCGCTGCGCGAAGGGTTTGAAGCTCTCCGCGAGCTCCGCCAGCAGGTCGGGCAGGAAGACGGGCTGGACCTGCGGTCGAACGACCCCGGCATCGAGTTTCGAGATGTCGAGCAGCGTCTTGATCAGGTCCTCGATGGTCTGCAGGCCCCGCTCCACCTGTCCGGCGATGGCGCGCGCTTCCGGCGGGACCTCGAGGTCGGCGAGCGCCGAGATCGACAGGCGGGCGGCATTGACCGGCTGCAGCAGGTCGTGGCTCGCCGCCGCCAGGAACCGCGTCTTCGAGCGGTTGGCGGTCTCGGCCTCCTCCTTGGCCGCGGCCAGCGCCTCGTTGGAGCGCTCCAGCCGGTGCATGAGCCCGGTCAGCTCCTCGGTGCGGGTGCGGACCCGGCCCTCGAGCATGATCGCCGTCTGGAACAGCGAGTAGGCGCTGCCCCGCTGATCCATGGAGCGCTCGACATGGGACATCAGCGCGGCGTTGATGCGCTCGAGCTTCTCGATCCGCCGGTGCAGGGACGCGTCGGTCTCGAGGCCGTTCGGGTGCAGGGTCACGACGCGACCGGGGCGGCGGCCGCGGCCGGCGCGCCCGCGGCGAGGGTCTTGCCGATGGCGATGCCCGTGAAGGTCTGGTTCAGGTGCATCGCCCGGTACTGCTCGCCGAAGGTCTCGAAGCCGACGACGTTGTAGCGGCGGTAGAGGTCGGCGATCCCGTGGCGCACCTGCCGGCTCTCGGCGTCGAGGCGGCGGAGCACGCACTCGAAGCCGATGATCAGGTCGACGCCGCCGAGCACGGCGTCGAGGCGGGCCAGCTCCGCCCGGGTCGAGGCGACGATGTCGCGCGGCTCGGCGAGGGTCAGCACCACGCCCTCGTCCACCGCGCAGAAGAAGCTGAGCGAGCCGTCCTCGTTCATCCGCCGGATCGAGCGGCAGAAATACTCGCCGCCGACCTTCACGGCGAGCGGGTAGGCGGCGAAGCTCATCGGCGACAGGCCCTCGGGGTCGAGGCCGATCGCCATCGCGTATTCCCGGGCCGCCGGCTCCGCGTTGAGCTCGTGCACGGTGCGGCGCTCGCCGTCCGAGGCGGTGACCACGAACTTGGTCCGCGTCGGCTCGAAGTTGTCGCTCTTGAAGATCTCCACCGAGAAGTCGGTCTCGACGAGCACCAGGACCGCCGCCTTGCGGTGGATCTTCCCGCCGTGCAGCATGACGGCGTCGCGGAAGCGCAGGTCGTCGCCGGCCGAGCCGCCGACGATCGGGATGCCGTCGAGCGCCCAGGCGATCGCCGAGACCACCGTCTCCTCGGCATTGGCGAGCCCGTCGATCAGCGACAGGGCGAAGCGGTGGCCCGTGGCGGCCGCGTCGACATCGCGGCACCGGTCCAGCGGGTCGAGGGTCCGGCGCAGCGCCCGGACCGCCGAGGCGGTCCGCTCCACGTCGAGGTGGTCGATGGCGTCGAGGACGGTCGAGACGATCCGGAAACGCTCGGCCGGGAACGCGATGACGACGAGCCCGCGGTCGAGGCCGCCGGCCGGGGCGATGCCGCCCGACATCGAGCAGCCGGCCACCGGCACGCCGGGGAACCGGGCCTCCAGCGCGCGGGCCAGGATCTCGGCGTCGTAATCGGCGGAGAAGAACGCGACGACCTGCGACAGGGCGCTGTCACCGACCGCGAGCGCGACCTCCGCGGCCGCGTCGGCGGCCGCGGCCGCGTCCGTCCAGGCCGTCCAGATGCCGCACAGATGGCGGCGCACTCCCGATCCTTGAGCCACGTTCCACCCCCTGCGACCCCCTCGGCAGGCTTGGTGCCCGCTCTTCAGCGTCTTGCGCGGAGTATGTCGTGCGCAACCGAGCGGTGCAACGGGGCGTGTTGCCCCCGGTCCGGTTCACAGGCAAGGCCGGACCGGGGAGTGGCGCTCACTTCATGCAGGCATCCTCGGCCTTCTCGAAGGCCGCGGGCTTGGCCTCGTGGTCCGCCGGCCGGCCGCGGCCGATCGCGCCGTCCGAGCGGGCGCGGAGATAAGTGTATATGTCGGGCAGGTAGCACATGACGTTCTTGTTCTCGCCGAAGGCTGGCATGACCAGCTCCTGCGAGGCGTTCACATCCCGCTTGCCGCCCACGACGATGCCGGCGAAGTGCGCGTAGTCCATGCCCTTGAGAGCGTCGACCAGGGACGGCGCGTAGGTCGAGCCCATCCCGTCTGGCCCGTGGCAGGCCAGGCAGTTCGCGCTGTACCGCACGTAGCCGGACATGGTGTACCAGTCGACCTTCTTGCCGCCCTCCGTGATGTGGTACGTCGGGTCGCCGTTCTTGTCGGTGTACTGGCCGTCCTGAACTTTCGCCGGCTGCGTCGGCCCCTCGCTCTTCAGGTCGGCCGCGGGCGGAGCGGCCGTCGGAGCCGCGGCGGACGCCGGCAGCATCCCCAGGGTCCCTGCTGCGAGCCCGGCCAGGACCAGGCTGGCGAGTCTGTCTGCAACGCTCCGCATCCGTCTTCCTCCCGCCGCCCACAGGCGTGTTCTCGGTGGCGCGGCGCCGGGATAACGGCGGATCTCGGTCGAGAACACCTTGGCACACCTTCACGTTTTCGCGCTTGGCCGGTGAGCGCCGCGATGAGTGGACGAGGGGGCGCTTATCCGCGTTGCGCACAGCATTAACCTTTTGTTAATCGGCGGATTGCCGCCGGCCCGCCGGCGTGAGAGCTTTCGTTAACGAGAGCTTAACGGTTGGGTCCCGGCGATGCGGTTCGCGGTTTCCATGATGCAGGGACTGGTCAAGGGACCCGCCTCGCGTCGGCTCTCCCGGAGCCGCTGGGCGGGCCTCGCTGCCCTCGCCGCCATCGGCGTCGCGGGTCTCGCCGCCCCGGCTCAGGCGCAGACGCTGGCGAGCCTGCCGACCGAGGCCGGTGCCCGGGTGCAGGGCGACGCCAAGCCGATCGCGGCCTGGGTGACGTTCTGCCAGACCTACGCGGCGGAGTGCGCGCTGGACCGGGGCGAGCCGGCCCGGATCAGCCTGACGCCCGCCACCTGGGCGACGATCGTGTCGGTGAACCGGCGGGTCAACAAGGCGGTCGAGCCGATGACCGACCAGGACCACCTGCACGTGGCCGACCGCTGGGACCTGGCCGAGGACGGCATCGGCGACTGCGAGGACTTCCAGCTGCTCAAGCGCCACATGCTGGCCGAGGCCGGGCTGCCGCGCCGCGCGATGCGCATGACCGTGGTGATCGACGAGAAGGGCGAGGGCCACGCCGTGCTGACACTCATCACCGACCGGGGCGACCTCGTCCTCGACAACAAGACCAACGCCATCCTGCCCTGGCACAAGACCGGCTACGTCTTCATCAAGCGCGAGAGCCAGGACGCCGTCGCCTGGGTCTCCCTCGGCGGCGTCACCTCCCCGGTCACCACCGCCAACCGGTGAGCAAGGCACGCGGCCGGCGGTGGAACCCAGGCCGCCGGCGCCGCGCCTTAACGGATTGCTAACCGTGCGGCGCCACTCTGTCGGGTGACGGAGTGCCTGAACGATGCCGCGAGCCCGCAACGTGACGCCGGTCCCGCTTCTCGCGGCCGTCCTCGTCGCCGCCGCCTGCGGCACCGCGCGGGCCGCGAGCGAGACCGAACTCCGCCACGCCGCGTGGCGCGACTGCGTCAGCCGCAACTTTCACATCCAGGCCGCGCTGACCGACCGGGATCTCGCCGCCGACGCCGCCTTCCGGGCCTGCCGGACCGCCGAGGACGCCTATCTCGCGACCCTCGCAGCCTCGCCGCTCCTCGACGGCGACGACGTCGTCCGCGCCCGGCCGCTCCTCGCCGGCCGGATCCGGGCTTGGCTGGTGGGCGATCGCGGCTGAACCCAGCGGCCCCCCGGGCCGCGCGACGTTCCGGGTCGCGGCAGCAACGATCCGCCGCACGGCACTGGCAGGGTGCCGGGGCGAGAGGCCGCCCGCCTAGGCTTTGAGCCGGGCCTTGATCCGCCGGGTCAGGCCGTCGCGGACGTCGCGGTAGGCGTCGAGGCGCTGCTCGCGGGACGCGTCCTGCACCAGGGTCGGGTCGGGGGTCGGCCAGTACTCGACATCGGCCGCGAGCGTGTGGGTCAGGTCCAGGGCCCGGTGATGCGCCTCCGGCGCGAGGGTGATGATCAGGTCGAAGTTCAGACCCTCCCAGTCCTCGAGTTCCTCCACGGTGCGCGGCCGGTGCCGGCTCGCGTCGATCCCGACCTCGTCGAGCGCCGCGATCATGAACGGGTCGGTGGGCTCGCCGGATCGTACCCCGGCCGACTGCACGTAGGTGGACTTGCCGAAATAAGCGCGCGCGATCGCGTCCGCCGCCACGGAGCGCACGGCGTTGTAGTTGCACATGAACAGGACGGACTGCACCCGCCGCTTCTTCGGGGAAGCGTCGGGAGGAGGCTCGGGAGCGGGCTCAGCCATCGCCGGTCGGCGCGGAGGGCGCCTAGCCCTTCCAGTGCAGCGCGAAGATCAGGGTGAACAGGCGGCGCGCCGTGTCGTGGTCGAGGTCCACCTTCCCCTCAAGCCGCTGCTTGAGCGTCTCGGACGCCTCGTTGTGCAGTCCGCGCCGACCCATGTCGATCGCCTCGATCTGCGACGGCGAGGCGGTGCGGATCGCGTTGTAGTAGCTCTCGCAGATCATCTCGTAGTCGCGGATCACCCGCCGGAACGGCGTCAGCGACAGGAGGTGCGTCATCACCGGCTCACCGTCCACCGTGGCGATGGCGAAGGACAGCTTGTTCTCGACGAGGCCGAGCGTCAGCGCGTAGGGCCCCTCCCGACCGGGGATCGTGAAGGAATTGTCCTCCAGGATGTCGAACAGCGCGATCGCCCGCTCGTGCTCCTGATCCGGATTGCCGCGGGCGATGGACGCCTCGTCCAGGCTC
This sequence comes from Methylobacterium sp. ME121, assembly GCF_000974725.1. Lineage (NCBI taxonomy): Bacteria > Pseudomonadati > Pseudomonadota > Alphaproteobacteria > Hyphomicrobiales > Methylobacteriaceae > Methylobacterium > Methylobacterium sp. ME121. The sequence goes on from NZ_BBUX01000044.1 coordinate 22,148, forward strand.
ACCTTCGCGAGGCGGTTCGGCCCGCGCTGCTTCTCCGCCATCCCCAAAACCTCACAGGTTCAACCGGATCGCGACGGAGCGGGCATGCCCCTCCAGGCCCTCGGACCGGCCGAGGTTTATCGCCGCCGGGCCGAGCGCCCGCAAGCTCTCCGGCGTGCAGGCGAGGATCGTCGTCCGCTTCATGAAGTCGAGCACGCCCAGCCCGGACGAGAACCGGGCCGAGCGGGCCGTCGGCAGGACGTGGTTGGGGCCGCCGACATAGTCGCCGATCGCCTCCGGCGTGTGCGAGCCGAGGAAGATCGCGCCGGCATTGCGCACCTTGGCGGCGAGCGCCTCCGCGTCCTGCGTCTCGATCTCCAGGTGCTCGGGTGCGAGGCGGTCCACCAGCGGCACGGCCTCGTCGAAGGTGCGGACCCGGATGATCGCGCCGTAATCGCGCCAGCTCGCCCGGGCGATCTCCTGGCGGGGCAGGGTGGTCAGCGCGCGCTCGACCGCCTCCTCGACGGCCCCGGCGAGTTCGGCGCTGTCGGTGATCAGGATCGCCTGGGCGGCCACGTCGTGCTCGGCCTGGGCCAGCAGGTCGGCGGCGATCCAGTCGGGGTTGGCGTGGCCGTCCGCCAGGATCAGCACCTCGGAGGGGCCGGCGATCATGTCGATCCCGACCTGGCCGAAGACCCGGCGCTTGGCCGCCGCCACCCAGGCATTGCCCGGTCCGACGACCTTGGCCACGGGGGCGATGGTGGCGGTCCCGTAGGCGAGGGCCGCGACCGCCTGGGCACCGCCCACCCGGTAGACCTCGTGGACGCCGGCGAGCTGCGCGGCGGCCAGGACCAGCGGGTTCATCTGGCCGTCCGGTGTGGGCACCACCATGACGAGCCGCGGCACGCCCGCGACGCGGGCCGGCAGCGCGTTCATCAGCACCGAGGAGGGATAGCTCGCGGTGCCGCCCGGTACGTAGAGGCCGACCGATTCCAGCGCGGTCCAGCGCCATCCGGCCGTGACGCCGAGGGCGTCCGTGGCCCGGTGATCTTCGGGCCGCTGGGCCCGGTGGAAGCTCTCGATCCGCTCGGCGGCGAGGCGCAGCGCCTCCAGGGCATCCGGCGGGCAGGCCGCGACGGCCGCGGCCATCTCCGCGTCCGTGACCCGCAGCTGCGCCGCCGAGAAATCGGCGCCGAGCCGGTCGAAGCGCCGGGTGAAATCGACCAGCGCGTCGTCGCCCCGGGCGACGACGTCGGCGATGATGCCGCGCACGGCCTCGTCCACGTCCTCGGCGATCTCGCGCTTCACCGTCAGGAGGTGCGCGAAGGCGGCGGCAAAATTCGGATCGCTGCTGTCGAGCCGGACCATCGGGAAGCCTTCTGTCTCGCGTCAGGCCGCCGGGCCGGCGGCCGTATCGGTGTCGATGTCGTGTCCGGGACGGGTGGCCGATTCCCAGACCGGGCCGAGATCCTTCATCCGGACCTCGATGCACTCGACCTCCAGCCGCAGGGCCGCACCGCCGGAGAAGACGAGGTCGATATGCCCGGAAGGCGCGTCCGTCGGCTCGAAGGTGAGGGCGAGCAGGCTCATGGGCGTGGCGTCGTCCGGCTTCAGGCCGCGACTCTTCACGCCCAGCACGCGCTCGACATGCAGGCCGGCGAGGCGGCGGCGCGGCGGGACGTTCGGCGTCCAGTCGAAGCGGCGCACGGCCATGAGGAAGCGCTGCTCGCCCGCGAGGTAGGTCAGGTCCTGCGGCCGCAGGATCGCGTCCTGCAGATGGGCCGAGATCACGGTCAGGTCCTCGGTGTCGAGGGCGGCGAGCCTGAGCAGCTCCATGCAGAAGGTCCTCGGGGGATACGGGGCGCGGATCGGGCGGCGCGGGCCGGTCCGCGGCACGGCGTAGGTAGCGGCGCGGCCCCGATCGGGCAACGGCTGGTCTGGGGATCGCGATCCCGGTCGAGCACAGGCTCGGCCCAGCGTCGCCGTTTAGACGCGCTGGCGGACGAGCCGAGGCAGGGTCTCATATGGCCGCACTCACCGAGCGCGCGGTTCTGGCGGTGCTGACCATCGGGCTGCTGGCGGTCGGATCCGCCTCCGCGCAGGTCGGCCCGGACGCGCGGCCCTACATCTACGGCCGCCCGGCGCCGGATCGGGATGACTACGCACCGCCGCCGCCCGGCGGGCGCCCGCCGCCTCCGCCGGCTGATGACGGGTATGGCTGGCGTCCACCCCCGCCGCCGCCACTCGACGATGCGTATGACAGGCGCGGCCCGCGCTGGCGCGGCGATTTCGGACGCCGGTGGGACGACAGCGTCTGCGTGACGGCCCGCGGCACCTGCACGGTGCGCCCGGCCCCTCCCGATGCGCCCTGCGGCTGCGATATTCCCGGCTTCGGCTACAAGCGCGGGCAGATCGAGGATTGAGCCCGACGGCCGTCGGACGCGATCGACGGCGATGGGCGGCCACGGCCGCGTTCGGACGCCGCGCGCGGCGGGACCGCGGCAGCCCCGCGCCGCATTGCCGGGGCGGGTAGGAGCGGCGGTACGCCCTTCGCGGCGCGGGCGACCGCGCCGAGCAGGTCGTGGTCCATGCCCGGGCTTCGTGGGCGGTCGCCGGCGCTCACGAAGGCCGCGCAGCCCCGGTCGGTGCGCCGCCGGGGCTCCGTGCTGAGCCGGACTTGCGGCCGCCGCAGGCGCCGCGCAGCCCCGGCCGGTGCGGACCGAGCGCTGCCGTTCAGGCCCGGACGCGCTCGATCTGCGCGCCGCAGCGGCCGAGTTTGGCCTCCAGCGCCTCGAAGCCGCGGTCGAGATGGTAGACCCGGTTGATCTGGGTCTCGCCCTCGGCGGCGAGGCCCGCGATGACCAGGGAGACCGAGGCGCGCAGATCGGTCGCCATCACGGGGGCGCCCTTCAGCCGGTCCACGCCCTCGACGATGGCGAGATCGCCCTCGAGGCGGATCTTCGCGCCGAGGCGGGCCAGCTCCTGCACGTGCATGAACCGGTTCTCGAAGATGGTCTCGCGGATGTGCGACTGGCCCTTGGCCAGCGTCATCAGCGCCATGAACTGCGCCTGGAGATCCGTGGGGAAGCCCGGGAACGGGTCGGTGGTGATGTCCACCGCCGCGATGCCGCCGCCGTTGCGGCGCACGCGGATCCCGCCCTCGACCTGGGTGATCTCCGCGCCCGTGGTCGACAAGACGTCGAGGGCCGAGTGCAGCAGGTCGGCCCGCGTATCCTTGAGCACGACGTCGCCGCCGGCCATCGCCACTGCCATCGCGTAGGTGCCGGTCTCGATCCGGTCGGGCAGGACCTCGTGGCGGGCGCCGTTCAGGCGGGCCACGCCCTCGATCTCGATGCGCGGCGTGCCGGCGCCGCGGATCTTGGCGCCCATCTTGTTCAGACACTCCGCGAGGTCGACCACCTCCGGCTCGCGGGCGGCGTTCTCGAGCACCGTGGTCCCGTAGGCGAGGGCGGCGGCCATCAGTGCCACGTGCGTGCCGCCCACCGTCACCTTCGGGAAGGCGATCTCGGCGCCGCGCAGCCCGTTCTTGGTCCTGGCGACGACGTAGCCGGCGTCGATCTCGATCTCGGCCCCGAGCCGCTCCAGCGCCATGATCAGCAGGTCCACCGGGCGGGTGCCGATGGCGCAGCCGCCCGGCAGCGACACCTTGGCCTCGCCGAACCGGGCGAGCAGCGGCGCGACCACCCAGAAGCTCGCCCGCATGGTCGAGACCAGCTCGTAGGGTGCCGTGGTGTCGATGACGTTCGAGGCGGTGAGCCGGATCGTCTGGCCCGTCTCGGTGGTCTGACCGGGGCGCTTGCCCACGACCATGTGGTCCACGCCGTGATTGCCGAGGATCCGCGTCAGCGCGGCGATGTCGGCGAGCCGCGGCACGTTGATCAGCTCCAGCGTCTCGCCGGTCAGCAGGCTCGCGATCATCAGCGGCAGCGCCGCGTTCTTGGCCCCCGAGATCGGGATCACGCCGTTGAGCGGCGCGCCGCCGGTGATGTGGATGCGGTCCATCGTGTGTCCTCGGGCGGCGCATCCGCGAGGACGCGCGGCCGACCGTGCTGATCGCGGGCGCGGCAGCGCCCAGGCTTGGCCGTGCCCTATAGACCGGATTTGTCGGAATCAGGACCGCTTCCGTCGGATTCGCGCGTGCAGGACTGGTCCGCGCCCGGTGACGGTCTCGCCTCGGCCCGTCCGCGGTCCTGCGCCTTGCGGCGGCGCAGGTTCTGGCGCAGCGCGGCCTTGAGGCGCTCCGCGCGCTCATCCTTGGAGCCCGTCACGGCGCGACCCTTGGTCGCCGGAAGGTCGGGGCGGAGCGACCCCCGCCGGATGAGCCATCTGCGGATGGTGACATGAGCTGTTGCAGGGGGCAGGAGCCAAATTCGGATCGGAAGATCCTGCCGGACGCTAGCGGGTTCACGCGGGCCTCTCAACGGATGCAACGCTGCGATGTCGGAACCTTACCTTGAACCAGTTCCAGATCCGCGCGTATCTTGCGGCCCTCACGCGAAGGACTGGACCGAGGCCGGACCTCGATCGCGGGCCTGAGATGCCGCTTCGGCGGTGTCGCCCGCGCGGCCGAACACGCGAAGGACGCTCGATGACCGTCACCCGGATGCCCAGCACGATGCTCGCCCAAGCGGGATCGACGCGCGCCGGATCCGGCTACGAGCGCTACTTCCGCGGGGCCCTGGATCAGCTGCACGGCGAGCGGCGCTACCGGGTCTTCGCCGACATCGAGCGGATCTCGGGCCGTTTCCCGACGGCCAAGTGGCGCCAGCCCGAGGGCAAGACCACCGAGATCACGGTGTGGTGCTCCAACGACTACCTCGGCATGGGCCAGCACAAGGAGGTCGTGGCGGCCATGACCGAGACCGCCGCCCGCTGCGGCGTCGGCGCCGGCGGCACCCGCAACATCGCCGGCAACACCTCGCCGCTGGTCGATCTGGAGCGCGAGCTCGCCGACCTGCACGGCAAGGAGGCCGGCCTCGTCTTCACCTCCGGCTACGTCTCGAACCAGGCCGGCATCTCGACCATCGCCAAGCTGATCCCCGACTGCCTGATCCTGTCGGACGCCTTCAACCACAACTCGATGATCGAGGGCGTGCGCCATTCCGGCTGCGCGAAGAAGATCTTCCGCCACAACGATCTCCAGCACCTGGAGGAGCTGCTCCGGGAGGCCGGCGACCGGCCCAAGCTGATCGTGTTCGAGTCGGTCTACTCGATGGACGGCGACGTGGCGCCGATCGGCGAGATCTGCGACCTCGCCGACCGCTACGGGGCGATGACCTACCTCGACGAGGTCCACGCCGTCGGCCTCTACGGCCCGCGCGGCGGCGGCATCGCCGAGCGCGACGGCGTCATGCACCGGGTCGACGTGATCGAGGGGACGCTGGCCAAGGGCTTCGGCTGCGTGGGCGGCTACATCACGGCTTCGGCGGCGATCTGCGACGCGGTGCGCAGTTTCGCGCCGGGCTTCATCTTCACGACGGCGCTGCCGCCTGCCGTGGCGGCGGCGGCGCGGGCGTCGGTGCGGTATCTCAAGCGCTCGGGCGCGGAGCGGGAGGCGCACCAGCGCCAGGCGGCGGCCACCAAGGCGGCGCTGCGCGCGGCGGGCCTGCCGGTCCTGGAGACGGAGACGCACATCGTGCCGGTGATGGTGGGCGATGCCGAGCTGTGCAAGGCGGCGGCCGACCATCTTCTGGAGCACCACGCGATCTACATCCAGCCGATCAACTACCCGACGGTGCCGCGCGGGACCGAGCGCCTGCGGATCACGCCGTCGCCCTTCCACGACGCGGCGCATATCGAGCGCCTGGCTGCGGCGCTGACGGAGACCTGGGAGGCGCTGGACCTGCCCCGCGCCGGCACGGTGTTCGTCGAGGCGGCGGAGTAGGATCCGCGCCGCCTCTCCCCGAGAGGCGGTGCTGCGGGCGCCCGCTTCCGCGAAGGGGGCGAAGCAACCCGGGGGGCCCGTTCACCGACGGCCTGCTGCCCTGGATTGCGTCGCTCCGCTCGCGGAGACGGGCGCGACGGCGTTCTGACACCGGCCTCGACCCCGCGGCTCGGCGCTGAGGCGGCCGCCCGCACCGCTCCCATGTCCCGACCCCATCTCGTCTTTTCCGGCGCCGACCTGTAACGACGGCCCCGATCCTCACCCGCGAAAAGTCCGCCCATGATCTCCTCCCCGCTCATGACCGTGATGGTCGATGCCGTGCGCAAGGCCGCGCGCGGCCTGCGCCGCGACTTCGGCGAGGTCGAGAACCTGCAGGTCTCGCGCAAAGGTCCGGGCGACTTCGTCTCCGCGGCCGACCGCAAGGCCGAGGAGGTGCTGCGCGACGCCCTCATGAAGGCGCGTCCGGGCTACGGCCTCGTGCTGGAGGAGAACGGGATCATCGAGGGGACCGACAAGAGCCACACGTGGCACATCGACCCTCTCGACGGCACGTCGAACTTCCTGCACGGCGTGCCGCATTTCGCGGTCTCGGTCGGTCTCGAGCGCGAGGGCCAGATCGTGGCCGGCGCGATCTTCGACCCGATCAAGGACGAGCTGTTCGTCGCCGAGCGCGGCAAGGGCGCCTATCTCAACAACCGGCGCCTGCGCGTCTCCGGCCGCCAGGACATGGCGGACGCGCTGGTGGGCTACGGCACGCCCTATCTCGGTCGCGGCAGCCATCCGCGCCTCCTGCGCGAGCTCGGCGCCGTGATGGCGGTGGCCGGCGGCACCCGCCGGATGGGCTCGGCGGCCCTCGACATGGCCTACGTCGCCTGCGGCCGCCTCGACGCCTACTGGGAGCGCGATCTCCAGACCTACGACTTCGCCGCCGGCGTGATCCTGGTGCGCGAGGCGGGCGGCTTCGTGACCTCGGCGGACGGCGCGGCCGAACCCCTGGCCCCGCGCTCGGTGGCCTGCGGCAACGAGGGGCTGCACCGGGACCTCGTCGCCATCCTCAAGAAGGTCCAGGCGGCCTGAGCCGCCGCGAACTGGTCAGGGCGCCGAGCTTCTGCTTTAAGCCCGCGGTTCTCCACGGAAGGCCGAACGCATGGAAGCCCGCCGCCACGTCGCGCTGAAGGAATCGGTCCGCTCGATTCCCGATTACCCGAAGCCGGGGATCATCTTCCGCGACATCACCACGCTGCTGAGCGACCCGCGCGCCTTCCGGCGGGCGGTCGACGCCCTGGTGCACCCCTACGCCGGCGGACAGATCCACCAAGTGGCCGGCATCGAGGCGCGGGGCTTCATCCTGGGCGGGGCCATCGCCCACCAGCTCTCCTGCGGCTTCGTGCCGATCCGCAAGAAGGGCAAGCTGCCCCACAAGACCGTGTCGATGGCCTACGCCCTCGAGTACGGGACCGACGAGATCGAGATCCACGTCGACGCCGTCCGGCCGGGCGACAAGGTGCTGCTGGTCGACGACCTGATCGCCACCGGCGGCACGGCGATCGCGGCCGTGAACCTGCTCCAGAAGATCGGCGCCGAGATCGTGGCCGCCTGCTTCGTCATCGACCTGCCCGAGATCGGCGGCGCGCAGCGCCTGCGCGACCTGGGCGTCGAGGTGCGCACCCTCATGCAGTTCGAGGGTCATTAGGGCCCGCGAAACGTTGACTTCGCGGGGCCCATCCGCCATAAGCCCGCCACTCGCGACGTGGCGCCCCGCATGGGCGCCCTTCGTGTTTGCAGACAACCAGGACGCGTGGAGGTCGGGTGCAGCATCAGCTGCCCGCGAGCGCGCCTCGACCTTTGAAGGCTCTGAGCCATGAAGAGAACCTACCAGCCGAGCAAGCTCGTCCGTAAGCGCCGTCACGGTTTCCGTGCGCGCATGGCCACCGCCGGCGGCCGCAAGGTCATCGCGCGCCGTCGCGCCCATGGCCGCAAGCGCCTGTCGGCCTGAGGCCTGATCCTCGCCGGCGCGGACGCCCCGGGCATCCGCGCCACGAGGCAAGTGGTATCGGCCGGGATCGAACCATCGATGGCGACGATCGAGCGGCTCAAGAAACGACCCGACTTCCTGGCGGCGGCCGAGGGACGTCGCTTCCACACCGAGCGGATGACCGCGCAGGGGCGTCTTCGGAACCCGGACGCTTGTCCCGGCCTCCGTCTCGGGTTCACCATCACCAAGCGTGTCGGTCACGCGACGGAGCGCAACCGCATCCGGCGCCGCCTCCGCGCGGCCCTGAGCGTGGTCGCGTCCGACCTGCCGGGCGAGCTCGCGGGCCTTCCGGCCGACATCGTGCTGATCGCCCGCCGTCCCGCCCTGGAAGCCGCCTTCGAGACCCTCACCGAGGATCTGCGTCGCGCGATTCCCGCGGTGACCCGCCCGGCGGCGGCCCGCGGGGACAGGCCCTCCGGCCGGTCCGGTGGCCGGCGCTCCGGGCCGACCCCCGACAAGACCCTATCTCAGACGTCCTCTCTCCCGCACGAAGCCGGCCGCGCCTCCGCGCAGGCGGCCCCGACCGGCGGAGCCGACATCGGCCCGTCGCAGGGGTGCGACAGAGATCCCCGAATCACAGGCGCGCGCAGGTCCTCCGGGGCCGGCGACGCTCCTGTTGCCACTCCGAACGCGTGCGGCGGTGTCCCTGATGGGCAATGACAAGACGAACATGTTCGTGGCCATCGGCCTGTCGCTGCTGGTGCTGCTCGGGTGGCAGTACTTCGTGGCCGGCCCGCGCATGGAGCAGCAGCGCCAGATCGAGGCGCAGAACAAGGCCGCGCAGCAGCAGCCCCCGGGCGTGACCCCGGACGGCGTGCCCTCGCCGTCCCCGAAGGAGGGCGGCCCGGCCGCGCCCGCGCCGGGCACGCTGCCGACCGCCCAGGGCGGCCCGGTCTCCCGCGAGGCGGCGCTGGCCCGCTCGCCGCGCGTGCGGATCGAGACCCCGGCGCTCTCGGGCTCGATCGCCCTGAAGGGCGGCCGCGTCGACGACGTCTCGCTCAAGAACTACCACGAGACCATCGACCCCAAGAGCCCCGAGATCGTGCTGTTCTCGCCGGCCGGGACCGAGACGCCCTACTACGCCGAGTTCGGCTGGGTCGGCGCCAATGCCGGTCCGCTGCCGACCAACGACACCCTGTGGACCAGCGACGGCAAGACGCTCTCGCCCGGCATGCCCGTGACCCTGACCTGGGACAACGGCGCCGGCCTCGTCTTCAAGCGGATCATCGCGGTCGACGACAAGTACATGTTCACGATCCGCGACGAGGTCGAGAACAAGGGCTCGGGCGCGATCACGCTGTACCCGTACAGCCTCGTCTCCCGCTGGGGTAAGCCGCACACCCAGGGCTACTACGTCCTGCACGAGGGCATGATCGGCTATCTGGGCAACGACGGCCTGCAGGAATTCACCTACGACAAGCTCGCCAAGGAGGGCGCCTACGGCGGTGCCAACACCAAGGGCAAGGCCTGGACCGGCGTGACCGGCGGCTTCGTCGGCATCACCGACAAGTACTGGGCGGCGGCCGCGATCCCCGATCAGGACACGCCCTACACCGGCGCCTTCACCGACCGGACCGACGGTGCCACCAACGTCTACCAGGCGAGCGTGCGCGGCGACGCCGTGAACCTCGCGGCGGGTGCCTCGGCCACCGCGACGCAGCGGCTGTTCGCGGGCGCCAAGGAAGTCAACGTCATCAACAACTACGAGAAGGATCTCGGCATCAAGCACTTCGATCTGATGATCGACTGGGGCTGGTTCTTCTTCATCACCAAGCCGATGTTCCGGGCGCTGGACTTCTTCTACCACCTATTCGGCAACTTCGGCGTCTCGATCCTGGTGGTGACCTTCTGCCTGAAGCTGCTGTTCCTGCCGATCGCGAACCGGTCCTACGTCTCCATGGCCAAGATGAAGGCCGTGCAGCCGGAGATGGCCGCCATCCGCGAGCGGTACAAGGACGACCGCATGAAGCAGCAGCAGGCCACGATGGAGCTGTACAAGAAGGAGAAGATCAACCCGGTCGCCGGCTGCTGGCCGGTGCTGATCCAGATCCCGGTCTTCTTCGCGCTCTACAAGGTCCTGTTCATCACCATCGAGATGCGCCACGCGCCGTTCTTCGGCTGGATCCGCGACCTCGCGGCGCCGGATCCGACGAGCATCGTGAACCTGTTCGGCCTGCTGCCGTTCCCGGCGCCCGATTTCGTGCACCTGGGCGTCTGGCCGATCATCATGGGCATCACGATGTTCGTGCAGATGAAGATGAATCCCGCGCCGCCGGACCCGGTCCAGGCGCAGATCTTCACCTTCATGCCGATCGTGTTCACCTTCATGCTGGGCTCGTTCCCCGCTGGCCTCGTGATCTACTGGGCCTGGAACAACACCCTGTCGGTGATCCAGCAGTACGTCATCATGCGCCGCAACGGCGTGAAGGTGGAGTTGTGGGACAACCTGCGATCGACGTTCCGCCGCGGCAACGGCACCAAGGCGGCCGCCACCAAGAGCTGACAGGCGACACGCCGTGACCGACACCAACGACGACGCGGCCGACCTCGCCGAGGCCGGCCGCCTTCTCTTCGCCGGCGCCGCCGACTTCTACGCGGCCGCCCAGACCCTCGACCGTCTGCCCCCGATGGAGGGCGTCGAGATCGCCTTCGCGGGCCGCTCGAACGTCGGCAAGTCGAGCCTGATCAACGCGCTGACCGGGCGGAACACCCTGGCGCGGACCTCGCACACGCCGGGGCGGACGCAGCAGCTCAACTTCTTCCGGATCGGCGAGCGCCTGTCGCTGGTCGACATGCCCGGCTACGGCTACGCCGCCGTCGAGAAGGCCAAGGTCGAGGCGTGGACCCGTCTGATCCATTCCTACCTCAAGGGCCGCACCAACCTCGCCCGGGTGTTCATGCTCATCGACGCCCGGCACGGCTTCAAGTCGATCGACACCGACGTGCTCGACGGCCTCGACAAGGCCGCGGTGAGCTACCAGGTCGTTCTGACCAAGGGCGATTCCCTCAAGAAGGGCGAGGTCGCCAGCCGCATCGCCGGGATCGAGGCGGGTCTCGCCAAGCGTCCGGCCGCCTACCCGCAGGTGATCCTCACCTCGAGCCGGGACGATTCCGGCGTGCCGGATCTGCGCGCGGCCATCGCCAAGCTCCTGGTGGAGCGCGGCGCGTGAGACTCGCGGGGATCGACCGCGCGCTCGCGGCGCTCGCCGGCCTCGCCGGGCTGCTCGGCGTCGCGCTGAGCGCCGCCGCGGCGCACATCCCCGGGGCGGATTCGCTGAAGACGGCGGCGCAGTTCCTGCTGTTCCACGCCCCCGCGATCCTGGCGCTCGTCGGCTTCGGGGCCTCGGGCCTCGCCCGGGCCGGTCTCGCGCGCGTCGCGGCCGGACTCCTGGTCGCCGGCCTGATCCTGTTCTGCGGCGACCTCTCGGTGCGCGCTTGGCTCCAGCACGCGCTCTTCCCGATGGCTGCGCCGACGGGCGGCTTCGCCCTGATGGCCGGGTGGCTCGTGGGGATCCTCTGCGCTCTGGTGCCTGCGCGACGCGCGGCCTGAGATCAGTCCCGAGCCTCGACGAAGCCGGAGGCGTCGCGCCGGCCGCCGCGGCGGTGCGTCCGAGCCTCAGCCCGCCCGCACCTGCAGGAAGTCCAGGGCCGGTCCCTGCGCGTCCGAGAAGATCCCGGCGGTGAGCGCGCCGCCGTAGACGGCCGCGGTGTCGAGGTTGGTGCGGAACCGGCGCACCTCCGGGCGCCCGCTCCGTTGCGGCGTGTGGCCGTGGACCACGTGCCGTCCGAAATCGTGGTCGCCCTCGAGAAACGGCTCGCGGATCCACAGGCGATCGTGCGCGTCCGAATCGCGGGCGTCCGCGCCGGGCCGCAGGCCGGCATGCACGTACCAGTGGGCGCCGTCACCGTGCAGCGTCGGGAGCGCCTCGATCCAGTCGAGGGTGTCCCGGGGAAGGCCGGCGGGGTCCCGCGCGCCGAACGCGTCGAGCGTCGCCTCGCCGCCGTTGTACATCCAGTGCGCGGCCGCGCTTCCCGTCTGGAGCGCGTCGAGCAGCATCCGCTCGTGATTGCCCATCAGACAGACGACGCGCTCGGGCTCGGCCCAGTTCAGGCGGCTCACGGTGCGGAGCACCGCGGCGCTGTCCGGACCGCGGTCGATGTAGTCCCCGAGGAAGACCAGCCGGTGGGGACGGTCGCCGGCATGGCCGGCGATCCGCTCCAGCAGCGCGTCGAGCAGGGCGGCGCAGCCGTGGACGTCGCCGATCGCGTAGGTGAGGGGGCCCGAATCCATCGCGCCATCGTCCACCGCGGCGTCGCGCTCCGCAAGGCCACCCGGGTGGGCGCGCTACGCCGCGAGGGCGCGCATCTCCGCGATCAGGTCCGACTTGCCCTCGAAGCCGATGCCCGGCAGGTCCGGCATGGTGATGTGGCCGTCCTCGACCCGCACCCCGTCGGGAAAGCCGCCGTAGGGCTGGAAGAGATCCGGGTAGCTCTCGTTGCCGCCGAGGCCGAGGCCGGCCGCGATGTTGAGCGACATCTGGTGCCCGCCATGCGGGATGCAGCGGGAGGCCGACCAGCCGAACTCGGCCAGCACGTCGAGGGTGCGCAGGTACTCCACCAGCCCGTACGACAGGGCGCAGTCGAACTGCAGCCAGTCGCGGTCGGGCCGCATGTTGCCGTAGCGCAGGAGATTGCGCGCATCCTGGTGCGAGAACAGGTTCTCGCCGGTGGCTATCGGCCCGGGATAGTAGGGCGCGAGCGCCGCCTGGAGCGCGTAGTCGAGCGGGTCGCCCGCCTCCTCGTACCAGAACAGCGGGTACTGCCGCAGCATCCGTGCGTACGCGATGGCGGTCTCGAGATCGAAGCGGCCGTTGGCGTCGACCGCGAGACGTCCCCGTCCGCCGATCTCGGCGAGCACGGCCTCGATCCGGCGCCGATCCGCGTCGATCGGCGCGCCACCGATCTTCATCTTCACGACCGTGTAGCCGCGGTCGAGATAGCCGCGCATCTCGGCGCGGAGGGCGGAATCGTCCTTTCCGGGATAGTAGTAGCCGCCCGCCGCGTAGACGAAGACCCGCGGGTCGGCGGCGACGCCCTTCCGCTCGGCGAGCATCCGGAACAGCGGCTTCCCGGCGATCTTCGCCGTCGCATCCCAGATCGCCATGTCGAGGGTGCCCACCGCCACCGAGCGCTCGCCGTGGCCGCCCGGCTTCTCGTTGCGCATCATCGCGGCCCAGACCCGGTGCGGATCGAGGTTGTCGCCCGCCTCCGTCAGGAGGCTCGCCGGATCGGCCTCCAGGATCCGGTCGCGGAAGCGCTCGCGGATCAGGCCGCCCTGGCCGTAGCGGCCGTTCGAGTTGAAGCCGTAGCCGACGACCCGCCGGCCGTCGCGCACCGCGTCGGTGACCACAGCGACGAGGCTCGTGGTCATCTTCGAGAAGTCGATGTAGGCGTTGCGGATCGGCGAGGCGATCGGCTTGGTGACCTCGCGGACGTCGACGATGCGCATGGCTGTCCTCCCGGTGTGTCCCGGTGCCGTAGCGCCGCTCGCACCCGGGCAGCCAATGCCGTTTCCGGCGCGCGCGATGCGCGAACGGCATCGGCCCGTCCTGTCGGAGAGGCGCGCCATGGATCTGGACTGGGTGAGGGATTTCCTCGCGCTCGCCGAGCACCGGACCTTCTCGCGGGCCGCCGAGGCCCGGAACGTGACGCAGCCGGCCTTCAGCCGACGGATCCGCGCGCTGGAGGAGTGGGTCGGGACGCCGCTGTTCCTGCGGAGCGCGCGAGGGGCAGGCCTGACCGCCGCGGGAGCGCGCTTCCGGCCGGGCGCCGAGGAGCTGCTGCGGGGCCTGGATCGGGCCCGCGGCGAGGCCCGGGCCGCCGGTGCGCGCGCGGACGCGAGCCTCGCGATCGCGGCCACGCACGCGCTGTCGTTCACGTTCTTCCCAAGCTGGATCCGGCAGCACGCGCCCTTCGAGACGCTCGGCGCCCTCAACCTGATCTCGGACAGCATGGCGGCCTGCGAGGCCATCCTGCTGGCCGGCGAGGTGCAGCTGCTCCTGTGCCACCATCGCGCGGACCTGCCCACGCGCCTGGACGATGGCCGCTGCGAGTCCGTCCGCGTCGGCGCGGACAGCCTGGTGCCGCTCTGCGCTCCGATATCCGGCGGGGCGCCGCTCTGGCCGCTAAGCAGGCCGGTCCGCTACCTCGCCTACGGCGAGGCCTCCGGGCTCGGGCGGATCCTCGCGGCGAGCGGGGTGGCGGCCGGCCACGAGCCGGCCTTCACGTCGCACCTGGCGGCGACGCTGATGACCATGGCGCAGGGAGGCGACGGTGTCGCGTGGCTCCCGGCGACGCTCGCGGAGGCGGCGATCGCGCGCGGCCTGCTCGTTCGGGCAGGTTCCCAGGAGCTGGACGTTCCGGTGGAGATCCGGCTGTTCCGGGCGCGGGGGAGCCGCGGCGGCGCGGCCGAGGCCCTGTGGCAGCGCCTGCACGCGCCCGGACCTGACCGGCCCGATCAGCCCGTCGCCACCCGGGCGTAGCGGCCGTCGTAGCGGCCGGCCCGGATCTGCTCCAGAACCTCCGCCTCGCGGGCCGCCTGCGCCCGCACGGCGTCGAGCAGGGCCGCCGCGTCGCCGGGCGGGAAGGAGACGACGCCGTCGGCGTCGCCGACCACCACGTCCCCGGGATTCACCGTCCAGCCGCCGACGCAGACCGGCCCGTTGATCGCGCCGGGGCCGGTCTTGAACGGGCCCCGCGGCGTCGCGTCACGGGCGTAGCAGGGAAAGTCCGAGCCCGCGAAGGCCGCCGTGTCGCGCACGGCGCCGTCGATCACGAAACCGGCCACGCCCCGGCTCTCGGCGATCGCCTTCATGATGTCGCCCACCAGCGCGCGGCTCGTGTCGCCGCCGCCGTCGACCACGATCACGTCGCCGGGACGGACCTCTTCCAGAGCCTGATGGATGGCGAGGTTGTCGCCGCTCCGGACGCGAACCGTGAAGGCCGTGCCGACGAGTGGTCCGCCGCGGTGGAACGGGCGCAGGCCGGCCAGGACCGGCATCCGCGCCAGGCAGTCGCTGATCGTGGCCGTCGAGACGTCTCGGAAAGCCGCCAGCACAGCCGGGTCGACGGCGGGCGGCGGCGGATGGCGGGTGATGGCGGACATCGGCCTCTGCGTCTCCCTGGCGTCATCGCCCCCGCGGCATCGCGGCGTATCGGCGGGGGCCGGGGGATCCTGCCCCAGGCCGCGGCCGGTGTCGCGGCGGAACCCCGCCGCGATCAGTGATCGGCCGCCGGAACCGCGCCGCCGCCGCCGCCGGTCGCGAGCTTGCGACGAGCGTCGGCCTGACCGCTCGTCGCACCGAAATAGCTGGCCGAGTCGCCGAGCTGCACCGACGGCTGGCAACCCGGCGTGCAGGACAGGGATTCCCGATCGAGGCCGCGCTGCACCGTGATGGTCGAGTCCCGCGACGCCTCGACCCGGATGGTCGTCTCGGCGATCATGGCGCCGCCGTTGTCGAGGGCGATCAGGTTGGTGGAGCCGAAGCTCTTGCCGGTGAGCACGAGCACGCCGTTCTTCTGCGGCGTCACCTCGGCGATGATCGGGTTCCCGACGATCACGGTCGACGTCTTCTCCGGCAGGCGGAGCACCTTGGCGTTGTCCACGAGAACGGTCACGACGGGCAGGAGATCGGGCTGCCCGGCCGCGGCCGCGGCGCCCGTCAGCAGGACGACGAGGCCGGCTCGGCCCGCGATCGACAGGGTGCGACGCATCGGGGTTCCTCAAGACGGCGGGCGGTCCACGCGATCCGGCCCGATGCCTCAGGCTAGCGCGGAACCCGTGAAGGAAGCGCTAAGCAAGACCAAGTCGCGGCACTGTGCCGTATCGGGGAAACCCAACCTTCACCAAACTCGCAGCGAGACGGCGTTTTACGTCGGTGCGGGATCGATTTAACCGATTTTCAAGGCGTAATCGGCAGTCTGTGCAGGCCGCCGATCGAGACCTGAAAATTCTTCATCGGGCATCGCGCAAGTTTTATCTCGCTCTGTGTTGGTCGAAGGATCACCCTCTATGAAGACCCTGTTCACGCGTTTCGCTTCGGACGAGTCCGGCGCCACCGCGATCGAGTACGGCATGATCGCGGCCCTCATCGCCGTGGCCATCATCACCGCGCTGAAGACCGTCGGCACCAGCCTGACCAGCAAGTTCAGCCAGATCTCCGGCAACCTGAACTGATCGAGACCCGTCCGATCTGCGGCAGGTTCGAGACAGCCCGCCTCTCCCCGAGACCCGGAGAG
Organism: Methylobacterium sp. ME121; assembly: GCF_000974725.1. Classification (NCBI taxonomy): domain Bacteria; kingdom Pseudomonadati; phylum Pseudomonadota; class Alphaproteobacteria; order Hyphomicrobiales; family Methylobacteriaceae; genus Methylobacterium; species Methylobacterium sp. ME121. The sequence goes on from NZ_BBUX01000044.1 coordinate 38,365, forward strand.
AGGCGGGGGATCCCGGCCTGCCGGGATCGTCGTTCTTCGCGGCGGCGGTGGCCGCCCGGCACATCCGAGATCCGGACCGGCAGCGAGACCGCTGGGTCGGGTCGAATCCCGTGACGCGACAGGCTTCGACGAGATGGGCGCCGAGATGGTCGGTTCAGCGACGGCAAGCCTGGGACTGACTGGTCTGGGCCCGGCCGGTTTCGGCCTCCTGATCCTGTTCCCCTTCCTGATGGCCTACGCGGCCGCCAGCGACCTGCTCACCATGCTGATCCCGAACCGGATCTCCCTGGCCCTCCTGGCGGGGTTCGCGTTGCTGGCCCTGACGAGCGCGATGAGCTGGACCGAGATCGGCTTCCACTGCGCGGCCGGAGCGGTCGTCCTCCTCGTCACGTTCACGCTGTTCGCCTTCGGCATCATCGGAGGCGGCGACGCGAAGCTCGCGGCCGCCACGGCCCTGTGGCTCGGCTTCGACGGCCTCGGCGACTACCTGCTGGTGGCCTCGGTGTTCGGCGGCGCCCTGACGCTGGCGATCCTGTTGGCGCGGACGCACCCATTGCCCGTCCGGATCGCGCGCATGCCGTTCGCCCTGCACCTGCACGACGCCAAGACCGGGATCCCGTACGGGATCGCCCTGGCCGCGGCGGCGCTCCTCGTCCTCCCCGAGACCGAGGTCTGGACCCGGGCCCTCGCCGGCTGAGTCCGCCGCGGGGATTCAGACGCGCAGGATCTGGAGCCCCGAGCTCGGCTTAGCTAAAAGTCGCGCATGCCCCTCGCGCTGCTGCGTCGCCCCGATCCCGATCATCTTGAGGTCCAGCACGAGGGCGCCAGCCTTCGCATCGCCCTCCGTCGGCGACCGACCGCGCGCCGCATCACGCTCCGCGTCTCGGCCGCCACCGGCGAGGCGGTGATCACCCTGCCGAGCCGGACCGCCATCAACACGGCGCAGCGCTTCGCGGCGAGCCACGCGGGCTGGATCGCGGCGCGTCTCGCCCGCGTGCCGGTCCGCGTGCTGTTCGAGGTCGGCGCCAGCCTGCCGGTCCGCGGTGAGCTTCACCGGATCAGCCAGCGCGGCACCCGGAGCGGCCCCGTTCGCATCGAGTGCGTGGAGGGAGAGCGCGTGCTCTCGGTCTCGTGCGACGCCGCCCACGTGGCGCGCCGGGTCCGGGATTTCCTGGCCCGCGAGGCCAAGCGCGACCTGACCGAAGCGATCGAGCGCTACGCGGCGCAGCTCGGGCAGCGGCCGGTGCGCGTCACGCTGCGCGACACCCGCAGCCGCTGGGGTTCCTGCACGGCCCGCGGCGAGCTCAACTTCTCATGGCGCCTGATCCTCGCGCCGCCGACGGTGCTCGACTATCTGGTCGCCCACGAGATGGCGCATCTGCGCGAGATGAACCACTCGCCGCGCTTCTGGGCCCTGGTGCACGCGCTCTGCCCGCACACCGATGCCGCCGAGGCGTGGCTCAAGCGCCACGGCACCGGCCTGCATCGCTACGGCTGAGCCGTCGTCGTTAGGCCCTGCATCAGCCCTTGGCGCGAAGGACCCGCTGGCGCGCCACCGCATCCGCCGGCCAGCTCGGGCGGGGGTCGACCTGGCCCGGGCTGAGGGTGCGTGGGGCGACGCTGTCGCAGATCTCCCGCTGGCGGATGATCACCGGGTTGCCGAACTCGTCCCGGCGCCGGATCAGGCCGCCGTCGCGGCAGTAGCCGGCGATCGCCGCCTGCCCGTTGCGGCGGCCGTACGGGTTCGCCGCCACGGGCGGATGCTCGATCACCAGCGTGTCGGAGTGGTTCAGCGAGCGTTCGATGTAGGTGGTCTCTCCGACCGGCAGGGACTGGGCTCCCGCCTGCGCGAGGGTGGCCACCAGGCAGGCGGCCGAGAGAGTGAGCGGGCGCATCACGGCGTCAAGATCCGGCGCTGGAGGAGTGTTCGAACACAATCTAGGCCGCTGAAACCGTCACGGGTAGCGCCGACGCGCAACACCGCGCCCGCATCGCTTGACAGCGCGGGGCGGACCATGGTCGGAACACGCCCGATTGTACGGCTCCCGCCGGTCCTCGGCCGGAGCGTTCCGAAGGGATCGGTGGTGCCGCTTCACGCGAGGCTCGTTCGTTTCCGGCGCGCCGCGCTGCCGGTTCTCCTCGCCCTCGTCGCGGCGGCACTCGCGCCCGCCGGGCCGGCCGCGGCTCAGGGCATGGTGCGCAAGACCTTCGACGATTGGCAGCTGCGCTGCGAGACGCCGGCCGGCGCGAAGGCCGAGCAGTGCGCCCTCGTCCAGTATCTCGCCGCCGAGGATCGCCCGAACCTGACCCTGGTGGTCATCGTCCTCAAGACCGCCGACAATCGCGGTTACCTGCTGCGGGTGGTGGCGCCGCTGGGCGTTCTCCTGCCTTCCGGGCTCGGCCTGAAGATCGATCAGACGGATATCGGCCGCGCCGGCTTCGTCCGCTGCCTCACCACCGGCTGCGTGGCCGAGGTCGTCATGGATGACGGGCTGATCCGCCAGTTCAAGAACGGCACGCAGGCCACCTTCATCGTGTTCCAGACGCCCGAGGAGGGCGTCGGCATCCCGCTGTCGATGAAGGGCTTCGCGGCCGGGTTCGACAGCCTGAAATGACGGTGCCGTTCGGGAGCCGTGCGATGATCGGACATCGGAACAGGAGCGTCACGCGGTCCCCGGACATGGCCCGGCGCCGGACCGTCGCTCTCCGGCTCGGCGCCTCGGTGCTCGCCGCGTCGCTCGCCGCCACGGCCCCGGGCCGGGCCGAGGAGGGCAACATCTTCTCCAACCTGTTCAAGTACGGCGGCACGACGGTCCCGCCGTCGCAGCCCGAAGCCCTCGACCCGGCCTATTGCCCGACGGTCGAGGTCGCGGAAGGTGGGGCGGCCTCGCGCACGCTCGCGGGCGACGCGGTGCGCACCCAGTTCTCCCTCGGCCGCCTCGCCCGCGAATGCACGCGGCGTCAGGACGGCTCGATCACCGTCAAGGTGGGCGTCGAGATCAACGTCCTGCTCGGGCCGGCGGGCGCGCCGGGCCGGTTCGATGTGCCGGTCACGTTCCAGATCCGCCACGACGGCAAGACCGTCTCGAGCCGCACTGAGCGAGCCAGCGTCGTCGTCGGGGCCGGCGAGGCGCAGGGCTTCGCCACGATCGTCGCCGACGAACTGCAGGTTCCGGCCGCCATGACGGCCGATTACGACATCGCGGTGGGCGTCGGCACCGGCAAGGGGGCGGGCAAGCCCGCCGCGAAACCGCGCCGGCGCAAACCGGCTGTCGCCGCTGCGCCCGCCGGCGGAGGCGACGCTGCCCAGTGACGCCGCGGCGCGCCTCGGCGATCCGATCCCGCTGATCGCGAAGACCGGTCGCGACAGGATCTGGCTCGGCCGGCCTGTCCGGTTTCGGCTGGAGGCCACGGACGATCCCGCGTTCGATCGCCGCCTCGTGCTCCCGGATCATCCCGCCGGCTGGATCGTGCTGAGCTATGCCGGTGATCCGACGGCGGCGCCCCGGCGCCCGATCCTGCGCGTCCTGCGTGGGTCTGACGAGACCGTTCAGGACTTCGTCCTGCCGGGAGCCTCCCAGGGGCTCGCACACTGGCTCGGACTGATCCCCCCGGATGCGCGGGAGATCCGCCTCTCGGCCGGCGCCGATTTCGCCCTGGAGCGGGTCGGCGCCCGACGCGAGGTCGAGGTGCTCGCGCAGTGCCTCCTGCGCCGGCCCTGGCGCTGCGTCTCCGCCCTGTACGAGCGCGCCCGCGGGTCGGAGCGGCGCTACCGCGACATCCTGCGCGGCGCCTGCGCGGTGACGCCGATGGACCGGTTCCCGTCCTGGGCCGCCGCCCGGACCCGGCCCGCCCGCATCGCGCCCGCCGCCCTGCGGATCCGGTGCGTCCTGCTCGCGCAGCCCGGGGACGCGGCGGCGCTGTCGGCCACGCGGGACGCGCTGAACGCGCAGACGCACCGCCCCGAGTCGATCCGGGTCGCCTGGGCGGGGGCGCCGCCCGCAAAGGCCAGCGGGCCGATGTCGCACCAGGCCTGGGACGAGGCTGCCCGCTTCGACGAACTTTCCGGCGAGGCGGACGCCCTGTGCCTGCTGCGCGCCGGCGACGTCCCGGAGCCGGAGGCCCTGGCGCTGCTCGCCCGCGCCCTGTCGGGCGCGGACATCGCCTACGGCGACGCGATCGATCCCGACGGCCGGCCGCGGCTGAAGCCGGACTGGAGCCCGGACCTCGCCCTGGCGACGGGGTATCCGGGGTTTCCCCTCCTCCTGTCGAGATCCTGGCTCGCCGCGGCCCTGACGCGCCCCGCCGGCCGGATGGCCGAGATCGCGCCGGCCATCATGGCCGCCGCGATGACCAGCGCCGCGCGGGTGGCGCACGTCCCACGGATCCTCGCCCGCTCTGCCGGCGATGGCCTGAGCCCGTCCGCTCGGGCGGCGGCCCTCCACGCGCTCCGGGCCGGACGGCCTCAGGTCCGCGCCGGGATCCAAGACGGTGCCGTTCGCCTGGAATGGCCCCTGCCGGATCCGGTGCCGCTGGTCAGCATCGTGATCCCCTCGCGCGACCGCCTCGACCTGATCACCCGCGTCTGCCGCGGGGTGCTCGCCGAGACCGCCTACGCGCCGCTCGAGCTGATCATCGTCGACAACGGCTCGACCGATCCGGCGGTCCTCGACCATTACGCGACCCTGCGCGGCGATCCGCGCGTCCAGATCCTCATGGATCCGCAGCCCTTCAACTTCGCCGCGATGGTCAACGCCGGCGTCGCCGCGGCGTCGGGGACGATCGTCGTGCTGCTGAACAACGACGTCGCCGTGCTGGAGCCCGGCTGGCTCGAGGCCATGGTCCGGCAGGCCTGCCGGCCGGAGGTCGGCGCCGTCGGGGCGAAGCTGCTCTACGGGGACGGTACCCTGCAGCATGCCGGCGTCGTCGTCGGTCTCGGTGGCCGAGCCGGGCACATCCTGCGTCGCCGGCCCGGCGACACGCCGGGTCAGCTCGGCCAGCTGCGCGTCGCGCACGAGGTCTCGGCGGTGACCGCCGCCTGCCTCGCCGTCGCGCGGGAGAAGTATCTGGCGGTGGGCGGATTCGACGCCGAGGCCTTCCCGGTGGATTTCAACGACGTGGATTTCTGCCTGCGCCTCGGCGCCGCCGGCTGGAAGACGGTCTGGACGCCGGCCGCGACGCTGGCCCATCTCGAATCCGTCAGCCGCGGTCCGTCCGTCGGGGCCAAGCGCGCCCGCTTCGAGCAGGAGGCCGCCCGCTTCTCCGAGCGCTGGCGCGCCGTGATCCGGCACGATCCGTTCTACCACCCCGCCCTGTCGGTCACGACCTTCGGCGAGGATCTGGAATGACGCCGCCGGACGGCGCGTCGGGCCGCCGAGCGGCGCCGTTTCTCGGAGCGTCGCGCCGCTCCTGGCGCGCGCTGGTGGGCGCGGCGCGCCACGCGCTCGCGCATCCGCGAACGGCGGCCGCGATCGTGGGCGCGCGCCTGACGGGGAAGCGGCTGCGCGCCCGGCAGGCGCTCGCGGCCCTGATCGGGATCGACCATCGGCTCACCCTGCCGCCGGGGATCCTCGACCGCTTCCCGCCGGCACCGGCCGGTCCGGGCGGCGCGATCCGCCTGATCGGCGACGGGGTCCTCGTCGCCGGTGCGCCCGGACGGATCGCGGCCCTGTTCGCGAGCGAGCCCGACCTTCAGGCCCTGTACGGCGACGCCTTGGTGCAGGAGCGACCCGGCGGCGCGGTGCTGCCGCTGCTGCCGCCGGTTTTCGACCCTGACCGGCTCGCGGCCTTCGATTATCTCGGGCCCGTCCTGGCCTGCCGATGCAGCGCCCTCGACCCCGGCGTCGATCCCGGGAGTCCCGCCGAGGCCGCCTTTCGGATCGCGGAGCGCTTCGGCCCCGGCGCGATCGGCCACCTGCCGGAGATCCTGTCCGTCCGGCGCGGCGAGGCGATCGCCGCGACGGATCGTGAAGCGCGACACGCGCCCCATCACGCCACCGTACGCGCCCACCTCGACCGGGCGGGCGGCGCCGGCCTGCGCGTGGCCGTGGGAACGGACGGCCTCGTCGCAGTCGAGCATCCCCTGCCCGAAACGCGGCCCCTGGCCAGCCTGATCGTTCCGACCCGCGACCGCCTGGATCTCCTGCGCCCCTGTCTCGAGAGCCTGCGCAGCTGCACGGACTGGCCGTCGACCGAGATCATCGTCTGCGACAACGACAGTCGCGAGCCCGAGACGCTCGCCTACCTGCGGGCCCTGGAGGGGGAGGGGAGGGGGCACGTCGTGCCCTGGCCCGGGCCGTTCAACTTCGCCGCCATGAACAACGCCGCCGCATCCTGCGCCCGCGGCAGGCTGCTGGTCTTCATCAACAACGACGTCGAGGCCTTCCGGCCCGACTGGCTCTCGCGCATGGCCCGGGAGGCCCTCCGCCCGGATGTGGGGGCCGTCGGTGCCAAGCTCCTCGACGGCGAGGGCCGGATCCAGCACGGCGGCATCGTGCTCGGAACCGGCGGCCTCGTCACTCACGGCCACCGGCACTTTCCGGCGGACGCCCCCGGCTATCTCGGCGCTCTGCGCGTCACGCAGACGGTCTCCGCGGTGACCGCCGCGTGCCTGGTCGTCGAGGCGGAGAAGTTCCGCGCGGTCGGCGGCTTCGACGAGGCGGTCTTCGCGGTCGACTTCAACGATGTCGATCTCTGCCTGCGCCTGAACGCGGCCGGCTACCGCACGCTCCTGGTCCCCGGGGCGGTCCTGCATCACCGCGAGGCCGCGAGCCGCCGCTGGACCCCCGAGGCCCGCGCCCGCCACGCGCGCGAGATCGCCGCGCTGAGAACGCGATGGGGGTCGCTGCTGGTGCAGGACCCCCATTACCATCCGGGTTTCGACCCGGCGCTCTCGACCCACGCGCGACTGCGCGCAGGTTTTCCCGAGGCCGGACCGGCGCCCCTGCGCCGGCCGACAGCCTGACCGGGCCTACTGCACGAGGCGCGGGCCGCCGCCCTGGACCTTCTCGTTCTCCGACATGATGCCGAGCCGCTTGGCGACCTCGGTATAGGCCTCGATCAGGCCGCCGAGATCCTTGCGGAACCGGTCCTTGTCGAGCTTGTCGGAGGACTTGATGTCCCAGAGCCGACAGGAATCCGGGGAGATCTCGTCCGCCACCACGATGCGCATCATGTCGCCTTCCCACAGGCGGCCGGTCTCCATCTTGAAATCGACGAGCCGGATGCCGACGCCGAGGAAGAGGCCGGACAGGAAGTCGTTGACGCGGATCGCCAGCGCCATGATGTCGTCGATCTCCTGGGGCGTCGCCCAGCCGAAAGCCGTGATGTGCTCCTCCGAGACCATCGGGTCGTTCAGCGCGTCGTTCTTGTAGTAGAACTCGATGATCGAGCGCGGCAGCTGGGTGCCTTCCTCAAGACCGAGCCGCGTCGCCAGCGAGCCGGCCGCGACGTTGCGCACAACGACCTCGAGGGGGATGATCTCGACCTCGCGGATCAGCTGCTCGCGCATGTTCAGCCGGCGGATGAAGTGCGTCGGCACGCCGATGTCGTTGAGGTGCTGGAAGACGAACTCCGAGATCCGGTTGTTCAGCACACCCTTGCCGTCGATGACCTCGTGCTTCTTCGCGTTGAAGGCCGTCGCGTCATCCTTGAAGTGCTGGATGAGCGTGCCGGGCTCCGGCCCCTCGTAGAGGACCTTCGCCTTGCCCTCGTAGATGCGACGGCGGCGATTCATAGGCGTGTACCGTGGTTTGAGGAAGTCCATGGGCCGAGGCTCCTGATGCGCGACGATTGGGAGGAATCCGCGGCGCGGCGACCGGACGCGAGGTCGGGCCGCCGGACGGCCTCTGCCCGAGGGCCCCGGCGACCGGCCGCCAAACTAGCGGATGCGGGCTTCCAGCACAACGCGTTAGCCCGCAGGGCGGGATTGCGGAGGCCGGCCGGGACGTGCCCGGAACGACCTCGGCAGCCCGTCACGCCGCCGTCACGCCGCCATCACGCGGTCGTCTTGGACGGGTAGCGGCAGAGGTCGGCGATGAGGCAGCGCGGGCATTCGGGCTTGCGCGCCTTGCAGGTGTAGCGGCCGTGCAGAATCAGCCAGTGATGGGCGTGGAGCCGGTAGGAATCCGGCACGATCGCCTCGAGACCGGCCTGCACCTTGTCGGTGGTCGCGCCGACGAAGAGCGGGATCCGGTTCGAGACCCGGAAGATATGGGTGTCCACGGCGATCCGCGGAACCCCGAAGGCGATGTTGAGCACCACGCTCGCGGTCTTGGCGCCGACACCGGGCAGAACCTGGAGGGCTTCCAGGCTAGCCGGCACCGTGCCGCCGTGCTCGTCCACGAGGATCCGCGAGAGGGCGACGACGTTCTTCGCCTTGGTGTTGAACAGCCCGATCGTGCGCACGAAATCGCGGACCCTGTCCTCGCCGAGGGCCAGCATCTTCTCGGGCGTGTCGGCGACCGCGAAGAGCGGGCCGGTGGCGAGATTGACGCCGCGGTCGGTCGCCTGGGCCGACAGCACCACGGCAACGAGCAGCGTGAACGGATTCACGTAGTGGAGCTCACCCTTGGGCTCCGGTTCCGCCGCCTGGAAGCGGCGGAAGATCTCGGCGAGCGTCGCCGGGTCGACGGCCTCGGGAGCCGTGTCCACCTGCGCGGTGACGGCGCGCCCGATCGGACCCGCGAGCCGCGCCGGGGCGGCGCTCCGGGACGGGCCTCTGGCCACGTTCTCCGCCGCGTCCTCGCGCCGCTTCGTTCGCGACGTCTCGGTCACGGCCCCGGGCGCGGCCTCGGCCGGTCCCGCGACGCGCCGACCGGCGCGATCCGTCACGGGAGGGGGAGTCTTTCTGGCGGGCATCGGCGCGTTATATGGATCGCATGGCGAGCGGCAATCCTTCCGTCCACCCCTACGGGCTCGATCCGGACACGATCGACCGGCCCGTCTTCACCGCGACGATCCGGCCGCACCAGTCTTTGAGCCGGCGCGGCTTCCGGGTGGTCATGGGCGGGTGCTGCGCGGTCTCCCTCGCCGTATCGGTCTGGGCTTGGCGCATGGGCTTCTGGCCCGTGGCCGGCTTCTTCGGCCTCGACATGCTGGCGATCTACGCCGCGCTCAAGGTGAGCTTCCGACGCGGGCGTTCCTTCGAGGAGGTGATGATCTCGCAGATCGAGATCCTGCTGGCCCGGGTCAGCCACCGCGGCGAGCGGCGCGAGTGGCGGTTCAACCCGCTCTGGACAAAGCTCGAGACGGTCGAGGACGACGAGTACGGTCTCCAGCGTCTGACCCTGGTCTCGCGTCGACAGCAGGCGCTGGTGGCGCGCGATGCCGGGCCGGACGAGCGGGCGCGGGTCGCGCAGGGCCTCAGCGCGGCGCTGGCGCAGGTGAAGAAAGGGTACTGACCTGACCCCGGGCTTCTCTGCTCTCCTGCGGGGGCAGGGAGGCCGCGCAGCGGCGGGGGCGCGGGCTGCGCGAAAAAAAGAGCTCAGGCACGG
>NZ_BBUX01000043.1:0-48237 GCF_000974725.1 Methylobacterium sp. ME121
AAGGGGGGCATTGGCGCGCTCTTCTCTGAGGGCCCTCTCGGAAGGAGCCGAGAAACCGGGCCGCATCGTCCGCGTCAAGCCGCCATCACACCGTGACCCTGGCCGAACCCCGGTGCGATGCCGGAGGCCACCCGGTCGTCGGCGGGGCGCGGCGGCACGGCACGGAACTCCTTCGCCGTTCCGTCAAGCCGCGACGGTCGTTCCCCGTGGGAATGTGGAAAACCTGCTCATATTCCCTTCGCACCCTGTGCATGTGCGGCGCGACACGGTCGTTCGTCAGAACGAACGGGCTGGTCCGCAGTAGGAAGATTATCTGGATGAATCTTTCAGAGAGTCAGTTCAGCAGGTTATATGGGGTGGCGAATTCCGCATGTGTGCCAGTGGTTTGGCGCGCGTTCGCGCATCCGACTCTGCGCGGGGATGCATTGAACTCTGCGCGGCGGCGTATCCGATTCTGCGCCCGGGCCGCGCCCCGCCGTATCGGAATCTGCGCGGCCGCGTATCCGATTCGGCGCGGATTCGCCCCCGGATCGGTGGATAACGGGGACGGTCACCGGGCACCCGCGCGTATCGGACTCTGCGCCGGACGCGGCGTCGGCTCGGCGTCGGATCGGCGGGCGACAAGACCCGTATCGAACTCTGCGCGCCGGGGCGGGCGCCGGCCGTGAAGCGACCGGCGTCGGCCCGCTCGCGGGCGTGATCCCGCACCGGGGAAGCGTGGATTGCCGGGACAAGGCCGACCGGACGGGGGCCGCGGCGGGCGAATCGTGGCATGGCAGGATCGGGCCGTCCGTCCGCCCGCCGGACGGACGGCCCGTGCAGCGCGGGCCGAGGGGCGATGAGCATCGAGGAGAAGATCGCCGGGATCCATGACCCGGACCTGCGGGCCGAGATCGAGGCGGCGCGCGGCGGCTTCCTGTTCGCGCAGATCGTCGAGCACGTGCTGCACCGTCAGCGCGAGCGCGATGCCCGGGCCGCCCTCCTGGGGGAGGAGGAGAGCCGCCGGGCCGGGCTGTCGCGCGACCAGCGCCGCCGCGACGCGGTGCGCCTCGTGATCGAGAACGAGCCGGCCCTCCCGTCGAGCCTCCAGCACATCCACTCGGTCCTGGCTCTGTGCGGCCTGCCCTACCGCGATCCCGGGCCGGTGCGGGAATTCTCCCGCAGCTACGGCCGCAACTCGCTCAACCTGATCGCCGGCCGGATCAAGGACCCGGAGACCGGCGCCTTCGAGCCCCAGGGGCTGCCCTACGGCCCGAAGGCCCGGCTGGTCCTGCTCCACCTCTGCACCGAGGCCGTGCGCCAGCGCAGCCCCACCGTGAAGGTGGCCGAGACCCTGTCTGGCTTCATGCGCGAGATGGGCTTCGCGGTCACGGGGGGCGAGCGCGGCACCATCCGCCAGTTCAAGGAACAGCTGAACCGGCTGGCCGCCTGCTCCATGCAGATCGGCCTCTGGGACGGGCGCGACAGCGCCACCACCCTCAACGTCCCGCCGTTCCGCAGCCTGGAGCTGTGGCGCCCCCGCGCCGGGGAGGGGGACGACGAGGCCGGCCGCACGGTGCGCTTCGATCCCGAATTCTACGAGACCCTGATCCGGCACGCCCTGCCGGTGGACGTGCGGGCGGCCCGGGCCTTCTCGGGCTCGGCGCGCAAGCTCGACCTGCTGTTCTGGACCGGCTACCGCCTGCGGTCCCTGCAGCGGCCGCTCCGCCTGACCTGGGCGAACCTCCACGCGCAGTTCGGGGCCGAGAACGCCTCGATCCGCAGCTTCCGCCAGGCGTTCAAGGCCGATCTCGCGCACCTGCGCGAGGTGTTTCCGCGGCTGCCGCTGGTGCTCGACGACGGCGGCCTGACCCTGCACCCGGCCGATCCCAGCACGCTGCTCGTGCCGCCCCGCCCTGCGGGCAAGGGAATACGGAAGCGCGCGAAGGAATAGATCAGAGCGCGAGGTTCATTCCCTCACGGAATGAAACGGGCCAGGATGGAGAGTCGGTCGTATTCCCTCTGCCGATCGGAATGAGTATATGTTCCGTCCGCTTGGAAGGAACATGACGTGGGCCTGTCGGACTCCGAGATCGCGGCGCGGCTCGCCGCGCTGCGCCGCCAGCGCGAGGCGCTCGATCGGGAGATCGCCGATCTCGTCCTCTACCAGGAACTCGGTCGCCGGCTGGCGGCCGGCGGAGCGGACGCGCGGCCGGACCCGACCCTGAAGCCCGATCCGGCGGCGGGGCTGCGCCGAGACCCGGCCGACGGGCCGCCGCGGGGTCGGGACGTGCCGGAGGGCCGGCCCGGGGCGCCTGCCGACGGGGAGCCCGCGGCCCGCGGACGGCGGGGCGCGCGGGTCGATCCGGCGGCGCGGTCCGCGGGGGCGCCTGATCCCGCCGGCGCCGCCGGGCCGATCCCGCCGGTGATCGCCTTCACGGAGGACGCCGCCGGCGCCCGCCGCTACGGCCGGGCCGTGGTGCAGGCGGCCTGCGCGGCGATCGCGCGGGCGGGCCGGCCGCTGCACGCGGCCGAGATCCTGGAGGTGCTCGCCCGGCAGGGCTTCACCCTGCCCGGCCGGGATCCGGTGGCGGCCCTCAACACGCGCCTGTGGAAGCGGTCGGGGCCGGGTGGCCCCCTGAACCGGGTCGCCGAGGCCACCTACGCCCTGGCATCTTCGGAGCCGGACCCAGCCCGAGGGGTGCCGGTCACGAAGACGTGACGCCGGACCCCGCCACCGTCTCCCCACTTGGGCGCGCGCCGGGCCCGGCGATCCGCTCGGCCGCGCGCTGACCCAGGCCGCCCGCGCCCACGCGGATCTGATCACGCGGCTGCTCGCCGTCGCGGCGGTCGGCGCGGCCGTGCCGGTGCTCCTCGTCGCCTCCCGCGGCCACGCGCCGGAGGGTTGGGACCTTCGACGAGGTCACGGTCTACGCGGCCTCCTGGCCCGGCCGCCGGGCGCCGGCCGCGCCGGTCGGGCCGCTTCAGTTGACCAGGCAGAAGCCCTGACCGGTGCCGACCCGGCGCTCCTGCGCGCACCAGGGCTTGGACGCGCCGGAGCCGGTCGCCGGGGCCCTCAGGCTGGCGGTCGTCTGCGCGGGGTCGGCCGCGGTGCCGCGGAGGGTGAGGCTGCCGAGGGGCGCCCGGCCGGGCTCGGGCCGGAGCGCGGCCCGATCGGGGCCGGCCTCCGGTCGCGACCCCGGCGCGACCGCCCTGTCCGGCGCCGGGAGCGCGGGGCTCGCGGCCACCGGCTGCACCGGGTCGGGCGGGCTCAGGGTCGCGAGGCCGGGCATGTCCTGCGCTGCCGCGGCGCCGCACAGGACCAGGCAGGCGGCCGGGGCCGCGAGGAACCTGATCATCGACGAAGCTCCTGACGAGAACCATTCCGCCGGCCGGTCCCGCGGCGCGGGCCTGCCGTGGGGCTGAGTCTGGCCTTCCGCTCGTTAAAGGGGCGCGAAGATTCAGGATTAACCGGTTTTGAAGATCGCCGGGTCCCCGGACCCGGACAGCCTTGACGGCCCGCGCGCCGGGCTGCCGCCGCCCGGAGAGCGGGGCCGGTGGCCGGACGCGGCGCGGAGCCGCTCCCGATCGCCCCGGCGGCGGGAACGGCTCCGCGCCGTTGTTTCTCGGGCCGCGGCTTCGGCGCCCGGCCCGCGCTGCGGGCGCCCGCCGCCGGACCGGGACGGCCGCCGGCAGAGGGCGCGGGGCCCTTCAGTGGGCCGGGGCCGCCACCGCGGCGGCGAGCCGGTCGTGCGGGACGCCCGAGCCGCCGACCACCGCGATCCGGCTGCCGCCGGCGCTGCGCCGGCTCGCCCAGTCGCCGATCATCTCCAGGCAGGTGTGGTCGATGGCCGCGAGGTTGTCGGTGGCGAGGCGGACCTCGCCGCCCGCCGGGGTGCGCTCCAGGGCCGCCGTGAGGCTCGGCAGCTGCAGGAAGGTGGCCGCCCCCGACAGGCGCAGCTCCGGCACGCCCGGCACTTCGGGGGCCGCCGCGTGCTCGATCCGGAGCCGTCCCTTGCGCAGGCTCGGCAGGGCCTGGAGCAGGCTCAGGGCGAGGCCGGTCAGCACCCCGGTGAGCAGGTCCACCGCCACCACGGTGGCCATCGTGGCGAGCCAGATCGCCGCGGTCAGCCAGCCGTAGCGGGCCTGCAGGTGCAGGGCGTGGGCCGGGCTCGCCAGACGCCAGCCGGTGACCACCAGGATGCCGGCGAGGCTCGCGGTCGGCACCAGGGCCAGCAGCCAGGGCAGCGCGAGCAGGAAGGCCAGGATCCAGGTCCCGTGCATCACCGTGGCGGCGCGGCTCACGGCGCCCGCCTGGACGTTGGCCGAGGAGCGCACGATCACCCCGGTCATCGGCAGCGCGCCGACGAGCCCGCAGATCAGGTTGCCGATGCCCTGCGCGCCGAGTTCCCGGTCGAACTGGGTGCGGGGGCCGTCGTGCATCCGGTCGACGGCGGCCGCCGAGAGCAGGCTCTCGGCGCTGGCGATCACCGCGATCACCAGGGCCATGATCAGGATCTCGGCCTCGGCGAGGCGCGCCCAGGACTCGGCGGCCGGCAGGGCGAGGCCGGAGAACAGCGCCTCCGGCACCGCCACGCGCTTGACGGCGAAATCCCCGAGCCCCGCCACGAGGCTGCCCGCCAGCACGCCGACGAGCGCCCCGGGCAGGAGCCGGAGCCGCGCCGGGCGCAGCCGCTCCCAGGCGATCATCGCCGCGATGGTGATCCCGCCGACGATCACGGCCCCGGTGCGGTCGCCCGTGCCGGTGACGAAGTTGAAGAACGCGGCCGGGATCGCCACGAGATTGTCGAGGCCGCTCGCCCGGGGGAGGGCGTCGGTCAGGACGTGGATCTGGGCCAGCACGATCAGGATCCCGATGCCGGCCAGCATGCCGTGCACCACGGCCGGCGAGATCGCCCGGAACCAGCCGCCGACCCGCAGGGCGCCGGCGGCGAGCTGGACGAGGCCCGCCACCACCAGGACGGGGCCCAGGGCGTCGAGACCGTGCGCCTGCACGAACCCGTAGACGATCACGGCGAGCCCGGCGGCGGGCCCGCTGACCTGGAGCGGCGAGCCGGCGAGGAGGCCGACCACGATGCCGGTGATGAGGCCGCGCTCCGGCGGCACGCCGGACGCGATGGCGATGCCCATGCACAGGGGCAGCGCCACCAGGAAGACCACCACGGAGGCGGGCAGGTCCCGGGCGAGGCTCGCCCGGACGGCGCCGCCCGGGGCGAGGGCGCTCTGCAGGGTCGTGGTCAGGCGGCCGGGGGGGCGCATGATCAGGCCGCCTGCAGGCGGCTGCTGGCGGAGGAATCCTGCGCCACGGGCATGTCGGCCCCGGCGATCGGCCGGAAGCGCCCGCTCGCGCCGTCATAGGCCAGGAGGGCCCCGGTCTCGATCTCGAAGAACCAGCCGTGCAGCCGCAGGGAACCCTTGGCCAGGGCGGCGGCGACGCTCGGATGGGTGCGCAGGTTGGCGAGCTGGACCACCACGTTCTCCAGGGCCAGGGCGTGGTGGCGGGCCTGCGCGTCCATCCCCTCGGGATAGGCCTCGCAGACGATCCGCTCGGCGGCCTCGGCGTGGCGCAGCCAGGCGGCGACGCTGGGCATCCGCTTGAGCAGGTCCCGGTTCATCAGCCCCTTCATGGCGCCGCAATCCGAGTGGCCGCAGACCACGATGTCGCGCACGCCGAGGGCCACCACGGCGTACTCGATCGCCGAGGAGACGCCGCCGACCACGTCGGAGGCCGGGGGCACGATGTTGCCGGCGTTGCGGCAGACGAACAGGTCCCCGGGCCCCGCCTGGGTGATGTGCTCGGGCGAGACCCGGGAATCCGCGCAGGCGATGATCAGCGCGCTCGGGTGCTGCCCGTCGCGCACCAGCTGCTGGTACATCTGCCGCTGGCCGGGAAAGACGCTGCCCTGGAAGCTGGCGATGCCCTGGATGATGTTGTTCATGAAGGGTCCCTGAAGCTGGGAGAGCCGGAAGGCGGAACGGGGAAGGGCGATGCGCCGGAGCGCGCCTGCCGGACGGCGGCGCTGCGCGGGAGCGCGGAGCGGTGTTCGGTCGGGTCGGGACCGCCCGGCCGGAGGGGCCGGGCGGTGAGTCTCGGTGTCGGGGTGTCGCGTCCGAAGTCTCGGCGTGCGAAGTCTCGGCGTCCGAAGTCTCAGCGACGGACCCGGCGGCGCTCCGCGGTTCCGGAGGCCCAGTGCGGGTCGACGACCTGGCCACGCGCCACGCTGGCCCCGGCCCTGTCGTGAACCATCGGCGCCCCGAGGAGCTGCCCGGACCCGGAACGCTGCGAGTGCAGCGAGCGCGGGTCGTGGTGGGGGTCGCTGATGTAGGAGCTCATGTGGCCGCCGCCGGCGGCCTGGCGGCTCCCACCGCCGCCTTCGCCCGCCTGCGCCGCCAGGGGGGCGCCGAGGATTCCGGTCAGGAGGCCCAGGGCGAGGCCGAAGGCGGGACCGGCCGTGCGGCCGCGAGCCGGGAGAGGTCGGGACTGGGTCATGGCGTTTCCTCGCTGTTCAACCTGTGGCGCGGGACACCGCATCCCTGCCGCTAAGTCGAACCTAGTCTAAATTTCCGGAATAGCGTGTGCGCATCGGCACATTATATCGATGAACACTTTAATCCTCGGCAGATGTACTATCGTGTGCGCTCGCACACGTCTTCGTTGCGCCGTGAAATCATGGCCGGGATTAAAGGAGAATCCGGCCTCGCCGGCGCGGAGCCTGTCCCGCCGGCGCGCAGGGCTGCGCGGCCGCCCCGCCGCAGAGGGGCGCGCGATGTCGGGTCGAGGCGGGGACGACGGTCGCCCGGGTCGGGGCGGGATCAGGCCCGCCCGGCGTTCGGACGCGGCGCGGACCGTGCGGGCGCGCGGCCGGCGGCGGGCAGGGGATTGGCCGCCACGTAGACGAGGCCGCCGGCCTCGTAGGTGAGGCTGGCGGTCCTGCCCCCGGCGAAGCCCCGCTCGAGCAGGCGGGTGCCGAACCCCTTCCGCGAGGGGGAGACGACCGGCGGGCCGCCGCGCTCGCGCCAGGTCAGCCGCAGGGTCTCGGTGTCCGGACCGGCCTCCACCGTCCAGGCCAGCGCGGCCCGCCCGGCCGGAACCGACAGGGCGCCGTGCTTGACCGCGTTGGTGCACAATTCGTGCAGGATCATCGTGAGCGCGAGCGCTCCCTCGGGCGGCAGCCGCAGGTCGGGGCCGTCCAGGGTGATGCGCGGGGTGTTCGCGCCCAGAGCGTCCCGGTCCGAAGTCTCCCGGTCCGAAGTCTCCCGACCGGAAGAATCCCGGTTCGACGGATCGCCGCCCGCGGGTTCCGGACCCAGGAAGGGCCGCACCGCCTGGGCGGCGATGCCGCGCAGATCCGCGCTCGCCCAGCTCTCGCGGGTCAGGATATCGTGGGCGCGCGACAGGGCGAGGAGCCGCGCCTCGAAGGCGTCGCGCCCTGCCGCCGCGCCGGCGCCGAGATTCTTCAGGCTCTGCGCCGCCATCGCCTGCACGGTGGCGAGGGTATTCTTCACCCGGTGATTGAGTTCGTCGATCAGCAGCCGGTGGGTCTCCGCGCGCCGGGCCCGTTCGTCCGCCGCCGCCGCCAGGGCGGCGGCGATCGTCGCGCCCTCGCGCACGAAGGAGCGGGGCAGCGGCGGCAGGGGCTGGTCGCGGCCCAGGGTCTCGGCAGCGGCCGCCAGATCCAGCAGGGGGCGGGCGATCAGGCCGGCCAGCAGCCACGCGAGCAGCGCCGCCGCGAGGGCCACCGCGCTGCCCGCCGCCAGGATGCTCCCGCGCAGGGCCGCCACCGAGGTCAGGGCCCGGTCGGCCACCTGCCGGACCACCACCTGCCAGCCGAGGCCCGGATAGTCGCGGTGGCCGGCCGTGGACGCGCGGGCGCTGAGATACGCGGTGCCGTCCGGCCAGGGGCCGACCCGGCTCGTGCCCTCCGGATCGAGGGGCCGTCCGCCCGCCAGGACCGACCGGGGCAGGGGGGCGCCCTGCAGGGCGGGCGGACCGAGGAGCACGGTGCCGTCGCGGGACAGGATCAGGATCTCGGCACCCTGGCGGTGGCCCCGGAGGGCGCCTTCGAGGACGCGGGCCATGTCGCGCGCCCAGGCCCAGTCGAGATGCGCGGCCAGCACCCCGAGGACGCGGCCGTCCGGCGCCCGGACCGGGGCCGCGACGTCGAGGAGCCGCAGGGGCTCGCGCGCCGCCGCGCGCGCGGCGGCCTCGTCCGGGGGCATCAGCGCCTCGAGGAGCTTGGCCGGGTGCACGTCGCCCACGTAGGGGCCCGCGCGGCCGCCGCGGAAGTAGTCGCGACCGGAGACGTCCGCGCCCTCCAGGGCGCCGGTGCTGGTGACGGAGACGCGCCCGTCGGAGTCGATCAGCCCGATGATCGAGTAGGCCGGGTAGGTCGCCTGGAGCCGCTCCATCACGGCGCGCTTGGCGGCCGTTCCGGCTCCGGGATCGCGCAGACTGTCCGAGGCGGCGGCGATCTGGATGTCGCGCCAGCGCTCGAACATCCCGATATCGAGGCCCCGGGCCATCTGCCCGGCGATCTCGACGAGCTGCCCGCCGACCTCCGCCTCGAGCCGGCGGGTCGCCTCCCGGCTCGCCAGGGCGGCGAGCGCCAGGGTCGTCAGGAAGCCGAGCGTGCCGAAACCCAGGGCCAGCACGACGCGCAGCCGCGGCGCGCGCCATCCGCCGCGCCGTCCGCCGCGGTGGCTGGCCCGGTCCGCGGGGCCGGCGCAGGGCGCCGCCGCAGGGGGTTCCGATCGCGCGACCGCTTGCATCCGATCTCCCTGGGATCGGCCGGCTCCCGGTAGGGGGAGATCGTGCCCGCGAGCCCGTCTCAGCACGGGCGGCAAGCCTCAGCAAGACGGAAACCGGCCTCGTCGATGCGGAATTTCTATCGGGAGTTGCAAATCTGCACGCGGTCGTCCCCCCGCGTCGGCACGGGTCCGGTGCGGGATCCCGGCCGGGGCCTCAGCCCTCGAGCAGGGCGTGGGCCGCCCGGACCAGGATCCCGCCGGGCCGGCGCAGGGCGTCGAGCACCGAGAAGTGATCGGCCTCCGGGACCGGGAGCAGGGATCCCGGGGCATGGGCCGCCGCCCGCAGGGCGTGCAGGTTGCGGGCGTCGTGGATCAGCGCCGGCAATTCGCGGGAGCCGTAGGCGATGCAGAGCGGCTTCGCCACCGCCGGGAGGCGCAGGGGCGACAAGGTCTCGACCTCGCCGTCGGTGAGGCCCAGCTTGGCGTCCAGGGCGGTCTGTCGGATCGGCGCGAGGTCGTAGACGCCGGAGATCGCCAGGCCCGCCGCCACCGCCGGATGGCCGAGCTGCATCGCGGTGAGCAGCCCGCCCGCCGACCAGCCCGACAGGACCAGGGGACCGCGGATCCCGCGCGCGGCCCCGTGGGCGGCCAGCCAGTCGAGGGCCGCGCCGATCTCCGCCACGATCCGGGCGAGGCTCGCCTCCGGCGCCAGGGTGTAGCCCACCATCGCCACCGACCAGCCGGCGGCGTTCGGGCCCTGCGCGAAGCAGGCGAACAGCTCCCGGGCGCCCCGCTGCCAGTAGCCGCCGTGGACGAAGACCAGGCAGGGCGCCGCCGCGTCCCGCGCCGGGTAGAGGTCGAGGGCGTTGCGGGCGCCGGGGCCGTAGGGCACGTCGAGGCCGGCCGGATGCGCGGCCCGGTAGGCGGCCGAGGCCGCGTCCCGGGCGGCCACCTGGGACGCGCTGTCGGCCACCGCGCGGGTGTTGTCGTAGCAGGCGTCCCGCGCCTCCTGCGCCAGGGTGTCCCAGCGGCGGCGCGGATCCGCGGGGGTCGGGTCGTCCAGGCGGAACTCCAGCACCATCGTGTCCGTCTCGGGCCGCTGCTTTCGCCCGCACCATGGCAGGCGGCCGGGTCCGGGTCGAGGCGGTTCAGAAGCCGGGCGCGGCATCCGGGACGGTGCCGCCGTAGCCCCAGCCCGTGAGCGGCGGCGCCGCGACCCGCTCGCGCGCCGACGGGGGGAGCATCCGGGCGAGGGGCCGGGGCCGCTGCCAGACCCGCCAGAGGGGCCGGTCGCGCGCCGCCATGCGGGCGAGGGTCAGGTCCGTGTCGGAGGCCGCGCGGTGATGCGGTCGCCCGGCCGGGGGAGCGGCCTGCCGGCGGGCCTCGGCCGGGGCGGCCAGCAGCAGGAGCGTCGGCAGCAGGAGCGTCGGCAGGAGGGCGGCGAGGATCGGGGCGGGACCGGGACGCATGGTCGGGGCTCCGGGACGGGCGACCTGACGGGCTTCACCGGCGGCTACGCCCGAGCGCCGCCCCGGTTCCGGGGCGCCGCCGGCCGGGCATTGCCCGGGATCCCGGAAGCGCCGAAAACCCTCTAGGACTCCGCGCGCCCTCGAGACCGATTCGCGCGGGTCGGCACGCCGGCCGCGACCCGGCCAAGATCCGGCCAAGATCCGGTCACGACCTCGCCACGACCTCGCCACGACCTCGCCACGCCATGGGATCCATGACAGAGCCCGCACAGACCGCCTCGCCGCGCCCCGGCACGCCCGATCCGGCGGCACTGCTCGCCGCGCTCGTCGCCTTCGACACGGTGAGCGCCCGCTCGAACCTGCCGCTGATCGACTGGGCGGAGGCCTATTGCCGCGGCCACGGCGCCGCGGTCGAGCGGGTGCCGGATCCGTTGGGCCGGAAGGCGGCGCTGCTGGTCAGCGTCGGACCGTTCGAGACCCGCCCCGGCTACGTGCTCTCCGGCCACAGCGACGTGGTGCCGACCGACGGCCAGCCCTGGTCGTCGGACCCGTTCGCCCTGCGGGAGGAGGGCGGGCGGCTCTACGGGCGCGGCACCTCCGACATGAAGGGGTTCCTCGCGGTCTGCCTCGCGCTCCTGCCCGAGATGGTGGCGGCGGAGCTCGCCACCCCGATCCACCTCGCGATCTCGTACGACGAGGAGATCGGGTGCCTCGGCGTGCGCCCGCTGATCGCCCGGATGCTCGAGCGCGTGCCGCGGCCGCTCGGCTGCTTCGTGGGCGAGCCGACCGGGATGGACGTGGTGGTCGGCCACAAGGGCAAGGCGGCCGCCCGCCTCACCTTCCGCGGCAAGGCCAGCCACTCGGCCCTGGCGCCCCAGGGGGTCAACGCGGTCGAGTACGCCGCCCGCTTCATCGAGCATGTCCGCCTGTCCGCGGAGGCCATCGCCCGGGACGGGGCCCGCGACCCGCTCTACGACGTGCCCCACACCACCGGCCTGTCGAGCGTGGTCCGGGGCGGATCGGCGCTCAACATCGTGCCCGACACCTGCAGCGTCGAGTTCGAGTACCGGGCGATCGGCGCGGACGATGCCGCCGCGCTGGCGGCGTCCGCGATCGCCTACGCCACCGGGACGCTGGCGCCGCTGATGCGGGCCGGCGATCCGGCCTGCGGCGTCGCGGTCGAGCCGCTGATCGACTATCCGGGCCTCGACACCGATCCGGAGGCGGAGATCGTGACCCTGGCCAAGCGCCTCGCGGGCCGCAACGGCCACGCCAAGGTCTCGTACGGCACGGAGGGCGGGCTGTTCGAGCGGCTCGGCGGCGTGCCGGCCGTGGTGATCGGGCCGGGCTCGATCGCGCGCGCCCACAGGGCGGACGAGTACGTCACCCGGGACGAACTCGAGGCCTGCGCGGGCTTCGTGCGGCGGCTGATCGGCGCCTGCGTGACCGGCCCCGCGTCAGCGTCCCGAGGGGTGATCCCCGGCTGAACCGGCCTCCGCGTCGGTCGCGAGAGGCGCCGGTCCGCCGAGCGTCCGCCGCGCGGCGCGATCTCACCAGGGGATGCGGCCGAAGCGGTCGACCAGCCGCCGGTACTCGGCCTCGCTCTCGGCTCGCGACGTCCCGCCCTGGCCGACATCCGAGCTCCCGGAGCCCGGATGCACGAGGCGGCACACCAGCGGCAGGACGAAGCCGTGGCGCGCGAGGGATATGCTGGGGCCGCCGAGCTGGAGGACGTTGGCGAGCCACGGGCGGACCAGGATCGCGTCCTGCAGCGTGACCGGCGCCGTCGCCTCGACGAGGTGGGCGCGGCGCAGGCCGGTCTCGGCGAGGCGGCCGAGCCACTCGTTGTCGTAGTGCCACTTCGAGGCCGGGCTGATCGCGCCGACCTGCGCGAAGGTGGCCCGCCGCATCAGCCAGCCCGACGGCGTCGCGAAGTCGTTGATCCGGACCACCTCGCCGGCCTCGTCCACCTCGAGCTGCGTCGAGGAGACGAAATCGAAGCTGTCCAGGGCTCGGACGGCGACGCCCAGATAGGGCGGCAGCCAGCGATCGTCGTCCTCGAGGAAGCCGACGAGGTCCCAGCTGTCGTCGACGGCGCCGATGGCCGCGTTCAGCGCGGGGATCTGCCCCTTGCGCGCGCCGCGCGCGAAGGTGACCTGCGGGTGCGCGGCGAGCCGCGCCGGGATCTCGGTCTCCGGATCGGTCCCGACGAAGAAGTGGATCGTCGCCGGCCGGTCGAGCTCCTGGGCGTTGGCGCTCTCGATCGCGTGTTCCAGGAAGTACTGACCGGCCTTTCCGACCAGGGTCGAGGGCTTGAGCCGCGACGGCGTGATGATCGCGATGCGCAT
The DNA here is from genome assembly GCF_000974725.1 of Methylobacterium sp. ME121. Taxonomy (NCBI): domain Bacteria; kingdom Pseudomonadati; phylum Pseudomonadota; class Alphaproteobacteria; order Hyphomicrobiales; family Methylobacteriaceae; genus Methylobacterium; species Methylobacterium sp. ME121. The sequence continues at coordinate 12,566 of NZ_BBUX01000043.1, forward strand.
GGTCAAGATTCGACACTCTCACGGACACTGATCGGCGCGTGGTTCCCCCGGGCCGGCGCCTCGGCAATCATCGCCGCGCGTCGACCGGGGGAAACGTCGAGAAATCGAGCCGTGAAGTGAGCGTGCCTGTCAAGATTTGGGCGAATGATCTGAGATGATTTCGAATAATGATCACGAAATTGCCGAGACGGTGTCTAGGCCGATATCTATCATCGATTGAAGGATGGGTCGTAATTTTCAGAAGGATCCGGAACTCGACCATCTGCGCGAAGCGGATTGAACCATTGTTGCCGCCATGCCACCCTCGATCGAGGAAGCGCGCCATTCCGGGCGGTGCCGCCCATCCTGGCCGGGCGGCACCGGCGCGTGGCCAAGGAAACCTTTGGGCCGCTCGCGGCTTGGATCAGCGCCTTGGATCAGCGCCTTGGACCGGTGCCTCGGATCGGCGCACCGGGCCGGGTTGAGGGAGACCGTTCAGCGCATGGCCAGCCTCAGCGTCGCGATCGCGTTCGGCGTCCGCCTGCTCCTCGTGCTGCTGTTCCTGCCGTTCAGCGCCCTCGACAAGATCCTGAACTTCAGGGGTGCGGTCGGGCAGGCGCGGCAGGCCGTGCACGCCACCGCGCCCGCGGTGGCGCTGATCGTGATCGGGCTCTGCGTCGAGATCGGGATGTCGCTCTGCATCCTGACCGGGACCGCCGACCGGGCCGCCGCCTTCGTGCTCGCCGGCTATTGCGGGGTGACGGCGCTGCTGTGGAAGCAGTTCTGGGTGCCGGGGGATTTCTGGGCCGGGGGCAAGGGCCGCGAGCTGTTCTGGGACTTCCTCAAGAACTTCGCGCTGGCGGGCGGCTTCCTGCTCATCACCTTCGGCACGGGCGCCGGGACGGTCCAGGACTTCCTCGCCGACCCGCTCGGATCGACCCATCCCTACGCGATCGCCGACCGGGCCCGGCCGTAGCGAGGCCCGGCGCGGCGGGGCCCTCAGCCCTTCGGCACGGTGGCTTCCATGGACGGGCGGCGCTCGAACTCCGCGTACCAGGCGGCGACCGCCGGGCGGCCCTCCCGCCACGCGAGATCGGGGAAGCGCAGATCCAGGTAGCCGAGCGCGCAGCCCAGCGCGACCGTGCCGATATCCAGCGCCGGCATCCCGCCGACCAGGCTCTCGAAGCGGTCCAGCGCCGCGCGGATCTTGCCGACCTGACCGGCCTCCCAGGCGTCCCAGCGCTGGGATTCGGGGCGCAGCACCCGCTCGTAGCGGGTGAGCAGCGCCGCATCGAGCAGGCCGTCGGCGAGCGCCTGCCGGGTCAGCGCGTCCCAGCGGGCGGCCCCCTCGGGGAACAGGTGCGGCCCGGACGAGAGGCCGTCGAGGTACTCGCAGATCACCCGGCTGTCGTAGAGGGCGGTACCGTCCTCCAGCACAAGGGCGGGGATCTTGCCCAGCGGGTTGTGGGCGGCGACCTCCGCGGAGGGGCCCGTCGGCGAGGCCCCCGCGACGGTGACGGCGATCCGGTCGATCAGTCCCGTCTCGTGGGCGAGGACCAGCACCTTGCGGGCATAGGGGGAGGCGGGGGAGTAGAGGAGCTTCATCGGACCGTCCCGGGTGATCTTAGGCGCCGTGATCGCGGCGTCGGGACCTTGCACCGATGCCGCGGGGAATCCAGTCCCCGGCGCCCCGCCGGAGGCTCAGACCTTCCGGGTCATCCGGGCGCCGGCATGGACCACCCGGCTCCGGCTCCGGCTCGGGCTCGGGCGTCGCGCCCGCATCCGCGCGCGCCAGACGAGGATGGCGCTCGCCACCCGATCGAGGGCGAGCATGCACAGGCTGCCGACGATGGCGAGCACGCAGGCGGCCCCGATCAGGACGCCCCAGATCCCGGGGGCCGGGATGATCATCAGGCACAGGAGACCGAAGACGGCCGCGCCAGGAATCCACTTCGCCATCGCGCCGTCCGCCGGAACAAGAAGGGTGTCGTTCGTGCACACCCTGCACCGAGACCCTTAAGAGTGTTGGTTCGACTGGTGTGTCAGCGAATAATTTCACCTTTAGAGGATACGTATCTGTCGATCTAGGTTTATTTGCGGTAAATACGGCGATGAATATAGGCGGTGATTGCCGTCCCGCGGCCGGATCCTAATCCGCCAGCGACAAGGTCCGGCCGGCGCTGACCAGATGGTAGAAGCGGCCGTCGAACATCTGCATCACCGCCTCGGTGGCGGCGTGCGATTCCGGTCGGATCGGCGAGGCGAGGCAGGCGTCCAGGGCCGCCTGATCGGGGAAGTCCATCTCCAGGATCATGGCGATCGGCCGCGCGTCGTCGTCCTTGGAGACGAGGCGCTGGACCCGCACGGCGGTGACGCCCGGGAACCGCCGCCAGAACGGCTCGAGCTCGTCCCGGACCCGGCGGAAGAACTCCTCCTCCCGGCCGTCGCGCACCGTGCCCTCGTAGATCGCGGTCCTGGTCAGCATCGGCCGTCCTCCGGAATTCCCCGTCCAACCGCCGGATCAACCGCCGGCGGCCGGGATCGCTCCCGCGGTGACTCTGCGGTGACTCCGGGGTGACCCGGCGGCGACCCGGCGGTGACAACGCGCACCGGCTGTCGGCGGAATCGGCCGCCGGCGGGGCGGGCGGGCTTCTCCCCCGCGGCCGATCGGCGTATCCGGGACCGGCCCATCGTGACGATGCGGGAGAGACCGGGATCTTCCCAGCAGAGGGGACCCGGCGCCGACGGAGCAACCGCCCCGGAAACTCTCAGGCACCGGAACCGTGTCGTCAGGGCGATCTGGAGAGCGGTGCAGCGGGCGAGCCCGTGGGCACCCGCCGAAGGGGACGTCCGCGAAAAGCCTCGCCAGGGCCGGTCGCGGATCAAGCTCTCAGGCACCGGGACAGATGGGGCGCGCAACCGGCCGACCGCTCGCGGGCGGCCTCCACGCGTCCAGTCCCGGAGTCCAAGCCCATGACCCACATCGCCGTGATCGGCGCCGGCATCACCGGCGTGACGACCGCCTACGCGCTCGCCCAGCGCGGCTACCGCGTCACCGTCCTCGACCGGCAGCGCTACGCCGCCATGGAGACCTCCTTCGCCAATGGCGGCCAGCTCTCGGCCTGCAACGCCGAGGTCTGGAACAAGCTCTCCACGGTGATGCAGGGCCTGCGCTGGATGACGCGGCGCGACGCGCCGCTGCTGATGAATCCCAAGCTCTCCTGGCACAAGCTGTCCTGGATGGCCGAATTCGTCCGCGAGATCGCCCATTACCGGGAGAACACCGTGGAGACGGTGCGGCTGGCCCTGAAGGCCCGGGAGGCGCTGTTCGCCATGGCCGAGGCCGAGGGGATCGACTTCGACCTGAAGACCCGCGGCATCCTGCACTTCTACCGGGACCGGGCGAGCTTCGAGAAGGCCACCGCCGTCAACGCCCTGCTGCGGGAGGGGGGCCTCGAGCGCTACGCCGTGACCCCGGAGGAGATCCGCGCCATCGAGCCGACGCTGGCCGGGCGCTATCACGGCGGCTTCTTCACGCCCTCCGACGCCACCGGCGACATTCACAAATTCACCCGCGGCCTCGCGGCCGCCTGCGCGCGCAGGGGCGTCCGCTTCGTCCAGGACGCCAGCGTCGAGACGATCGCGCCGGGGGAGGGGGGCTACGCGGTTCGCTGGCGTGACGCGGGCCAGCCGGCCGGCGACGCGCGGGTCCTGCGGGCCGACGCGGTGGTGATCTGCGCGGGCTGCGCCAGCCGGCACTTCGCGGCGATGCTCGGCGACCGGGTCAACGTCTACCCGGTGAAGGGCTACTCGATCACCGTGAACCTGCTGACGCCGGAGGCCCAGAAGGCGGCGCCCGAGGTGAGCATCCTCGACGAGGCGGCCAAGATCGTCACGAGCCGGCTCGGCGACGAGCGCCTGCGGGTCGCCGGCACGGCGGAGTTCAACGGCTTCAACCGCGACATCCGCCACGACCGGATCCAGCCCCTGGTCGACTGGACCCGGGAGCAGTTCCCCCTGGTCGACACCGACCGGGTGGTGGCCTGGAGCGGCCTGCGGCCGATGCTGCCGAACATGCTGCCCAAGGTCGGCCGGGGCCGCCGGCCGGGCGTGTTCTACAACACCGGGCACGGCCATCTCGGCTGGACCCTCTCGGGCGCCACCGCCGAGCTCGTCGCCGGGGCGATCGCCGCCGAGCACGCCCCGGAGCCGACGGTTCTGCCGCTCGCGGCCTGACCCGGGTTTTTAGGGGGCCCGAGGCCCTTCGGCGGGTTGTCGGGGCGGAGCCCCGACGCGCAGCACGGCGCGCTGTCCCATCCCCGAACTGGGGGGCGCGCCGTCGCAGATTATTTTGTATTCTCTTTTCCGAACCACCCCGGAAACCGAGCCGCGATGCCTCCGTCCGCCGCCTATCTCGACCCCGCCACCGGGGCGACCTACCCGATCGAGACGCCGCGCTGGCGCTCGGAGACGGGCGATCCGCTGATGATCACCGACCTGCCGGGGATCGGGCGCGGCGAGATCGACACGGGCCAGCGCTCCCTCTGGCGCTACGCCGCCGCCTTGCCGGTGGCGGTGGCCGACCCGGTCACGCTCGGGGAGGGCTGCACGCCGCTTGTGCGCCGGCCCTGGCGGGGCGGCCACGCGCATTTCAAGCTCGAATGGTTCGCGCCCTCGGGCAGCTTCAAGGACCGGGGCGCCTCCGTGATGCTGTCGATCCTGCGCCAGCAGGGGATCGATGCGGTGCTGGAGGATTCCTCCGGCAATGGCGGGGCCGCGGTGGCGACCTACGCCGCGGCGGCCGGGATGCGGGCCAAGATCCTGGTCCCGGCCTCGACCTCGCCGGCCAAGACCGTGCAGATGCGCGCCGTCGGCGCGGAGGTCGAGCTGATCCCCGGCACCCGCCAGGACACCGCCGACGCGGCCGTCGCCCAGGCGGACTCGATCTTCTACGCCAGCCACAACTGGCAGGCCCACTTCCTCCAGGGCACCAAGACGCTGGCCTACGAGCTGTGGGAGGATCTGGGTTTCGCCGCGCCCGACCATGTCATCATCCCCTGCGGCGCGGGCAGCAACATCCTCGGCTGCGACATCGGCTTCTCGGAGCTGCTGCGCCGGGGCGCGATCGCCCGTCTGCCGCGGCTCCACGCGGTCCAGCCGGCCCACTGCGCGCCCCTGCACGCGGGCTTCGAGGCCGGCGCGGCGGATTTCGTGCCGGTCACCCCGCGCCCGACGCTGGCCGAGGGCGCCTCGATCGCCCAGCCGGTCCGCGGCCGGGCGGTGCTGGCGGCGCTCCGCCGCTCCGGCGGCGGCACCGTGGCGGTCTCCGAGGCAGCCATCGAGGCGGCGCTGATGGAGCTCGCCCGCTCGGGCCTCTACGTCGAGCCGACCTGCGCCATGGCGGCGGCGGCGCTCACCGATCTCACCGCGCGCGGCGCGATCCGGCCCGAGGACACCACCGTGGTGGTGCTCACCGGCACCGGCATCAAGGCGACGCCGCGCATCGCCGAGCTTCTGGGCCTCGCCCCGTAACCGGGCCCCGCCACGAGATCCGCACGCGATCAGGAGGACACACCATGCGCAACAACATCCCCGCCACCGTCGGGATGCCGGTCGAGGAGGTGGACACCCCCTGCCTGCTGGTCGACCTCGACGCCCTCGAGCGCAACGTCGACAAGCTCGGCCGCTTCATGAAGGCGCACGGCCTGCGCCACCGGGCGCACGCCAAGACCCACAAGTCGTCCGACATCACGGTCCTGCAGATCGAGCGGGGCGGCGCCTGCGGCGTCTGCTGCCAGAAGGTCAGCGAGGCCGAGGCGCTGGTGAGCGCCGGCATCCGCGACGTGCTGGTCTCCAACCAGGTGGTCGCGCCGAAGAAGATCGAGCGCCTCGCCGCGCTCGCCACCCGGGCGCGGGTGCTGGTCTGCGTCGACGACCTCGGCAACGTCGACGACCTCTCGGCGGCGGCGGTCAAGTACGGCGTCACCCTCGAATGCCTCGTGGAGATCGACGTCGGCGCCGGCCGCTGCGGCGTCGCGCCGGGCGAGCCCGCCGTGGCGATCGCGCAGAAGATCGCGGCGGCGCCGGGCCTGAGCTTCGCGGGCCTGCAGGCCTACCAGGGCAAGGCCCAGCACGTGCGCGACTACGGCGAGCGCAAGGCCCTGATCCAGACGGCGATCGATGAGACGAAGCGCACCGTCGACCTGCTGAAGGGAGTGGGCCTCGACTGCGCCATCGTGGCGGGGGCCGGCACCGGCAGCTTCGCCATGGAGGGCGGCAGCGGCGTCTACAACGAGCTGCAATGCGGCTCCTACGTCTTCATGGACGCGGACTACCAGCGGGTGAAGGACGCCGAGGGCCGGCCGATCGCGGAGTTCGAGAACAGCCTGTTCATCTACACGGCGATCATGAGCAAGGCGAAGGCGGACGTCGCCATCTGCGATGCCGGCCTCAAGGCGCAGAGTATCGACAGCGGCCTGCCGGTGGTGTTCGGCCGGGACGACGTGGAGTACATCAAGTGCTCGGACGAGCACGGGGTGATCAGCGATCCCGGCAACGTGCTGACGCTCAACGAGCGCCTGAAGCTGATCCCCGGCCATTGCGACCCGACGGTCAACGTCTACGACTGGTATGTCGGCGTGCGGAACGGCCGCGTCGAGGCGATCTGGCCGGTCACCGCACGCGGCATGACCCTGTAGGGGATTCCGAGGGGCCGAGGCCCTTCGGCGGGGTTGTCGGGGCGGCGCCCCGACATCGGGCTCCGCCCGAGGGCAGGGCTCTGCCCTGCACCCGCGAAAGGTCTCGGACCTTTCGAAACCATGATTCTGGAGGTCCGTGAACCCATGCGCTTCATCTCGGAGGAGGAATCGGCCTCGTTGGTCGATCACGCCATGGCGTTCGACGCCGCCCGCGAGGCGCTGATCGCCGCGGTGGCGCCGGGTACCACCCTGTTCCCGGCGGTGCTCGGCCACGGCTCGGAGCCGGCCAACCGGTTCTCGATCAAGTCGGGCTCGACGGTCGACTATGCCGGCCTGAAGGTCGGCTCGTTCTGGCCCGGCAACCCGGACCGGGGCCTGCCGCGGCACAATTCGGTGATCCTGCTGTTCGACCAGGCTGTCGGCCGGGTCGACACGGTGATCGAGGCGGGCCGCGTCAACGCCTACCGGACCGCCGCTGCCGATGCCGTGGCGGCGAGCGTGCTGGCCAGGCCGGATTCCGCGGTGCTGGCGGTGTTCGGGGCCGGCAACCAGGCCGAGTTCGAGTGCGCGGCGCTCGCCCGGATCCTCCCGATCCGGACGGTGCTGGTGGTCGCCCGGGACGCCGCCAAGGTCGCGGGGCTCAGTGAGCGCCTGGCGGGGCAGGGGGCCTCCGGGCTCGACGTGCGGGCGGCCTCTGCCCAGGAGGCCTGCGCGGCTGCCGACGTGATCGTCACGGCGACGCCCGCCCGCGCGCCGCTGTTCGAGGCCGGCTGGGTCCGCCCCGGCACGCATGTCGCCGCCATGGGGGCGGACGCGAAGGGCAAGCAGGAGCTGCCCCCCGCCCTGCTGGAGCGGGCGGCCCTGTTCTGCGACCTGCCGGAGCAGTCGCGCACCATCGGCGAGTTCCAGCACGCCTCCGCGCAGGCTCAAGGCGGCCTCACGGCGCTGGGCGACGTGCTGCGGCGCGGGGAGGGGGGCCGGACGGACCGGGACCAGATCACCGTGTTCGATTCCTCCGGCATCGCCCTGCAGGACCTGACCATCGCCCGGGCGATCCTCGCCAAAGCCGACGCGCGCTTGTAGGGGAGGCCGGCGCCGGCCCTCCCCGCCCCGGCGGAGGACGGCATGCAGGACAGGCAGATCCGGGTCATCGGCATCGGCACGGGCGATCCCGAGCACCTGACCCTCCAGGCGGTGCGGGCGCTCGCCGACGTCGACGCGGTGTTCGTCCTCGACAAGCGCGCCGAGACCGCCGACCTCGTCGAGATCCGCCGCCGGATCTGCGCGGCCCATATCCGAAAACCCCACCGGGTCGTCACCGTCGAGGACCCGCCCCGGGAGCGCCGCCCGGCCGATTACGGGCGCACCGTCGAGGCCTGGCACGCGGCCCGGGCCGAGCGGCTGGAGGCGGCCTTCGCGGCCCATCTCGGGCCCGGGGAGGTGGGGGCGATCCTGGCCTGGGGGGACCCGGCCCTCTACGACAGCGTCCTGCGCATCCTCGACCACATCCTGGCCCGCGGACGCGTGCCGTTCCGGCGCCGCGTCGTGCCCGGTCTGTCCAGCGTGCAGGTCCTCGCTGCCCGCCACGGCGTGCCGCTGAACGGCATCGGCGGGTCGGTGCTGATCACCACCGGCCGCCGCCTCGCCGCGGGGTGGCCGGCGGAGGCGGAGAGCGTCGTGGTGATGCTCGACGGCGACCCGTCCTTCGCGCATCTCGACCCGGACCTGACGATCCACTGGGGCGCCTATCTCGGCAGCCCGGACGAGATCCTGATCTCCGGCCGGTTGGGCGACGCGGGCGCCGAGATCCGCCGGGTCCGCGCCGAGGCCCGGGCCCGGCACGGCTGGATCATGGACATCTACCTGCTGCGCCGTGACCGCGCCGCCACGGACAGGGCCGGCGCGGCCGGCTAGACCGCCGCCATGCTGCGCCTGCGGGACTACCAGCGCGCCAGCCTCGACGCGCTCTCGGCCGCCTGGGCGCGGGGAGGGGCGGACGACGCGGCGCCCGGCCACCTGATCGTCCTGCCCACCGGGGCCGGCAAGGCGCTCGTGATCGCGGCCCTCGCCCGGGAGACCCTGGACGAGAATCCCCTCGCCCGGGTGGCGATCGTCACCCACAGCCGCGAGCTGGTCGCCCAGAATTTCTCCGAGCTGACCCGGTCCTGGCCGGGGGCGCCGGCCGGCATCTTCTCGGCCGGGCTCCGGCGGCGGGAGGCCGGGGCGCAGGTGCTGGTCTGCGGCATCCAGTCGGTGGCCGACCGGCTCGACGCGATCGGTCCGCGCGACCTCGTGATCGTCGACGAGGCCCACCTGATCCCCCGCGCCGCCGACACCCGCTACGGCCGCTTCCTGGCGGGCCTGCGCGCGCGGACCCCCGGGCTGCGTGTGGCGGGCTTCACCGCCACGCCCTACCGGCTCGATTCGGGCCGCCTCGACGAAGGCGAGCACCGGCTCTTCTCCGGCATCGCCTACGAGGCCGACACGTTCACGCTGATCCGGCGCGGCTTCCTGGCGCCCCTCGTCTCCAAGGCGACGCTCACCCAGCTCGACGTCTCGGGCGTCGGCCGGCGCGGGGGCGACTACATCCCGGGCGAGCTGGAGGCGGCGGTCAACCGCGACTGGATCACCCGCGCGGCGGTCGCGGAGCTCGCGGAGTACGGGCGCGCCCGCCGGGCCTGGCTCGCCTTCTGCGCCGGCCTCGCCCACGCGGAGGCCGTGCGCGACGCGGTGCGGGCGGAAGGGTATTCCTGCGAGAGCGTCTCGGGCGAGACGCCCCGCCGGGAGCGCGACCGCATCGTCGCGGCGTTCCGGGCCGGGCAGATCCGCTGCCTGACCTCGGTGGGCGTGCTCGGGACCGGCTTCAACGTGCCCGAGGTCGATCTGGTGGCGCTGCTGCGCCCGACCCGCAGCACCGGCCTCTACGTGCAGCAGGTCGGCCGGGCGCTGCGCTGCGCGCCCGGAAAGGCCGACGCGCTGATCCTGGACTATGCCGGTCTGGTGCGGATGCACGGGCCCGTCGACGCCGTGACGGTCCGGAGCGCCACACAGGGATTGGGCGGGGCAGGGGCCTCGCGCGCCAAGCCCTGCCCCGGCTGCGGCGCCCTGATCGCGCTGAACGCCTCCACCTGCGAGGCGTGCTGGACCGAGCCGGAGGCGGACCCGGACGCCGAGGCGCCGCACGAGGCCGCCGCCGACGACGAGCTGGCGATCCTCTCGGCGGATCCCGGGCTGCCCGGTCCCGAGCCGGCGGGCCCTGCCCCGGCGGCGGAGGCCGGCTGGCAGGAGGCCGCGTGGCATCCAGTCACGGCCCTGAAGCTGGAGGCCGCGCCCGACGGGCTCGACCTCGTCCTCGGCTGGCGGGACGGCCCCGCCGAGGCGGCGTGGCGCGTCCGCCTGCGGCCCGAGCGCAGCGGCTACGAGCGGGATAAGGCGGTGTCCTGGTGGCGCGGCCTCGGCGGCGGCCGGGACGCGCCGATGAGCGCCGCGGAATTCTTGGAGCGCGCCGCGCTCCTGGCCCGGCCGGCATCGATCCGGATCCGGACCGGCCGTCTGTCGGAGCATATCGACTGCCGGACGCGGGACGGCCGGATCCTCGGCGACGTCCGCCGCACGGCCGGGCGCGCCGCGTGAGGGCGCGCGGGCGGCACGCCGCGCCGCGGGGAGGGGGCTCGGACCGCCCTCGCCCGATCCGGAAGCCGCCCGGCCGGACGGGACCCGACGCCGGGGCCGCACCGCCCGGATCGGAGGCGGCGCGAGGCGGGATCCCATCTGGGCGCGCCGGCCGGCGGAGCGACCGCCCCTCACCCGACCTGGGACGCCCTTTGCATTCCATAATATATCTTATGCGAACAACGGGGAGAGGTTCGTGGGACCGGATCGTCCCGTGTCCCGGCGTCGCCGCCCGAAGGCCGCCCGACGGCGGCACGGGGCTGGATGCGACTGGATGCGGCTGGATGAAGGCCGCTGATCGGGCGGGAGGTCGAGGCCACGGGGATGGGAGGCCGCGCGCCGCCGCCGGACACGCTCGGCTCCGACCCGGGCCGCCGCGCGCCCGTCGTCGCGCGCGGCGAGGCGCGGTCGCAACGGGCGCGATGACGAAGCGGCTGACGGGCGCCGACACCGGCGCTCCCGGGCAGGGCGGTCGGGTCAGGGGGGCGGAGGCCCCTCCCCGCGACGGGTGGACCGGGACGACGTCCGGCCGATCGCCGCGGCGCTGACCCGACCGCCCGGCGTCGCTCGCGGCGGCGGCTGGAGCGGCGGTCCGGCTCTCCGGGCGTGACCGCCCGCGACCCCGGCGGCGGCGATCTCCGGCGCGCCCGCGCGGGTCCCGTCCGCGCGGGCGAGGGCCCCCTGCGCGCCGGCCCGGGGCTCACCGGCCCCCTGCCCTGCCTGACGGCTCCCGGGCCGGATGAGCGACCCGACAGGGTCGCCGCAGGCAGGCGGTGCGCGCCGCGTCAGCGCATCACCGACACGCTGGTCAGCCAGAGCCGGCAGAGCCTCGGCCAGAGGGCGACCGGCGCCTCCGACCGGCCGATCCCGAAACCGTGGCCGCCGACCGCGAAGCGGTGGTACTCGACCGGCACGCCCGCCGCGCGGCAGGCCGCGTCCAAGATGCGGCTGTGCTCCGGGCTGATGACCGGGTCGTCGTCCGCCTGCACGAGGAACAGCGTCGGGCAGCCGGACCGGATATGGGTCTGGAGCGACCAGTCCCGGCTCGCCTCCGGGCTCGGGGCCTCGCCGACCAGGGAGCGCCGGGTGGTCGTGCGGTCGTGGGGCGGCTCCAGGCTCACCACGGGGTAGATCAGCGTCGCGAAATCGGGCCGCGCCGACAGGTCGTCGGCCGCGTCCACGGGTTCGTAGGCCCGGAACGCGGAGCGCGCGGCGATCAGGCCGCCGAGGTGGCCGCCGGCGGAGAAGCCGAGCACGCCGACGCGGGCCGGGTCGATCCGGAAGCGCCCGGAAGCGGCGCGGATCAGGCGCAGGGCCCGCTGCCCGTCCTGGAGCGGCGCCAGGGGGCCCGCCGCCCAGCCCTCGCCCGGCAGGCGGTAGGTGAGCACGAAGGCCGTGATGCCCTGCGCGGCGAGCCAGAGCGCGGCGGGGAGCGCCTCCTTGACTATCCCGATCCGCGCGTAGCCGCCGCCGCCGGCGACGAGGACCGCCACGCCGGTCGGCGTCTCCGGGGCGTACACCTCCAAGACCGGCACGGCGACGTTCTTCACGGCGCCGCTGTCGTCGCGGACCGGCGGACCCTGCGGACCGCCGCCGCCCGGCGGCTGCCCCGGCCAGAGCGGGATCCGCTCCGGCGCCCCGACGGCGTCGGCGCCCCGCGTCGACAGGAGCGCCGACCCCGCGGCCAGGGTGAGGAGCAGAGAGCGGCGGTCGGGCACGGAACCGGGCATGGGCTCCCTCGCGACGGGCGCTGTCCCGTGCGGCCCGGTAGGCAAGACCGCCGTGCCGGATCGGTTCCCGGTCGGGTGCCGGTCCGGGGTCTACAGGACCCGCGGCAGCAGCCGGCCGAGGAGATCCCGGCCCGGGAACCGGGCCGGCGGCATCCGCAGCTCCGGCGCCGGCTCATCGCCGGGGATCGGCCCCTCGGCGAAGCGGGCCCCGGCGGACCAGAACCCGTCCCGCCGCGTGCCGATCATGCCGAGCCCGACGGGCTCCCGCGCCGCGTCGGGGCGCAGCCGTCCCGCCGCCCAGACGCGCTGCCAGCACCGGCGCCGCGACAGGTCGGCGTCCCGCCAGCCGAGCCGCGCGTAGCCGGCCGCCGCGAAGACCCGGTCCCCGGCGAAGTCCTCCGGGATCCACACCCAGCTCGAGAACACGTGGACCGTGTCGGCGCGGAAGCCGGCCGGATCCACCGCCCGCGTGTAGGCGCTCAAGGCCGTCGCCCGGTGCCGGCCGACATGCCGGCGCAGGCGTCCCGGCAGCGCCAGCGCCTCCGGGAAGGCGGCGGCGTCGAGGCGGGTCGGCGCCGCGCCGCGCTCCAGCGCGTAGGCGCTGTCCACGAGGTGCATCCAGGGTTCGAGATCGACCTCCCAGGCCTGCTCCACCGGCGCGAACCGGCGGACTTGTCCCGCGATCAGCCGGTCGGCGACGCGCCGGGCCGGTTCGGGAACCCAGTCCGGTCCGGCCTCGGTCACGCGCAGCAGCGTCGAGGGCCCGTGCGCCCGGACCGCCTCGACCAGGCGGGCGAAGTCGGCCTCGGTCTCGTCGCGGCCGACCTTGCGCACCAGGATCTTCGAGCCGTCCGCGAGTTCGTCGAGCAGCTTGCGCTTGAGATGGGCCAGCCGGCCGTATTCCCGCTCCAGCAGCACCTCCGGCTCGATCGAGCCGGCCGGGTGCCCGGTGTTCGCCCAGATGTTGTAGGCGACGCTGTGGCAGTAATAGGTGCCGCCGGAACTCACGGAGAGCCGCAGGTCGCCCGGCACGCCGAAATCCGCGAAGCCGCAGCGCAGGCCGCGGATCAGGTCCTCCATGGGCGTGTAGGAGAAGCGCAGCAGGCCGGAGGGCTCGACCCCGCCGTAGCGCTGCACGAACCCGAACTCGCAATTGTCGCCGAGGCTCCGAAAGGCGTGGAGCCGTTCGGCGAGGAGCGCCGCCGTCGTCCTGTCTCCGGTCACTGCATCCGCTCTGTCTCGCCGAACCCGTCGCGCCCAGATCGCGGCGGGGCAGGGCCTCTGTCCAGTCCCCGCCCGGTCGGGGAGCACGCCGCGCTCAGCCGGCCGGGGGCATCTCCAGGGGCACCTCCAGGCGGAAGCAGGTGCCCTTCTCCCGGGCCGGAATCGTCAGGCTGCCGCCGAGCTGGCGCGTGAGGCTGCCGACCACCCGCATCCCGAGGCTCCTCGAGTTACGCCCGATCTCGAATCCCGCCGGCAGGCCGATCCCGTCGTCGGCCACCTCGACCACGAGCCCCTCGGGCCGGCGCTCGGCGCGGACCCGGATCTCGCCGCCTGCCGGGTGCGTCTCGGGGGGGTAGGCGTATTTGAGCGCGTTGGTGACGAGTTCGTTGACCAGCAGGCCGATGGGGATCGCCCGATCGGCCGAGATCCGCTGCGGGCAGGCCGCGCAGGCGAGCCGCTGGCCCGGCACGCCGCTGGCGAGGTTGGCCACGAGCTTCTCGAGGAAGGGCGCGAGGTCGAGCTCGCCCGGCACCCCCTCCCCCTCCCCCTCCGCCTTGTCACCCTGCCGCCAGAGCTGGTCGTGGACGCCCGCGATCGCCTCGACGCGGCTGCGCGCGTCCGCCAGGGCCGTCTGCACGGCCGGGTCCTCGGCGGCCCGGGCCTGCAGGGCGAGGAGGCTCGCCACGATGGCGAGGCTGTTCTTGACCCGGTGGCTCATCTCGCGGGCGAGCAGGTCCTGCCGGGCGAGGGCGGCCCGCAGCAGGCTCTCGGTCCGCTGGCGCTCGATGGCGCCCCCGAGCAGGTTGGCGAAGCCCTGCATGAAGGCGATGTCGGCCTCCGCGAACATGCCCTCGCGGGTGTCGTCCACCTCCAGCACCCCGAAGGCGCCGTCCCGGTTCTCGATCAGCACGTTGATCGCCCGGCGAATGCCGTGCTCGGCCATGAGCTGCGGCGTGCGGAACCGGGTCTCGTCGGCGAGGTGGTTGGAGATCACCGGCCGGCCGGTCTTGAGGGCGAAGCCCGCGGGGGAGGCGAGGTCCGCCCCGATCCGGGCCTTCCCGATCACGTCGGGTCCCCAGCCGACGCCGGCCCGGACCAGCAGGGTGTCGGCGCCGCGCTGATATTCCAGGGCCTTGCAGAACTCCGCGCCCATGCCCTGCGCGCACAGTTCCGCGGCCCGCTGCAGCAGGTGATCGACATCGGTGCCGCGCAGAGCCTCGACGCCGAACTCGGACAGGATCGCCTGCTGGCGCAGGCGATAGTCGAGATCGGGCGGCGCGGGCGCGGGGCGCGTCTCGGGGCTCGGTTCCACTTCGGTCTGATCGGTGTGCTGGGTCATGGAGAGCGGCAGATTAGCAGCAAGCCGGGCCCGGCGCGAAGCGGCGCCGCTCCGGCGGGCGCGCCTGTCGTCGCACCTGTCGCCGCGCGTGTCGTCGCACCCTGGCGTCCGTCCGGACCCCTCAGGCCCGTACGGCGTTCGTCCGACGAACCCGACGCGAGGAGCGCACGCATGGCCGACGACCTGAACGGACTCTCCGACAAGGCCCTCTCGATCTTCGCCTTCGCGGCCTACCACCGCCTCGTCAGCGGCGAGAGGGTCACCTCGGTGATCCGCCGGGACGGCGCCGGCCACGAGGCCGACCCGGAGGGCGTGGAGGAACTGGAGGCGCGCGGCCTCGTCACCGCCGGCGAGACCGACATCGACCTCGGTGAGACCGCGCAGGCGGCGGTCGAGACGATGGTCGCGGCCCTGCGCCGGGAGGTCGGGCGCTGAGTGCGGCATCCCGGCCGTGGAGAGCCGGGAACGCACCCGCTCCCGGCGCCTTGTCCCGCAGCCACGACGGAGGATCAGATGACTGCCAAGGCCAAGGTGAAGACCGGCGACGACGTCACCTACAAATGGGGCAAGGGCACCGTCTCGGGCGAGGTGACCAAGGTCCACACCCAGGACGTCGAGAAGACCATCCAGGGCAACACGGTGAAGCGCGAGGCTTCGAAGGCGAAGCCGGCGGTGGAGATCAAGACCGCCAAGGGCAAGACGGCGCTGAAATCCGCCTCGGAGGTCACGGTCAAGTCAGCGTGAACGCGCAACCTTCGCGTGCTGTGATCTTGCGCACATCGCTTTCTGCATAAGGTCTCGCCGAGGGCGCGGCGGCGGCTATCTGTAACGGTTCCAGCCTCAAAAGCCGGGACCCCCGCATGACCATTCCCCTCAGGCTCACCCTGAACGGGCAGCCGCGCGAGATCGCCCTCGACGATCCGCGCGTCACCCTCCTCGATCTCCTGCGCGAGCGCCTCGGCCTGACGGGCGCCAAGAAGGGCTGCGACCGCGGCCAGTGCGGCGCCTGCACGGTCCTGGTGAACGGGCGGCGCATCAACAGCTGCCTGACCCTCGCCGCGAGCCTCGACGGCGCCGAGATCCTGACCATCGAGGGGCTCGCCGAGGGCGACCGGCTGCACCCGGTCCAGGCGGCCTTCATCGCCCATGACGGCTTCCAGTGCGGCTTCTGCACCCCCGGCCAGATCATGAGCGCGGTCGGCCTGATCCGCGAGGGTCATGCCGGCACCGATCCGGAGCGCATCCGCGAGGGCATGAGCGGCAATCTCTGCCGCTGCGGCGCCTACGCGGGCATCCTGGACGCCGTGCAGGACGCGGCGGCCCGGACCTCGGAGCAGCGGGAGGACGCGGCGTGAGGACCTTCGACTACATCCGCCCCGCGAGCGTGCCCGAGGCCGTGGCGGCCGGCCAGCTTCCGGGCACGGCCTACCTCGCCGCCGGCACCAACCTCGTCGACCTGATGAAGGGCGGCGTCGCCACGCCGGAGCGGGTCGTCGACATCACCCGCCTCCCCGGCCTCTCGGCCATCGAGCGGCTGCCGGACGGCACCGCCCGGGTCGGCGCCCTGGTGCGCAACAGCGACCTCGCCCACGATTCGGCCTTCGCCGAGGCCTACCCGATGGTGGCCGAGGCCCTGCTGGCCGGCGCCTCGGCGCAGCTGCGCAACGCCGCCACGGTCGGCGGCAACCTGATGCAGCGCACCCGCTGCCAGTTCTTCACCGACGCGGTCTCGCCCTGCAACAAGCGCGCGCCCGGCTCCGGCTGCGCGGCCCTGGGGCACGCCACCCGCATCCACGCGGTCCAGGGCTGGAGCGAGCACTGCATCGCCACCCACCCGTCCGACTTCTGCGTGCCGCTCGCCGCCCTCGACGCGGTGGTGGAGATCACCGGGCCGGACGGCGCCCGGGAGGTGCCGCTCACCGCGTTCCACCACCTCCCCGGCGACCACCCGGAGCGGGAGACCGACCTGCGGCCCGGCGAGCTGATCACCGCCCTGCGCCTGCCCCCGGAGGCGGCGTCCTTCCGGGGCAACGCCCGCTACCTCAAGGTCCGCGACCGCACCTCCTACGCCTTCGCGGTCGTCTCGGCGGCGGCCGCCCTCACCCTGGAGGCTGGCGGCCGGATCGGGCAGGCCCGGCTCGCCCTGGGCGGGCTGGCGCTCAAGCCCTGGCGGGTGGCGGAGGCCGAGGCGGCGCTCGCCGGACAGGCACCCTCCGCCGAGGCCTTCGCGAAGGCCGCCGACGCGGCGCTGTCCGGCGCCAGGCCCACCGGCGAAGCCAACGCCTTCAAGATCGAGCTCGCCCGCCGGGTGGCGATCCGCGCGCTGACCCAGGCCGCCGCGGGCACGCCCGCCCGGATCCCGGCGCTCCCCGCCTCCCCGTTCGGCATCGTCTGACCCCGCCCCCGGTCGGCGGCTCGGCGCCGTCATCGCGGGCGGAGCGAGCCGGGCGGCGCCACGATGCCCGACGTCGCGCTGCCCTGGGTCACTTCGCTCCGCTCGCGATGACGGAGCGGGTCGCCGCAACCGAAGGCTTCAACCGGACCCCTTTGAGGAGACCCGCATGACCGCGACCTCCAAGCCATCGAACATGCCCGCCTCGAACCTCCCCGCCGGCGCGATCCGCCACGGCTCCAGCATCGGCCAGCCGCTGACCCGGCGCGACGGCCCCCTCAAGGTGACGGGCCAGGCCCGCTTCTCCGCCGACAACCTGCCTCCCGGCACCCTCCACGCGGCGCTCTGCGTCGCCCGGATCGCCCGCGGCCGCGTCACCGGCCTCGACGTGGCCGCCGCCGAGGCGCATCCCGGCGTCGTGGCGGTGATGCGGCCGGGGCACGCCCCGGCGCTCGCCAAGGACCCGGACGCCAAGGACGGGCCGTTCACGTTCCGCCTCGACCTCCTGCAGAACGACCGCGTCCGCTACGCCAACCAGCCCATCGCCGTGGTGATCGCCGAGACCCTGGAGGCGGCCACCGAGGGCGCCCGGCTGCTCGCCCCGACCTACGCGGCCGAGACGCCGCGGATCGGGCTCGATGCCGGCGCGGCCTTCACGCCGGATTCGGTCGGCGTCGGCGCCCCGCCCGTCGAGACGGACGGCGACGTCGAGGCCGGACTCGCGGCCGCGTCCAGGACGATCGCCGCGACCTACGAGACGCCGGCCCAGTACCACAACGCCATGGAGCCCCACGCGGCGGTGGCGAGCTGGGACGGGAACCGGCTGACGCTGTTCATGCCGACCCAGGCGCTCGCCATGTCGCAGGCCCGGCTCGCCGGGCTCTTCGGCATCAGCCCCGACGACATCCACATCGAGAGCCCCTATCTCGGCGGCGGCTTCGGCTCGAAGGGCGTCCCCGCCGGGCCGCAGGTGCTCGCCTGCATGGCGGCGAAGCTCGTCGGCAGGCCGGTGAAGCTCGTCCCGACCCGCACGCAGATGTACGGCCCGATGGGCCATCGCGGGCCGACCCGGCAGACCCTCCGGCTCGGCGCCGACGCGTCCGGCAAGCTGACGGCCCTCGACCACCACATCCGCACCGCCTCGTCGAGCTTCGACGACTTCTTCGAGCCGGCGGGCCGGGCGACCAGCACCCTCTACGCGAGCCCCGCCATCGCCATCCGGCACGAGGCCGTGCGCCTCGACACCGGCACGCCGCTGTTCATGCGCGCGCCCGGCGAGGCCACCGGCAGCGTCGCCCTGGAGAGCGCGCTGGACGAGATGGCCCACGAACTCGGCATGGACCCGCTGGAGTTCCGCCTCGCCAACTACGCCGAGGTCGAGCCGATCACCGGCAAGCCGTTCTCCTCCAAGGCCCTGCGGGACTGCTACCGCCGCGGCGCCGAGGCGTTCGGCTGGGCCGGGCGCCCGCTCCAGCCCCGGCAGACGCGCGACAAGGACGGTTTCCTGGTCGGCACCGGCATGGGCACCGCCACCTTCCCGGCGCTGATCTTCGAGGGCATGGCCCGGGCCGAGATCCGCGCCGACGGCACCGGCACGGTGGAGCTCGGGGCGATCGACATGGGCCAGGGCTCGTGGACGGCGCTGGCCCAGATCGCCGCCGACGGGCTCGGGATCGGGATGGACGCCCTCACCTTCCGGATGGGCTCGTCCGACCTGCCGAATGCCGGCATCGCGGGCGGCTCGGGCCACACCGCCACCGCGGGCGGCGCGGTCCACGCGGCGGCCGGCGACGTGATCCGGCAGCTGGCCGAGCTCGCCACCAACGATCCCGCCTCCCCGCTCTATGGCGCCGGCAACGCCGGCGTGACCGCCGCGGACGGGCGTCTGACCCGGCGCGACGACCCGGGTCGGAGCGAGTCCTTCACCGACATCCTCAGGCGGGCCGGCCGGTCGAGGATCGAGGGCCAGGGCAAGGCCGGCGCCGACCCGGCGGCGCAGGCCTCCTACGCCATGCACGCCCACGGCGCGGTCTTCGCCGAGGTGAAGGTCGACCCCGATCTCGGCCAGATCCGCGTGAGCCGCCTCGTCGGCGCCTTCGCGGCCGGACGGGTGATCAACCCGCGCCTCGTCCGGAGCCAGTATTACGGCGGGATGATCTGGGGCCTGTCCTTCGCCCTGCACGAGCGGGCCGAGATGGACCCGCGCACCGGCCGGTTCCTCAACGACAACCTCGCCGAGTACCACGTGCCGGTGAACGCCGACGTGCCCGCCATGGAGGCGATCCTGGTCCACGAGGACGACGCGGTGGTGAACAACCTCGGCGTGAAGGGGGTCGGCGAGATCGGCATCACCGGCACGGTGGGCGCCATCGCCAACGCGGTCTGGCACGCCACCGGCGTGCGGGTCCGCGAGATGCCGATCACCCTCGACAAGCTGCTGGGCTGACCGAGCGGGTCGGTCGCGCGCCGAACGCGGTCCGATCCCGTCCAGCGCCCGATCCCGTCCCGGGCGCGTCGCGTCGCCCGGGATTTTTTAGTATGGGGCATGCCACCCGGCGGCCGGCGGCCGCCGCAGCAGCAGCGCGGAGACCGGCATGCCTCTCACCAGCGACATCGGCGGCGTCGTCCCGATCGCGCCGACGCCGTTCCATCCGGACGGCCGGATCGACGAGGTCTCCCTCGACCGGATGACCGACTTCTTCGGGGCGGCCGGCGTCGACGGCCTGACGATCCTCGGCCAGCTCGGCGAGGCCGGCAAGCTCGACCACGCGGAGGGGATCGCGGTGGCGCGGCGCGTCCTCGGGCGCACCCGGCTGCCGGTGATCGTCGGCGTCACGGCCCCGGGCTTCGCGGCCATGCGGGCGCTCGCCCGGGAGGTGATGGAGCTGGGCGCGGCCGGCGTGATGATCGCGCCGCCCAACACGCTCCGCACCGACGACCAGGTGGTCGGCTATTTTCGGAATGCCGCCGAGGCCGTGGGCCCGGACGTGCCCTTCGTGCTTCAGGACTATCCCCTCACCTTCTCGGTCCAGATGACCCCCGGGGTGATCCGCCGGATCGTGTCCGAGAACCCCTCCTGCGTGATGCTCAAGCACGAGGACTGGCCGGGCCTGGAGAAGATCTCCACGCTGCGCGGCTTCGAGGCGGACGGCTCGATGCGCCACATCTCCATCCTCGTGGGCAATGGCGGCCTGTTCCTCGACTTCGAGACCGAGCGCGGCGCCGACGGGGCCAATACCGGCTACGCCTTCCCGGAGATGCTGGTCGACGTGGTCCGCCTCGGCCGGGCGGGGCAGCGCGACGCTGCCCACGACCTGTTCGACGCCCACCTCCCCTATCTCCGCTACGAGCAGCAGCAGGGCCCGCTGGGGCTCGCGGTGCGCAAATACGTGTTCATGCGCCGGGGGATCTTCGCGTCCGACGCGCAGCGCAAGCCGTCGCAGGCTCTGACCGCGCAGGCGAAGGCCGAGGTCGAGTACCTGCTGGCCCGCCTCGCCCGCACCGACGCGCGGGCCCGGCTCGCGGCCTAGAACGCCGCCCCGGCCGGAAGGGCCGGGGCCTCGCCGAAGCCGCCGCAGCGCCCGCTTCGGCGGCCGGCCGGCGCGCGACGGCTCACTCCAGCCTGAAGGCGATGACCGAGTCGCCCAGCGTGGTGCCGAGGGCGCCGTGCCCGCCCGCCGCGATCACCACGTACTGCCGGCCGTCGCGGCCGCGATAGGTCATCGGCGTGGCCTGGCCGCCGGCCGGCAACGTCGTGGACCACAGGACCTCACCGGTCCGCATGTCGTAGCCGCGCATGCGGTCGTCGAGCGTGGCGGCCGTGAACGCGACGCCGCCCGCCGTGGTCAGGGTGCCGCCGTGGGCCAGCATGCCCATCTCCAGGGGGAGCGGGACCGCCAGGCCGCCGACCTTCTGCCCCGCGACCGTGCCGTTGCGGCGCTTCCAGGCGAGCGTGCCGTCGGCGAGATTCACGCCGACCCGCACGCCCCAGGGCGGCGCGCTGCAGGGGATGCCGAGGGCGGAGCGCATGTGCGCGATGGAGACCGCGTAGGGGCCGCCGAGATTCTCGTTGACCGGGCTCGCCTCGGGATCGGCGCCGACGAGGCGCCGTTCCGGCTCGCCCGGCGGGCGCGGGAGCAGGCGGTAGATGTAGGGCAGGTATTGCGGCGTCGCGATCATCCAGTGATGGACCGGATCGACCGCTACCGACCCCCAGTTGAACACCCCGATATTGCCGGGCCAGACGATCGCGCCCTCCGACGCCTGGGGCGGTGTGAACGGGTTGCCGTCGTAGCGGTTCGACCGGAAGGCGAGGCGGCACTGAATCTGGTCGAAGGGCGTGACGCCCCACATGCCGGCCTCCGTCAGCGGCGCCGGCGTGAAGCGGAGGGACGACATCGGCTGGACCGGGGACGGCGTCTCCCCCGGGATGTCGGTCCGGGTCGAGACCGGGACCTCGGAGACCGGCCGGATCGGGGCGCCGGTGCGGCGGTCGAGGACCCAGACGTTGCCGACCTTGGTGGGGATCAGGATCGCCGGCACCGTCCCCTCGCCCTGCGGCAGGGTGAGGAGGACCGGCTGGGACGGGTTATCGCGGTCCCAGAGGTCGTGATACGTGGTCCGGAACGCCCAGCGCAGCGTGCCCGTCTCCAGATCCAGCGCCGCCAGGGCGTCGATGAGGTCCTCGTCCGTCTTCGACCGGGCCACGCCCACCTGATCGGGCGCCCGGTTGCCGAACGGCACGTAGACGAGCCCCAGGGCCTCGTCGGCCGAGAACTGCGTCCAGGCCACCGCCGAGTTGGGCTCGTACTTGTCGCCGGGCCGCAGCGGCGCGGTCGCGTCGGGCTTGCCGGCGTCGAACTTCCAGACGATCGCGCCGGTGCGCACGTCGAAGGCGCGGATCACGCCCGAGGGGTTGTCCGCGTAGTAATTGTCGGCGATGGCGCTGCCGAGGACGATGAGGTTCCGGGTCACCAGCGGTGCCGAGGTCTGCTGATAGGCGGCGCGCCGGAGGTTCGGCATCTGCGCCTTCAGATCGACGAACCCGTCCGCCCCGAAGGTCCGGCACAGGGCGCCGGTCTCGGCGTTCAGCGCGTAGAGGCGCGCGTCGACCGAGGCCGCGATGATCCGGCGCGGACATTCGGCGACCGCGGCCACGACGGCGGCGGCCCTGTCCGCATCGGCCTCGGCGGGCGGCGCGTAGCCGGTCGAGTCGTTGTAGGACACGCCGCGGCAGGTCTGGTGCTGGTACTGGCCGTCCCGCGCCATCTTCGGGTCGAAGGCCCAGACCAGCCGGCCGGTTTCGGGCTCCAGGGCCTGGACGATGTTGTGCGGCGTGCAGAGGTAGAGCAGCCCGTTCACCTTGATGGGCGTGGCCTCGAAGGTGAATTCCTTCGGATCCGCCCGGCTGTCGCCGCGCAGGTCGCCGGTATGGTGCTCCCAGGCCACGGCGAGGCCCCGGACATTGGCGGTGCCGATATCCGCCAGCGCCGAGTAGCGCTGGCCGAGATTGGTGCCGCCGTAGGCGACCCAATCGTCGGCCGGATAGGGAACGCCGCTCGGATCGACGGCGGCGGGCCCCGCCCCCGCGACCTTCGGCAGGCTGCCCCGCGTCTCGACCGGATCGAAGAACCAGGACGCGGCACCCGAGGCCGCGATCAGCAGCACGACGACCCGGAGGGCGAGCGGGCCGTTCCCGAGGCCAGGCTTCCAGGGCCGCTCCGGCGCGTCGCGCAGGCGCCGCACCACGGGGGGCAGGCAGAGCACGAGTCCGACGAGGAGGAGCAGGGCCCCGCGCGGGATCCATTGCCACTTGTCGAGCCCGACCTCGCCGACCGTCCAGGCGAAGGCCGCGGCCAGCACCAGCGCGTAGATCCCGAGGCCGCGCTGCCGCCGCCGGGCCAGCTCGACGCCGGAGGCCAGCACGCCCACGCCCAGGGCGACGTAGAACCAGGTCCCCCCCGCGAGGGCCAGTGTCAGCCCGAGGATCGCCAGGGCGAGCCCAAGCAGCGCGATCGACAGCGCTATCGTTCCGAGTGCCACGGCGGTGAGATCCGCTTCCTGAGCCGGCCGGTCACGGCGGCGCCGGGGTCTGACCCCGCGTCGGCCGCCGCGTGCCCGGCGCTTATCGCCGCCGGAGCTGTCCCAGGGCTGGACACGGCGGCCGGACGGCGGGCGCCCGTCCCGTGCCGCGCGTACGGCCGCCGCCCACAGCGCGGCTCACGCCCCGGCCCGGTCCTCCGGACGCAGGGTGACCCTGTCGCCGTCGCGCAGCGAGGCCGGCGGGCCCACGACGACGCGCTCGCCGCCGCTCAGGCCGTCGCGCAGTTCCAGCAGCGTGCGGGTCTGCCGGAAGATCGTGACCGGGCGCATCCGCACCACGCCGCCCCCCTCCCCGGCCGCCTCGACCACGGCCACGCGGGTCCCGTGCTGGTCGAAGATCAGGGCGTCGTTCGGCACCGTCACGGCGGGCGAGACGCGCGGGATCTCCAGCGTGATGGTGATGTAGAGCCCCGGCCGCAGCGCGCCGTCGGGATTGGGGATGTCGACCTGCGTGACCAGCGTGCGCGCGGCCGAGAGCAGCGTCGTCGACGAGCGCGAGACCGTGCCGGGGAAGATCCGGCCCGGGATCTGCGCCACCTCGACCTTGGCGGCCAGCCCGTCGCGGACGCCGTCGGCGGCGTAGAGCGGCACGTTCACCGCCATGCGCAGCACGTCGTCGCGGTTCAGCGTGAGGAGCGGCGCCCCCGTATTGGTGTCCGCCGTGACCGCGTCGCCGACGTCGTTGTTGCGGGCCGTCACCACCCCGTCGAAGGGCGCGCGGATCTCCTCGAACCCGGTCAGGACCTTGAGCCGGGCGACCTGCGCCTCCTGGGCGGCGATGTTCGCCTCCGCGACCTTCACGGCGGCCCTGGCGGCGTCGACGTTGGCGGTCTGCGCCAGCACCCCGGCCTGGGACGTGTCGGCGTTCTGCCGGGTCTCGACCCCGGTGCCGGCCAGTGTCGAGGTCCGCCGGTTGGTGACGTCGGCGAGGTGGCGGTTGGCCTCGGCCTGGTCCACCATCGCCCGCGCCTGGATCAGCGCCGCCTGGAGCTGCAGCACCTGCGACTGGGCCTGAACCAGCTGCTGGTCGAGGTCGGGCGCGCTGATCCGGAACAGCAGGTCGCCCGCCTTCACGTGCGAGCCGATATCGACCTTGCGCTCGACGATGTAGCCGGTCGCCCGCGGGTAGAGGTTCGCGATGTCGAACGCCTGGGTGGTGCCCGTCTGGGTCAGGCTCAGGGTGTCGGAGGCCCGGGCCGCGGCGGCGACCCGCACGGTCGGCGGCTTCGCCTCGGCGGCGGCGGGCGGACTCGCCGCGCGGGACGCTTCCGGCCACAGGCGGTATCCGAGGGCACCGAGGCCCGCCAGCGCCAGCAGGGCGAGCCACCGGCGGCCGCCGCGGGCGGGCGGGACGGTTCCGTCCGCGGCTGAACTGTCCCGGTCCGCCATCCTGCCCTCGGGTCGCGCCGCGCCTGAACCGCCGCATCGGCGCCCGGTCGGGACGCGTCCGGTGCCGTATCCAATGCGCCGTACGCAATGCATAGACCGCGCGCGGTCTCCGGGCGAGATGCCGCAGCGCACAGTGCGGCCCGTCCGCGGATCCTCCGAGCACGCGACCGGTTTCCCTGCCACTGACGCAGGGACCGATCCACGATGACCGAGATCTCCAGGCGCGCCGTCATCGCAGCCGCCGGCGGCGCGATGGCGGCATCCTCCGCCGCGGCGCAATCCGCCGGGCCCTCCGCGCCCCGTCCCGAGCGCGGCGGCAAGGGGGCCGACATCCTGGGCCCGCAGAACAGGCCTCGCGCCGCCGAGGAGCCGTTCACCCTGGCGCCGCCCGCCACCGATCACGGCACGATGCCGAACCTGAAATGGTCCTTCGCGGACAGCCACATGCGGCTGGAGGAGGGCGGCTGGGCGCGCCAGACCACGATCCGCGAGCTGCCGGTCTCCAAGGCCATGGCGGGGGTCAACATGCGGCTCAAGGCCGGCGCGGTCCGCGAGATGCACTGGCACAAGGAATCCGAGTGGGCCTACATGATCAAGGGCAAGGCCCGGATCACCGCGGTCGACCAGGACGGGCGCACCTTCGCGGACGACGTCGGCGCGGGCGATCTCTGGTACTTCCCGGGCGGCATCCCGCACTCGATCCAGGGGCTCGCCGCCGACGGGGTCGACGGCTGCGAGTTCCTGCTCGTGTTCGACGACGGCGGCTTCTCGGAGGATTCCACCTTCCTGCTGACCGACTGGCTGGCGCACACGCCGACGGACGTGCTCGCCAAGAACTTCGGCCTGCCCGAGGCCGCCTTCGCCGAGGTTCCGCAGAAGGAACTCTACATCTTCCCCGGTCCCAAGCCGGGACCGCTCGCGGCCGACAAGATGGGCGGCTCCGGGCCGGTGCCGAAGACCTTCAGCCACCGGATGCTGGCGCAGGAGCCGGTCCGCACCCGGGGCGGCAGCGTGCGCGTCACCGATTCCACGGTGTTCCCGGCCTCCGTGACGATCGCGGCGGCGCTGGTCGAGGTCGAGCCCGGAGGGCTGCGCGAGCTGCACTGGCACCCGAACAGCGACGAGTGGCAGTACTACCTCTCCGGCCAGGGCCGGATGACGGTGTTCGGCTCGGAATCGAAGGCCCGCACCTTCGACTACCGGGCCGGCGACGTCGGCTACGTGCCCTTCGCCATGGGGCACTATATCGAGAATACCGGCGACACGACCCTGACCTTCCTGGAGATGTTCAAGAGCCCGCGCTACGCCGACATCTCCCTGACGCAGTGGCTGGCCCTCACACCGCACCCCCTGGTCCAGGCCCATACCGGTCTGGATCCCAAGCTCGTCGAGGCCCTGCCGGAGACGAAATCCCCCGTCGTGCCGGGTTGACGCGCCCGGGAACCCGGACCGATCCTGGCGCGTCGACTTCGGACAAGCGTTTCCGAAGACCGCTCGAATCTCCCACGGAGGGACCCATGCGCGCCGCGTCCCGCGCGCTCCTCGTCCTGGCGCTCGCCCTCCCGGCGAGCTCCGCCCGGGCGCAGGTGCAGCAGAACGACCCGAACGCCGCCAACGCCTCGTTTGCCCTGCAGGGCCAGATCCGGTCGCTCAACCAGCAGCGGGTCTCGGACTTCAACACGCTGAACCAGACGATCCAGCGCAACGTCCAGGCCGACTCCTTCGGGCCCTACCTGCCCTATCGGGGCGTCCGCGGGGACGTGTACCGGGGCCGCCATATCGGCCGCAACGGGGTCGTGCGGCGGGGGGGCGGCCTCAACACGAGCGTCTGCATCGGCTGCTGACATCGGCCTCCGAGCCGCCGGGATATCCGCGCAGAGCGGGGAAAGCCCGAAAAAAACCTTTTCCCGCGGGCACGCTTCCCCCAGAAGCTGGGCCCATGGTGGCGTGCGCATGAACATCCTGCTGATCGGCTCCGGCGGCCGCGAGCACGCCCTGGCCTGGCGACTGGCCCAGAGCCCGCTCTGCACCCGCCTGTTCACGGCGCCGGGCAATCCCGGCACGGCCCGCCACGGGACCAACCGACCGGACCTCAAGGTCACGGACCACGCGGCCGTGGCCGCCTTCTGCGCGGCGGAGTCGATCGGCCTCGTGGTGGTCGGGCCCGAGGCGCCCCTCGTCGCCGGCCTGGTGGACGACCTGAAGGCCGCCGGGATCCGCGCCTTCGGGCCGACCCGCGACGCCGCCCGGCTCGAGGGCTCGAAGGGCTTCACCAAGGATCTCTGCGCCGCCTGCAACATCCCCACCGCCGCCTTCGCGCGCTTCACCGAACTGGAGCCGGCGCTGGCCTATGTCCGCCAGCAGGGGGCCCCGATCGTCGTGAAGGCCGACGGCCTCGCCGCCGGCAAGGGCGTCACCGTGGCCGAAACCGTCGACCAGGCCGAGGACGCGCTGACCGCCCTCTTCGCCGAGCCCGGCGCCGAGGTGGTGGTCGAGGAGTGCCTGTTCGGCGAGGAGGCGAGCTTCTTCGCCCTGTGCGACGGCACGCGGGCGATCCCCCTCGGCACCGCCCAGGACCACAAGCGGGTCTTCGACGGCGACCGCGGTCCCAATACCGGCGGCATGGGCGCCTATTCCCCGGCCCGGGTGGTCACCCCGGAGATCGAGGCCCGGGTCATGGCCGAGATCATCGCGCCGACGCTCGCCGGCATGCGGGCCCGCGGCTGCCCGTTCACCGGCATCCTGTACGCCGGCCTGATGCTCACCGCCGACGGCCCCAAGCTGATCGAGTACAACACCCGCTTCGGCGACCCCGAGGCGCAGGTGCTGATGCCGCGCCTCGCCTCCGACCTCGTGCCGGCCCTGCTCTCGGCCTGCGACGGCGACCTGTCCGGCGTGGGCCTGGAATTCGATCCCCACCGGGCGGCCCTCACCGTGGTGATGGCGGCGGCCGGCTACCCGGGCGCCGTGGTCCGGGGCTCGGTGATCCGGGGCGTCGACGCCGCTGAGGGCGACGGGGTCCACGTGTTCCAGGCCGGCACCCGCGCCGAGGACGGGCAGCTGCTCGCCGACGGCGGCCGGGTCCTGGCGGTGACGGCCCTCGGCGACAGCGTCACCGACGCCAAGGCCCGCGCCTACGCGGCGGTGGCCCGGATCGACTGGCCGGAGGGTTTCTGCCGGCGCGACATCGGGTTCCGCGCCGTGGCGCGGGAGGCGGGAGAGGGCTGAGCGGCGCCCGTGTTCGACGCCGCGGCGGGCCGTGCGCCCCCTGCCCCGGACGCCCGGGTCGCCGCGGAGGCTGATCCGGGACCCGAGCCCGCGCGGTGCCGCGCGGCCTCCGGGACCCTCCCCTACTCCCCCACAGCCGCGCCGGCCGGCCGGCGGTTGTCGTTGGCGCCGTAGAGCAGGCCCGGCCGCATCCGCTCCGTGCGCGAGGCGTCGTTGCCCGACGACGCGGCCTCCGGCAGGGCGGGCGCCGCGGCGCGGACCGCGATGAGTTCCTGTGCGCCCCAGGGCTTCTGCTCGACGATCGTGTGGCCCATGCCCCGCAGGAGGACCTGCGTGTCCGCCGAGAGCGCGAAGGGCTCGGCGTAGATCGTGTCGGGCAGCCACTGGTGGTGGATGCGCGGGGCGTCCACCGCCTCCTGCGGCTCCATGCCGAAGTCGAGCATGTTGATCAGCGTCTGCGCGTTGATCGTGATGATCCGCGAGCCCCCCGGCGAGCCCGCCACCAGCGCGACCCTGCCGTCGCGCAGCACGATCGTGGGCGCCATGGACGAGAGCGGGCGCTTGCCCGGCTGGATCGCGTTCTTCGTCCCCTGCACGAGGCCGAACAGGTTCGGCACCCCGGTCTTGACCGTGAAGTCGTCCATCTCGTCGTTGAGGAAGAACCCGGTGTCGCCGGCGATCACCCCGGCGCCGAAATAGCCGTTGATCGTGTAGGTCAGCGCGACCGCGTTGCCGGCCCTGTCCATCACCGAGATGTGGGTGGTCTCGGGCCGTTCCCGCGTCTCCGGGCCGGGATCCGGCCGGATCTCCGCCGACGGGGTCGCCCGGTCCGGGCGGATCGAGGCCCGGAGCGTCTCCGCGTAGGCCGGCGACAGCAGCCGGTCGACCGGGTTCTCCACGAAGGCCGGGTCGCCGAGCAGCAGGTTGCGGTCCGCGTAGGCGCGCCGCATCGCCTCGACCATCAGGTGCACGGTCCGGGCCGAGTTGAACCCGGCGGCCCGCAGGTCGTAGCCGTCGAGGACGGTGAGGATCTCGCAGAGCGTGGTCCCGCCCGACGAGGGCGGGGGCGCCGACAGGATCGTCGCGCCCCGGTAGCGGCAGGTGAGCGGCTCGGACTGCGTCACCGTGTAGGCGGCGAAGTCGGACGCCGTCAGCAGGCCGCCGCCCGCCCGGGAGGCCGCCTCCACGGCGGCCGGGATCGCGCCCCTGTAGAACGCGTCCGCGCCGCGGTCGGCGATGGCCTGGAGGGTGCGGGCGAGGTCGGCCTGGACCAGCCGGTCCCCGGGCCGCCAGGGGCTGCCGTCCGGGCGCAGGAAGATCCGGGCGACGTTCGCTTGGCCCGCGAACACCTTCGTGCCGGATTCGAGGATGTCGGTATCGCCCCGGGTCAGCACGAACCCGTCCCGGGCGAGCGCGATCGCCGGCGCCATCACCTGGGCCAGCGGCAGGGTCCCGTACGCGGCGAGCGCGGTGTTGAGGCCGAGCACCGTCCCGGGCACGCCGGCCGCCTTCCAGCCGCGCAGGCTCGCGCCCTTCACGACGTTGCCGGCGGCGTCGAGATACATGTCTCGGGTCGCGGCCGCCGGAGCCGTCTCGCGGAAGTTGATGAATCGGCTGCGCCCGTCGGCGCTGTGGAGCACCAGGAAGCCGCCGCCGCCGAGATTGCCGCAGCAGGGGTTCACCACCGCCTCGGCGTAGGCCACCGCCACCGCGGCGTCGACGGCGTTGCCGCCGGCCCTCAGGATGTCGGCGCCCACCTGCGAGGCGAGGCGCTGGGACGAGACCACCATCCCGTTCTCGGCCTCCACGGCCGGTCCCGAGGCGGCCCGCGCGGCGGGCGCGCCCAGGGCGAGCAGGGCCGTCAGGAGCAATGCGCGTGCCGGTGCGATCATCCTTGCCCTCTCCGGTTCGGGTCCCGCGCCGTTGCTGGCGCAGGCCGCCATATAGGGCAGGTGGGACGACGCGGGTGCCGGCCGACCGGTCCCACGCGCGACCCCGTCCTGAGGCGCCGGAGCGCAGGCCCCGAAGGAGGGCTCCTTCGGGGCGGCTTCGCCGCACCTCAGGACAGGGGCGGGTGGAAGGGAGAGGCCGGGCAGGCCTTCCGATCCCGCCTCAGCCGTTGCGGAACGTGTAGCTGTAGCCGTTCAGCGCCGGTGCGCCGCCGAGATGGGCGTAGAGCACCTTCGAGCCCTTCGGGAAGAAGCCCTTCTTCACGAGGTCGATCATGCCCTGCATCGACTTCCCCTCGTAGACCGGGTCGGTGATCATCCCCTCGAGCCGGGCCGAGAGCCGGATCGCCTCCACGGTCTCCTTGGAGGGCACGCCGTAGACCGGGTAGGCGTAATCCTCGTTGAGCACCACGTCGTCGGCCACGATGTCGCCCGCGCCGACCAGGGCGGCGGTGTTCTGGGCGATGTCGAGGACCTGGGCCTTGGTCTGGGCCGGTGTGCAGGAGGCGTCGATGCCGATGACGTTGCGGGCGCGCCCGTCGGCCGAGAAGCCCACCAGCATGCCGGCATGGGTCGAGCCCGTCACCGTGCAGACCACCACGTAGTCGAAGCGCAGGCCCATCTCGGCCTCCTGCTTGCGGACCTCCTCCGCGAAGCCGACGTAGCCGAGCCCGCCGTACTTGTGCACGGAGGCGCCGGCCGGGATCGCGTAGGGCTTGCCGCCCTCGGCCTCGACCTCGGCGAGCGCCCGCTTCCACGAATCGCGGATGCCGATGTCGAACCCGTCATCGACGAGCTGCGTCTGCGCGCCCATGATCCGCGACAGGAGGATGTTGCCGACCCGGTCGTAGACCGCGTCCTCGTGCGGCACCCAGGCCTCCTGGATCAGCCGGCACTTCATCCCGATCTTGGCGGCGACCGCCGCGACCATGCGGGTGTGGTTCGACTGCACGCCGCCGATCGACACCAGCGTGTCGGCGCCGCTCGCGATGGCGTCCGGCACGATGTACTCGAGCTTGCGCAGCTTGTTGCCGCCGTAGGCGAGGCCGGAATTGCAATCCTCGCGCTTGGCGTAGAGCTCGACCTCCCCGCCGAGATGCGCGGTCAGGCGCTTGAGCGGCTCGATCGGCGTCGGGCCGAAGGTCAGGGGATAGCGCTCGAATTTGTCCAGCATCGGGTCTCTCTGGGTCTCGGGGCGCGGCCGGGGACGGCCCGGCGCGAGGCCCGGCTCCGTCTTCGAGGCGCGGGGAAAACTACCCGATCCGCGATGAAAGGTGCTCTCGATCTTTCAGCTCAGACATCCCGCCACTTGCGTTGCTGGGCGCCTCAGCTGCAGAGAATTCCGGATTGAGCTGTGACCCTGAAAGAATCGTCCATGTCCGCAGGGCTCGACCGGATCGACCAGAAGATCCTCCGCCTCCTCCAGGCGGACGGGCGCATGGCCAATGCCGAGATCGCCGAGCGGGTCGGCACCAGCGCGGCCACCTGCCATCGCCGGATCCAGCGCCTGTTCGCGGACGGGTTCGTGCGGGCGGTCCGGGCGCTGATCGATCCGATGCGGGTCGGACGCGGCACCCTGGTCTTCGTCGGCGTCGTGCTCGACCGCTCGACCCCCGAGAGTTTCTCGGAATTCGAGGCGGCCGTGCGGGCGATTCCCGCGCTCCTCGACTGCCACCTCGTGGCCGGCGACTTCGACTACATGCTGAAGATCCGGGTCTCCGACATGGCCGACTTCAACCGCCTCCACAGCGCCACGCTGATCGGCCTGCCGGGGGTGCGCCAGACCCGGACCTTCTTCGTGATGAAGGAGGTGATCGACAACGCGCCCCTCGATCTGTGAGGCCGCCTACCCCTCCCCGCGCCGTTCCTTCCGCAACGCCTCCCAGCGGTCGAGCCGCTCGGCGATGCGGTTCTCGTAGCCCCGTTCGGTCGGCTGATAGAGGTGCTGGCGCCCCAGCGCGTCGGGCCAGTAATCCTGGCCCGAGAAGGCGTCGGGCTCGTCGTGGTCGTAGCGGTAGCCCTCGCCGTAGCCGATCCGCTTCATCAGCTTGGTCGGCGCGTTGAGGATGGTGCGCGGCGGCGGCAGGGAGCCCGCCTCCTTGGCGAGGCGCGTCGCGGCCTTGTAGGCGGTGTAGACGGCGTTCGATTTCGGCGCGCAGGCGAGGTAGATCGCCGCCTGGGCGAGGGCCAGCTCGCCCTCGGGGCTGCCGAGGAAGTCGAAGGCGTCCTTGGCGGCGTTGGCCACCACCAGCGCCTGCGGGTCGGCGAGCCCGATATCCTCCACCGCCATGCGCACCAGCCGGCGGGCGATGAACAGCCGGTCCTCGCCGGCATCGAGCATCCGGCAGAGATAGTAGAGCGCCGCGTCCGGGTCCGAGCCGCGGACGGTCTTGTGGAGCGCCGAGATCAGGTTGTAGTGGCCCTCCTGCGCCTTGTCGTAGATCGGCGCGCGCCGCTGCACGATCTCTTGAAGCGCCTCGGCGTCGAGGGTCTCGCCGGGTCGGGCCGAGCGCCAGACCTCCTCCGCCAGCGTCAGGGCCGCCCGACCGTCCCCGTCGGCCATGCGGACCAGCACGCCCCGGGCCTCCTCGGTGAGCGGCAGGGCCTGGCCCGTCAGCGCCTCGGCCCGGACCAGGAGCCGCGCGACGGCGCCCGGGTCGAGCGCCCGGAACAGCAGCACCCGGGCGCGGGACAGGAGCGCGGCGTTGAGCTCGAAGGACGGATTCTCCGTCGTCGCGCCCACCAGCGTGACGGTCCCGTCCTCCATCACCGGCAGGAAGGCGTCGAGCTGCGCCCGGTTGAACCGGTGGATCTCGTCGACGAACAGCAGGGTCCCCTGCCCGGTCGCCCGGCGCTTGCGGGCGGCCTCGAACACCTTCCGCAGGTCGGGCACGCCGGAGAAGATCGCCGAGATCTGCTCGAAATGCAGGTCCGTGCCCTGGGCGAGCAGCCGCGCCACCGTGGTCTTGCCGGTGCCGGGCGGTCCCCAGAAGATCAGCGAGCCGAGCGTCCGTCCCCGCAGCAGGCGCGTGAGCGCCCCGCCCTCCCCGGTCAGGTGTTCCTGGCCGACGACCTCGGCGAGGGTCTGCGGGCGCAGCCGGTCCGCCAGCGGGCGGGCGGCCTCGGCACCGGGGGCGCGGCCGGGATCCGGCGCGGGAGGCGGTTCCGCGGAGGCGAACAGGTCGGACATCCGCGCATCAACACCGGGCGCGGCCGGGGGCGCAAGCCGGGAGCCGGGGCTTGCCCACGGCCACGGACCTGGCGCCCCCGGACGGGATCAGCCGCCGAACACCGAGGTCAGGATCTCGCCGTTGCGGTTGATCGCGACCTCCCACGAATTGAGGCTGTTGCGGGTGACCCGGTCGAGATCCTTGGTGGTCGACATCGGCACGCCGTTGACCGCCACGATCACGTCGCCCTTCTGCAGCCCGACCCGGGCCGCGATGGAGTTCTCGTCCACCGCCTGCACGGCCACGCCCTCAGCCGGGAAGTCCACCTGCATCTCCTCGGCCACCGCCGGCGAGGTGTTGACGAGGGTCGCGCCGACGAACGGCGAGCGGGTCTTCACCTTGAGCACGTCCCGCGGGCGCGTCTCGGGAGCCGGGGCGAGCTTGACCGAGACCGTCTGCCGGGCCGTGCCGCGCAGGATCCCGAACCGGGCGTGGCCCTGCACGCCCTTCAGGGCGAAGCGGTAGCCGAAGGCCTCCGGGTCGGCCACCTCCTGGCCGTCGACCGTGAGGATCAGGTCGCCGCGCTTCAGGCCCGCCTCCTCGGCCGGGCTCTTGGGCTGGAGGCTCGCCACCAGCACGCCGGTCGGGTGGTCGAGACCCATGCTGTCGGCGATGTCGGGGGTCACGCTCTGGATCCGCGCCCCGAGCCAGGGCCGGCGCACCACGCTCGCCCCGTCGCGGGCGGCGTCGACCACCGCCTTGACCATGCCCACCGGGATCGCGAAGCCGATGCCGTGGCTGCCGCCCGATTGCGAGTAGATCGCGGTGTTGATGCCGACGAGCTGGCCGCGCAGGTCCACCAGCGCGCCGCCGGAATTGCCCGGGTTGATCGCCGCGTCGGTCTGGATGAAGTACTGATAGTCCGCCGAGCCGACCTGCGTGCGCGCCAGGGCCGAGACGATGCCCTGCGTCACCGTCTGGCCGACGCCGAACGGGTTGCCGATCGCCATCACGAAGTCGCCGACCTCCAGGGCGTCGGCATCGCCGAACGGCATCGGCACGAGGCCCTTCGGCGGCTCCTTGATCTTGAGCACCGCGAGGTCGGTGCGGGTGTCGCGCATCACGATCGTGGCCTCGAACTCGCGGCGATCCGCCAGGGCGATCCGGACCTCGTTCATGTTGTCGATGACGTGGTTGTTGGTGATCACGAGCCCGTCGGCATCGACCAGGACGCCCGAGCCCAGGGACCGCTGCGCCCGGTCACCCCGGGGACCGCGACCGCCCTCCGGCTCGCCGAAGAAGCGGCGCATGAACTCCTCCATGGCGCTGGTGCGCGCGCTGGAGCGCTTGTCCACGTGGGAGGCGTAGACGTTCACCACCGACGGCGCGGCCCGCTTCACCACGGGTGCGAAGGAGAGCTGCACGTCGGCCTTGCTGAGCGGCACGACCTTCGCGGTGCCGTCCTTCGCAGGCTCCCGGGTCTCCGTCCGCGCCATCTGCGCCGCGGCCGGGCTGGCGGCCAGCAGGGCTGCGACGAGGGCGGGCAGGGTGAGGCGGGTCAGCATGCAGGGCTCCGGCGTCTGGGCGGGCGCGCCGTCCAGGCCGAGAGAAGGCAGGCGCACCGTGCGGCCTCACGCTATCGGGGTCGATTGCGGCAGGTCGACGACACCTTCGCCGCAGGGGGGGCGGTCGCCGTCAGACGGCTTCCTTGCTGCGCGCCCGCCGCTTCCCGGCGGGCTGCGGCGCGGGCTCGTTCTCGGGCGCGGCCGCCGCGGCGGCGCGCGGCTGACCGAGGCCCAGGGAGCGGGCGAGCTGCGAGCGCTGCTCGGAATAGCTCTGGGCCGTCATCGGGTAGTCCGAGGCGAGGCCCCACTTGGCGCGGTAGGCCTCCGGGGTCAGGCCGCGCAGGGTGAGGTGCCGGCGCAGCGTCTTGTAGGGCTTCCCGTCCTCGAACGAGATCAGGAAATCCGGATTGATCGAGCGCCGGATCTCCTGCGCCGTCGCCTTGGCGATCGGCTGGCTCTGGCCGGCGTCGCAGATCCCCCGGATCGCCGCGTGCACCTCGTTGAGGAGGCCGGGCAGATCCGCGCTCTGCACGTGATTGTGGCTCACATAGGCCGAGACGATCTCGGAGGCGAGCGTGACGAAGCGGAGAGAGCCGCCGTTCGACTGGGCCATGTCGTGTGCGTTGCCTTCTCGTGATGACGAAACTCGCCAGAACGCAAGCACTGCGTCGCGATTCGGACGCCTGATACAATCGCATCTGGAAGATGGGTCAAGTCTTAAATTCGGAATTGGGGTATACGGTCCCAAATAGCGTAAGAAGAGTGATCTTGATCGCTCAACCTCAAGGAATAATGCCTGCCAGATTCTCGCTTGTGCGCAATCGATATTGCCAGATTGTCCTTACGATCGGGAAGGGTCCTCGCTCTACAGCCGAAGGTGCGATGCGGCGCAGGCTATAGAGCTTCCGAGTCCGTTTCTGCCCGTCGATTGTGCATTCGGAGGGCGTCGCCGGTCGATACCTCAAGGGCGAGAGGACAACCTCAGAGAGCCTGTCGGCGATCGGACCTGCGCGGCGAGCGACGGAGAATCTGGAAGGGGACCGACGGCGAACCGGATGAGGCGTTCCGGCCCGGTCCGGGTGCGGACAAACGCAGAACCCGCCGCGCTTGGGGGCGCGGCGGGTTCTGTGTGTCGGGATTTGGTTGCGGGGACAGGATTTGAACCTGTGACCTTCAGGTTATGAGCCTGACGAGCTACCGGGCTGCTCCACCCCGCGCCAAGTGTGTGCGGCTGG
>NZ_BBUX01000042.1:0-48419 GCF_000974725.1 Methylobacterium sp. ME121
GTTGGGATCGACGAGCACCACCACCCGGGCCTCGCCGAGGGCGTCGACGCCCGCGACCTCCGCCACCGCGTGCCCGGCCCGCGCCCAGGCGGCGGCGTGCTCGGCGTAGGTCGGCCCGACCACCGCGACCTCGGTCGGGGCCAGGAGCCGGGGCAGGGTCTCGATCAGGATCTGGGTGCCGGGCGCGGGCACGACGTGGTCGGCATCCGGCGCGCCGTAGGCCGCGGCGGCGGCCTCCCGGAGGGCGCGGACCTCGGCGGCCTCGGGCAGGCGCGTCCAGGCGCTGGCCTCCAGTGCGGGCACGCGATAGGGGACCGGGTTGATCCCCGTCGAGAGGTCGAGCCAGGGCTCCGGCGCGTCGGGAAAGGCTTGTCGGAGTCCGCCGAGATCGCCGCCATGCGCGATCGGGGCGACCTCACGCGCGGGAACGCTCCACACCGAATGGTCCATCTGCCCGGTACGTTTGCCGACACGCTCGCCGTCCTCGCCGTCGCCCTCGGGATCGAGGCGGCGGCCGGCTATCCCGACGCGCTCTACAGGGCGGCCGGTCACCCTGTCACCTGGATCGGCCGGCTGATCGCCGCCCTGGAGCGCGGTCTCAACCGCGGCTCGGCGCGCCGGCGGCGGGGCGCCGGCTGCCTCGCGCTGGCGCTGCTCCTCGCCGCGGTCGGCTCGGCCGCCCTCGCCGTCGCGGCGCTGGCGGGGCTCGCCGGCCCCCTCCCCGCCCTGCTCCTCCTCGGCCTGATCTGCGCCAGCCTGCCGGCGCAGCGCAGCCTGCACCAGCACGTCGCCGCCGTGGAGACGGCCCTGCGCGCGGGCGGCCTGGAGGCGGGGCGCCGGGCCGTGGCGATGATCGTCGGGCGCGACCCGGACCGCCTCGACGAGGCAGCGGTCTGCCGGGCCGCGATCGAGAGCCTGGCGGAGAACTTCTCCGACGGGATCGTGGCGCCGGCCTTCTGGATCGGCTGCCTCGGCCTGCCGGGCGGCGCCCTCTACAAGGCGATCAACACCGCCGACAGCATGATCGGCCACCGCAGCCCGCGCTACGAGGCCTTCGGCTGGGCGGCCGCGCGGCTCGACGACGGCGTGAACCTGCCGGCCTCCCGGCTCGCGGGCCTGCTGATCGCCGGGGCGGCGGCCCTGCGGGGCGCCGACGCCCGCGGGGCGCTCCGGGCGATGGCCCGGGACGCGCGCCGGCACCGCTCGCCGAATGCCGGCTGGCCCGAATCCGCCATGGCCGGCGCGCTGGGCCTGCGGCTCGCGGGGCCGCGGGTCTACGACGGCACCCTCGTCCCGGACGCCCATATGGGCGACGGCCGGGACGCGGCCGCGGCCGACGACATCGCCCGGGCCCTGACCCTCTACCGGACGGCCTGCTGGCTCCAGGGCGGGCTCGTGCTGGCGCTCCTCGGGCTCTGCCTGACCCTGGCGGGCTGAGCCGTCTTCGCTCCGCGCGCCGGGACGGCGGCATGCCCCGATCGGGCCTTGGCACGGCCCGCGCACCGGACGCATCGTGGCCGGACGGGGCCGGACGGGGCCGGATGAGGGAGACGCCGATGCGCGCTGTGTTCGTGGACGCCAGCGAGACCCTGGCGGCGGTGGCCCGGCGGCTGCTGCGCCCCGGCGACCCGCCCTTCGCGATCCACGCGGATCCCGGCATCGCGCCGCAGGACCTGCCCGCGATCCTCGACGGCGCCGAGACCGCGGTGATCGACCACACCGCCCTCCCCCTCGACGTGGCCCGGGCCTGCGCGGGCCTGAAGCACGTCGTGTTCCTCGGCACCGGCGCCCGCAGCTACATGGACCCGGAGGCGCTCCGGGACGCCCTCGGCGTCACCGTCCACACCATCAAGGGCTACGGCGACACGGCGGTCGCCGAGTGCGCCTTCGCGCTGATGTGGGCCGCCGCCCGCGGCCTGCCCGAGATGGACCGGGCGATGCGCGCCGGATCCTGGCTGCGCACGGAGGGGATCCAGCTCACCGGCAAGACCGTCGGCCTCGTCGGGTTCGGCGGGATCGCCGCCGAGATGGCGCGCCTCTGCCGGGGCGTGGGCATGCGGGTGCTCGCCTGGAACCGGACACCGAAGGCCCATCCCGGCGTCGACTTCGTCCCCCTCGACCGCCTGCTCGCTGAGAGCGACGTGGTCTCGCTCCACCTGCTCCTCACCGACGCGACGCGCGGCTTCCTGTCGGCCGCGCGGATCGCCGCGATGAAGCCCGGCGCGATGCTGATCAACACCGCCCGCGGGGCGGTGCTCGACGAGGCCGCCCTGGTCGAGGCCCTGCGCACCGGCCAGGTGGCGCGGGCCGGGCTCGACGTGTTCACGGTCGAGCCCCTGCCGGCGGATCACCCGCTGGCGAGCCTGCCGAACGTCACCCTGTCGGCGCACTCGGCGTTCCGCACGCCCGAGGCCAGCGACAACCTGATCGGCGCCGCCCTCGCGCATTGCCGGCGGATCGCCGCCGGCTGAGGGATCGGCCGCGCGATCCTCAGTGCTCGGTGCCCGGCATGTTCGGCCGCGGCGCGCCGCCGTGGTGGTGGATCAGGTTCGAGCGCTCCGGGCTGCCCTTGGCGTCGGCGACCTGCTTCCGGGCCGCGGCGGCCAGGAACCAGATGCCGCCGAGCGTGCCGAAGGCGAGGATCAGTAGCGGGAATCCCTGGCTCATCGCGGTGCCCTCCTCGACGATGGCCCGCGGACGCGCGGGTCGGCATCATCCTGCCGGACAATCCGGCCTGAGGAAGGATAACGCACGAACCCGGCCCGTGTTCAGGCCGGTCGCGCGCCGGCCGGGACCGACCGCCGCGCCGCGTCCCGCCGCAGGGCCGAGAGGACCACGAACATGAGGCCGGCGCCCAGGGCCAGGCAGGCGGCCAGGAACAGCATCGGCACGAGGTCGCTCTTGGTCTGGTCGCGGATGAAGGGCACGGCGTTCTGGGCCACGAAGCCGCCGAGATTGCCCACCGAGTTGATCGCCGCGATCCCGGCGGCCGCCGAGGCGCCGCGCAGGAACGTCCCGGGCATCGACCAGAAGACCGGCTGGGCCGCGAAGGTCCCGGCCGCGGCCACGCACAGGCAGGCGAACTTCACGGCGTTGCCCGGCAGGACGACGCTGAGCGCGAGGCCCGCCGCCCCGACCAGGGCCGGTCCGACCACGTGCCAGGTCAGCGCGTTGCCCTGCGCGCCCGTGCGGGCGGCGTGGCGCGGCACCCACCACAGGGCGAAGGCCGTCGCCATCCACGGGATGATGTTGAGGAAGCCGTTGGTCAGGTTCGAGACGCCGAAGCCCTTGACCACGGTCGGCAGCCAGTAGCCAAGGCCGTAGGCGGCGAGCGGCAGCGAGACGTAGACCCCGGCGAGCATCAGCACCCGCCGGTCGAGGAGCGCCGCGAACGGGTTGCCGTGGTCGACGTGGCCGCCGTCCTCGCGCTCGGCCCGGAGCGTGCGGGCGAGCCAGTCGCGCTGGGCCTGCGACAGCCAGGGCGCGGTCTCGGGGCCGTCCGGCAGGACGAACAGCACCACCGCGGCCATGAGGATTGCCGGCGCGCCGGTGGCCAGGAACACCCATTGCCAGCCCTGGAGGCCGAGCAGCCCGTCGAGGCCGAGCAGCGCCCCGCCGACCGCCGCGCCGACCGCGTTGGCGACGGCGCTCGCGATCATGAACCAGCCGATCATCCGCGCCCGGTGGGTCTGGGGGAACCAGAGCGTGAGGGCGAACAGCAC
This sequence comes from Methylobacterium sp. ME121, assembly GCF_000974725.1. Lineage (NCBI taxonomy): Bacteria > Pseudomonadati > Pseudomonadota > Alphaproteobacteria > Hyphomicrobiales > Methylobacteriaceae > Methylobacterium > Methylobacterium sp. ME121. The sequence continues at coordinate 3,723 of NZ_BBUX01000042.1, forward strand.
GCCGGGGAAGAAGCCGGCCTCCGCGGCGCCGAGCAGGAAGCGCAGCACGTAGAACATCGCCGTGCCCTGGGTGAAGCCCAGCAGGACGGTGACGATCCCCCAGGTGATCATGATCCGGGCGAACCAGATCCGCGCGCCGACCCGCTCCAGGAAGACGTTGGCCGGCACCTCGAACAGGAAGTAGCCGAGGAAGAACAGCGAGGCCCCGAGGCCGTAGGCGGTCTCGGAGAGGCCGAGGCTGCCGACCATCTCCAGCTTGGCGTAGGAGACGTTCTGCCGGTCGATATAGGCGATCAGGTAGAGCAGGCCGAGGAGCGGCATCAGCCGCAGGGTCACGGTCCGGACGGTGCTCGCGGCGAGATCCTCCCCGGCGGGGGACGGCGTGGGCGGCATGGGGCGTTCCTCCGAGCGCGTGCGGCCCTTCGTGGCGGGGCCGGCATGACACGGAGTAATCCCTGGCTCAGGCCCCGGCTACCGGGCAAGCGCCAGGAGGCGGTCGCAGTCGACATGGGCCGCGATGTGTCGCGCGAGGCCGTCGAGGGCCGCCTCGACCCCGGCCTCGTAGCCGGCGCCCTCCGAGAGGGTGCCGAGGCGCGCGAGCCAGGCCGCCCGCTGGGCGTCGTCGGCGAACAGGCCGTGGACGTAGGTCCCGGCCACGCGCCCGTCCGCCGAGACCGCCCCGTCCCGGCGGCCGTCGGCGAGGCGCAGCAGCGGCCGGGCCGTGTCGGGGCCCGCGGTCGCGCCGATATGCATCTCGTAGCCGGAGAACGGCACGCCGTCGGGCAGGCTCGCGCCGGTGACGGCGGCGAGGCGCTTCTCCGGCGTCATCACGGTGTCGACGTCGAGGAGCCCGAGGCCCGGCACCGTGCGCGGCGCCCCCTCGATCCCGTGCGGGTCGGCGAGGCTCTTGCCCAGCATCTGGTAGCCGCCGCACAGGCCGAGCACCCGGCCGCCCCGGCGGACATGGGCGCGCAGGTCGACGTCCCAGCCCTCCTGGCGGAAGGCCTCCAGGTCGTCGATCGTGGTCTTCGAGCCCGGCAGCAGCACGAGGGCGGCCTCGGCGGGGATCGGCGTGCCGGGCCGGACCAGGACCACGGACACGCCCGGCTCCGCCCGCAGCGGGTCGAGATCGTCGAAATTGGCGATGCGCGGCAGCACCGGCACCGCCACCGTGACGGAGCCCGGTCCGCGCGCTTCCGAGCCGGCGAGGCCCAGCACGTCCTCGGCCGGCAGGCGCGCGGCGCCGGGAAAGTGCGGCACGAGGCCGAGCGCCGCCCAGCCGGTCTTCTCGGCGATCAGCCGCATGCCGTCGGCGAACAGGCTCGGATCGCCCCGGAACCGGTTGACGAGGAAGCCGGCGATCAGCGCGGCGTCCTCGGGGTCGATCACCGCCTTCGTGCCGACGAGGCTCGCGATCACCCCGCCCCGGTCGATGTCGCCGACCAGCACCACCGGCGTGTCGGTGGCCCGGGCGAAGCCCATATTGGCGATGTCGCCCGCGCGCAGGTTGACCTCGGAGGCGGAGCCCGCGCCCTCGACGAGGACGAGGTCGGCGTCTTCCGCGAGGCGCGCGAAGCTGTCCAGGACGGCGGACAGGAGCCGGGGTTTCCAGGCCTGGTAGTCGCGCGCCTTCACGGTGGCGACCATCCGGCCCTGCACCACCACCTGGGAGCCGACCTCGCTCTGCGGCTTCAGCAGGACCGGGTTCATGTGCACGGAGGGCGCCACCCGGGCGGCGCGGGCCTGGAGCGCCTGCGCCCGGCCGATCTCGCCGCCGTCGGCGGTGACGGCGGCGTTGTTCGACATGTTCTGCGGCTTGAACGGCCGGACCCTCAGGCCCCGCTCGGTGAAGGCGCGCGCCAGCCCCGCCACGATCAGCGACTTGCCGACATCGGAGCCGGTGCCCTGGATCATCAGGGCCTTCGCGCGCGGCGGGCTCAGAACTCGATCCCTTCCTGCGCCTTCACGCCGGCGGCGAAGTGGTGCTTGACGCTGCCCATCTCGGTGACGAGGTCGGCGGCCTCGATCAGGGCCGGCTTGGCGTTGCGGCCGGTGACCACGACGTGCAGGTCCGGCCGGCGCGCGCGCAGGGCGGCCAGCACCGCGTCGAGGTCGAGATAGTCGTAGCGCAGCGCGATGTTCAGCTCGTCGAGGACGAGCAGGCGGATCGTGGGATCGGCCATCAGCCCCGCGGCGACGTCCCAGGCGTGGCGGCAGGCGGCGATGTCCCGGTCCTTGTCCTGGGTCTCCCAGGTGAACCCCTCCCCGAGGGTGTGCCACGCGACCCGGTCGCCGAAGGCCGCCACGGCGTGGCGCTCGCCCGTGTCCCAGCCGCCCTTGATGAACTGCACCATGCCGACCCGCCAGCCGCGGCCGAGCGCCCGCAGCATCAGCCCCAGAGCCGCCGTGCTCTTGCCCTTGCCGGGGCCGGTATGGACCAGGAGGAGGCCCTTCTCGAGGGTCTTGGCGGCCACCTCGGCGTCCTGGACGGCCTTGCGCTTCTCCATCTTCTCCCGGTGGCGCGCGGCGTCGTCGCTCATGCGGAGGCTCCTGTCGGGCGGACTTGTGTCTGAGGGGGCTGCGGCTTCACGAGCAGCGGCAGGCCGGCCACGGTGAGCACGACCCGGTCGGCCCGCGCGGCGAGCTGCTGGTGGAGGCGGCCGGCGGCGTCGCGGAAGCGCCGGGCGAGGGCGTTGTCGGGGACGATCCCGAGCCCGACCTCGTTGCCGACCAGCACGAGCGGGCCCGGGGCGTCGGCGCAGGCGGCGAGGAGCCGCGCCGTCGCCTGCGCCACGTCGGCCTCCGCCAGGATCAGGTTGGTGAGCCAGAGCGTGAGGCAGTCCACCAGGACCGGTCCCTCGGCCTCGGCGATCGCCTCCGGCAGGGCGAGCGGCACGTCGCGGGTGCGCCAGGCGCCGCCGCGCCGCGCGCGGTGCTGGGCGATGCGGTCGACCATCTCGTCGTCGAAGGCCTGGGCGGTGGCGAGGTAGAGCCACGGGCCGGGACAGGCTTCGATCAGCCCTTCCGCGTAGGCGCTCTTGCCGGACCGCGCCCCGCCGAGGACGAGGGTCATGCGAGGGGTGGGCTGGGGCATGGCTCTCCATCGCCCCAACCCGGCGCGCGGTCAAACTCGGGACCTGTGGCACCTGTGCCGCGCCTGGACGGTTGCCGGGCGTCTCCGGTCCGACTATAGAACCCCGGCCCAGCCAGAGCGCCCTTCGTCTAGCGGTCCAGGACGTCGCCCTTTCACGGCGAAAACACGGGTTCGATTCCCGTAGGGCGCGCCAGCAATATCAAGCACTTAGCATCGAATTGGCTGGCGTGTCGGCAGGGCGTACGGAAAATCTGCCGACATCCGTGACGGTTCGCAGAGATCCGTGGCTGTCCGAGCCTCGGCCTGTCGGCCGTCGACAATCCACGGTGCTCTAACCTCGCCCACGCCCAGCCATCGCTGATCGCCCGGGTTGCTGCCGGCCGCCTGCTGCCCCTGCTGAAGCCGACGTCCTCCTCTCGGCCGGACTTTGATACCGAGTGGCGCAACCTGTCGAAGTCCGGCTCACACCGCCTCGGTCCAACCTCGCGGCACCAAACGACGAGGTTCTCTGTGCCTGCGCACGCTGGGTAAGAGGCAAAGCTGGCATCGGTCGATGTTCGCGTTCTAGCCCTACCGCCACGCGAGCACAGCTGAGATACCGCCCAGCCGCCGTTGGGTCTTCGCCGCCGCTGCGGCGTCGCCGTTCAAGGCGGTCTTCGCGAAGCGTGCGTCGGTCCGCCGCGCCAGAATCACCGTGCAGCTGTAAATTTTCGCGCCCGTCGCGGGAAACCCTTCTATCGGCTCTGCGTGAGCCTCTGAGACCGAGTTCCATGCTCACCGCGATCGCCATCGACGCCATCCCGACGTCAGCTTGGTCCGACCATGGACTGGGCGCGCCATGACCACGGGCGGCACCGCCGGCCCGAGCCGTCAGCATCCGCAAACCGCAAAGCCTCTGCCGAGCGTCGGCATCTTCTGGAGCGTGTCGGAGGGTGACCGCACCGTGCTGGTCACGGACCGCACGGTCTTGGCGGAGGCGGAGCTCTACGGCGACTGCCTCACCCATCCACGTGGCCACCACGAGGTCTGGGAGGCCTGGCGCAGGATCGGCGCCACTGCGTTGCGCCGCCGCGGCCTGCCGCCGGCGATCGCGGGTCACGAGTATGAGACGTTCCCACGCGGGCGAGTGGTCTACATGCGTGGGCCCGCGCTGTTCACGCTCTACGCCGACCGGCGCCTGCAGAGGCCGGAGACGATCACTGAACTCGTGCAGTTGTTCGGCCTCGCCGGGGAGCGCCACGCGGTGCGCTCGGACGCGCATTACCGCAGCCTCATCTGATCCGGAGGTTCCACAGCATGGGCGGCAGCTCGGCCGATATCGAGGCGCTCCTGGTCGACGTCAACGACCTCGCCAACCCGACCCCGGGGATGCTGCCGGCGATCTTCCGCGACATCGTCGGAGGGCTCGAGGCAGAGGGCTATACCTACGCCGTCGTCGGGCCCATCGCGCTGACCCTGCATGAACAGGCGCGGTACGTCGGCGCAATCGAGATCGTCGCCGACCTCAGCGCGGACGGGCGCAGGTGTGCCGCGGGCCTCGTGAAGGCGACGCGCGCGCGGTTCGCGGCGCACATGAACCCGAAGCTGTGTCCGCGGCCCATCGAACTGACGCTGAGGCCCTGCATCTGCGCGACCGAGGCGGGACTTCTGGCGGAGGCGATCACCCGCCCCTGGTTCGATGTGCCAACACGACTGGCCAGCGCGGAGCACCTGCTCTGGCTCTGGTGCCACTCGGACGGCGTCGGTCATCCAGCTGACGCGTGCGCGCTGATCGCGGGGGGGACCGTCGATCTCTATCGCGTGCAAGACCTTCTGCGGGAGACGGACGACGTCGAAGAGGCGGGGCAGAGGCGGCTGCGGCTGGCGATTGGCGATGCAGTCCTGTCAACGACGTCCTCGTTTAGCCGGTACATGGCGGAGCGGCGCGCCCGGCTTGATTCATCATACCTGCCGATTTGGCGTCGAGTCCGCGATCACAACGCCGAGGTGGAGCGGGACTGACCGGGCGGAGAGATCCGGCGGACTCGCGGCGGAGGCCGAGCGACCCGCCGCCTGCGCGCAGCAGGGTCAACCGACTACATTCATCTAAACAGACCCCGGGGGGCGGCAGGACCCATAGGCCTTCCAGTTCCGGCGGTGCTGCGGCCCGTGTCCACCCCAGGGGGAACGGCGCCCGACCCAGCGATAGCGAAGGGCCCCCTCTGGGGCCGCCGGTGACCTCCGGCCGGGCTTGAGCGCGCGCGGCCCCTATCGAGGTCCTTCGTTTGCCCCGTCGTGGCAGTGCCGCGGACCACCTACGCTCACCCGGCGCCCTCCAGGACCGGCTGCGGACCTGGCTGTGGATCGACCCGGTGCCGACCGTCGATCGGCTGATGCGACCGAACGGGGTGACATGACAAGAAGCAGGCGCCGCCTACGGCCGATCCCCGAACCGCTGGCCGGTCCTCGCCGCCGACTGTCTCCGAGGGCCGGGCGATCGCGGTTGCCGTCCGTGCAATGAATGCTCGACCGTTCGTGGCATGCGGCGGCTAAGGCTAACCGGCCTCTGTTAGCCCCGAGGATGTCCGCACGGGTTCGGCCAAACCGCGCTCAACTGCCCCTGGCGTCAAAGCGCGGGCCGCCTTGCGCACGTTGTCGGGCGTCCAAGTCGCACCACCCCCCAACGTCGGCACCTTGCGCGCGTTCAGCAGCTCCGCCACGGCCTTCCAGCGGCCGCGCCCCTCTGGCGTTTCCGCGAGCGCTGCGGTCAACGCCGCCGGCACGCCCTGCCGCCTGCGAGCCCGCTCCTCGGCATCTCGCATCCGCCACATCGAGAAGTGCTCGGCCGGGTCGAAGCGCTGTCCGTCCAACACGATCTCCTCGGCGTCGAGACCTATGGTCGGCACGCCCGACCGCCGCAGCGTCACCAGCGCCTCCGCGAGGATTGCGTGAGGACGCCAGCCGCCGTTCCGGTGGAAATCGACGTGCGCGAGTGTGGCTCCCGTTTCGTGGCAAAGCTGGCCGGCCCGCGCGACGTCGCCCGCGATAGCCGCCGTGCCCCGGTCCGGGCTGACCTCCATCGCCACCACTTCGTGCGCGAGCCTGCCGTTCTCCCAATCGACGAACCGCCGAACCAGCGTGCGCTGATAGGCCACCGTGCGGCTCGCCTGTGCCGCCCGGGCTACGTCGCCCGGCAAGTCGAGGAAGCCCGCCCAGCGCACCGGGAACGTCCAGTAGAAGCCGACGAACGCACCCATACCGCTTCCCTGTCCACCCTACCCGGAAAATTCCGACGCGGTCCGTCCGGCCGCCCGGGCGAGAGTACCGTGACCTCGTCATCAGCCAAACAGGAGCGCGTCATGACGAGCCACCTTGAAACCGCCGCCATCCGTATTGCCGAACTGCCCGCCGGGCCCCTCGGCGGCCTAGTCGGCGTCACCTTCGCCCCCGGCAAGCAGCAGGCGGATGCATTGACGGGACGCCACGACCGCGACCTCGCTGTCGACCTCGACGCCATAGCGGCCTGGGGCGCCGCCGCGGTCGTCACCCTGATGGAGGCCGACGAGCTCGACCGCTACTGCATCCCCGAGATCGGCGCCGAGATACGCGCCCGCTTCATGGAGTGGCACCACCTGCCCGTCCGCGACGTCGATGTCCCGGACGCCGCGTTCGAGGCAACTTGGCCCCATCACTCAGCCCGTCTGCGTTCGCTGGTGATCGCCGGCAATCGCGTCCTCATCCACTGCCGAGGCGGCCTGGGCCGGTCCGGCATGGTCGCTGCTCGGCTCCTCGTCGAGATGGGCGCCGCTCCAGCCGAGACCATCGCCGCTGTCCGCCGCACCCGCGACCCTCGGGCTATCGAGACCCGCGCTCAGGAAGATTGGGTTCGCAAGGGACGCTCGCAGCCGGTCGTCCGTCCCGAGGCGGCCGGCGCCCGCGACCGGGCCGTCGGTGCCATGCTCGGCCTCGCCGTCGGCGACGCCGTCGGCACCACCATCGAGTTTTCGGCCAAGCCCTGCAGGACGGTCCTGTCCGACATGGTCGGCGGCGGCCCGTTTCGCTTGAAGCCGGGACAGTGGACCGACGACACCGCCATGGCGGTCGCTCTCGCCGACAGCCTGCTCGCTCACCCCGACCTGAATTTCGACGATCTCGCCCACCGGTTCGTCTCCTGGTACCGGGAGGGGATCTATTCCTGCACTGGCGCCTGCTTCGACATCGGCACGACCACCGCGGTGGCTCTGCGCCGGTATGAGCGGACCGGCGACCCGGTTGCTGGATCGACCGACCCGGGCACGGCCGGCAACGGCTCGATCATGCGGCTCGCACCGGTCGCTGTCCGGCACTGGCGGGATCGGACGATGATGCGGCGCGTCGCTCGAGACCAGTCCCGCGTCACCCACGCTGCCCCTGAGGCTGTCGAGGGCTGCGAAGTCCTTGCCGACCTCCTCGCGGCGGCTATCGGTGGTGCCACTTTGCCAGATCTCGTCGTCTCGGACGCCGCGCGCCGGATCCGGGGTTTCCGGCCCGGCCAGTCCCGCGGCGAGGTGCGCGGTTCCGGTTACGTCGTCGCCTCGCTCCACGCCGCGCTCTGGGCGGTCTCGCGCACCTCGACCTTCCGGGACGCCGTGCTGCTGGCCGCCAATCTCGGCGAGGACGCCGATACGACTGCGGCAGTCGCTGGACAGATCGCCGGCGCCCTGTACGGCGCTGCAAGTATCCCCGCCGAGTGGCTCGACCGGCTTGCTTGGCGCGGACGGATCGAACGGTTGGGCGGCAACCTGTTCGACGCCGCGCGCTTCGCCGCCTGACACTGACCCGGGTACCGAACGGCGCTTTGACGCACGGCTGCGCGTGTCGAGCGCGTGTCACACCGGCTACATTGCATCCAACCCCGCTCTCGCTGCGCTTGCCCCAGGCGCACCCACCGACCACGCCAGCGCCCCCGCGTCCCTGTCGTCCCCCGTACGCCAGCCACCGCCGTACGATAGCCGGTGCGCTCATGACGGCCTCCGTGGCCGTTCACCCCTCAGTCTGTCTTGAGTGGTCTCGGCCGCACCCCCGCGGTCGCCACGAGGAATCCCGGCCTGATGGACGCCGCCAGCCCCCGTTCCGCTGGCAGGCGCCAGCGACCTTACCTGCGGGATCCCTATCTCGCTTAGGCCTGCTGCCCGCGCATCCTCAACCCCATCGGATTCGGTGCGTCGCCGAACCAGCCTATAACCTGAATTTGACTACTGCCGCCGGTAAGGGTTCGTCTCGGGGCAAGCTCAGGCCGCCGGCCCAAGCTGCGTCTCCTGTTCATCTGCGCGGCCACGCCCGCGCCCAAGACGCCGCCGCACCCACGACCCACCATCGAGCAGTTCTGCCTACTCCGAGCCTATCCCAAGTATTTGAAAATATGAAATTCTTTCAACGGGAGTCCTGCCAACAAGCGGGCTACGGTCAGGCCCGCGAGCTGTAGATCGCCCCCGGCACCACAGCCGCCCTTACAAAGGCAGTTCAACCCGCAGCGGCATCCACACCGCTCGTTCATTCCGGCCTCTTTACGCATCCAGACCTCGCAACGAACGACCGGGTCTGGCCAGAAACGGAACGGCGGCTTTTGGATAGGCAAAAGAAGAACATTCGTAGGACGTTTTCAGGACAAAAGGGCCCGGATCGAGCTCACGTCGTATTGGACCAGAGCAGGACATCCTGCCCGGCCTACGTCCTGTAACTATTCATCGTCTGGAGACCTGCGGACCTGGCCGGTGATATCTGGGGCTCGTCGTCCTGGACGGGGATGGCGCCCAGCCTCTCTGCCAGCTCACGGATCTCGGCGAGGCGGTCTCGTGGGAGCATGCTAAAGGCCATGAGCTCCTCGACTGTCATATCGAGGGCCTCGGCGATCCGTCGGAATTGGTCTCTGCGTTTGGGCACGGGTTGGTCCGGGAGAGCTAACATGGGTTAGCCACTCTGGACCATGTGCACGTTCCAGTTGTGTCCAGAGTCTACCTACACGTATTGGGCTTTAGTCCAACCCGGCCTACACGGCGCCTGCCAGATCCTTGATCAGCCTGATGCAGCGGCGACGAGCTTCGGGATCTTCCACTTGCTCGAAGGCCTTCATCATCTCCACGACCTGATGGCTGCGGGTGAGCCGGTCCTCTGTGGCTTGCTGGTCGAGCAGGAACTCATCGACAGTGGTTCCCAGGGTCTGCGCCACACGAGCGAGGGTCGCGGCCGTGGTCGAGGTCGTGTCCGTCATGCCGTACCGGTAGCAGAACTTGGCCGTGGAATCGCCTTCTGCGCGTGGGAATAGACGCTACCGGGTGCGGAGCCACACGATCCTGGTGTTGAGGTCCTCGGCGTCGGGCGGCCCGTTCACGAGGGCTGGAATCGCGTAGCGGCCCTTAGGGTGCGGTTGGAGCTTCTACTTCTCCAGCTGCTCGGCTGAGCTCCGATCGCTTCGCAACGGCGCTTGGTGTTGACCGGTGGAAACGCGCCGGAACATTCGGGGCGAGCACCCGCGGGCCCAGCGCGGCGGCCAGATCTGCGAGTGACTCCAGCGCCCTAAAGACGCCCAGCTACTGCACCCTGGATGACGACGGCGACATGCGCGCCAAGCAGCGGTCCTTCTTCGTCCAGCCTCGCTTCACCACCGGGCTGATGCGCGAGCACGTCAGAGCGGCGATCACGATACTGACCAGCATCGCTGACCATCACTCAAATCTGTGGCCCTCGATGCTGTGCGAGGACGAGCCCATAGCGATCGCACCCTAGGCGGCGACCGGTGCTGTGGTCCGACGAGCCAACAGGGATTGTCGGGCCTCCTGCGAGACCGTCGCCGCTCTCACGACCACCATGTCCATCAGGGCTATGAGATCGACATCTCCCAGCTCGAAGACGCCGTCGCGCAGCTCCATGGCGCGTAGCAGAATGGCTTCGGCCTTCATCGGAAACACGGCGACTTTCCTGCCGCCCTTGAGAGACTGCTTCGGCACGCGACCCTCCCCAGTCGGTTGCGGATACAACTTCCGGTGAGGTTGTTAACAAAAAGTAAACAGACAAGCTGTGTGGATCTACCGAGTGACCACAGCCGATAGCAGCGCGTCCCCTTTAGACCATGCCCGCTGTGGAACCGGACCCTCGCGATGAAAGCGATGTCACGACCGCGTGCCGAAATCGCTGCTCGTGTTAATTGGCTTTGATGACAAAGGCCTTTCGATCAAACGCGGGTTGCGGAGCGAGAGAATAGCCATTCCGCCGGCAGCAAGGACGAAAGCGACGAGACCCGTCGAGACGGCGAGACCGCCGGTCAGGCTCACGAAAAATCCGAACGCGATTGGCGCCGTCAGGCTTCCGACCTGCCCCATGCTGCTGATGAAAGCGAGACTTCCCACGGCTTCCGCTTCGGTCAGGAAGCGCACCGGTATGGTCCAGAAGAGGGCGGTCGCCGACAGATAGCCGATGGCGAGCAGGGCAAGGCAGGCGATGGCCGCCGCAACGTTCTGTGCGACGATCGAAATGGCGAGGGCGGCCGTCGCGGCCAGCAAGGCGGACAGGGCGAAATGCCATCGCCGCTCGAGCCGCCGGTCCGAACTGCGGCACATCAGGAGCATGCCGACGGCGCCCAGGGAATACGGGATCGCCGACAGAAGCCCGACGCTGAACACGTCGGCCACGCCCGATCGCTGAATGATCGTCGGCGCCCAGAAGTTCAGAACGGTCCCAGCCCAGGTGATGGAGAAATATCCGAAGGTCGCGATCCATAGCTTCGGATTTCGCAGGGCCGACAGGAAGGCCCTGGCGGGCGTGTGTCCCTGTTCAACGGTTTCGGATGAGAGATCGGCCGCCACGATCGCCTTCTCCCGTGGCGTCAGCCAGGCGGCATCCGCGGGTCGATCACTCAGCACAAAGAACGCGCCGAATCCGACGAGTACCGGCAGCGCCCCCTCTACGAGGAACAGCCATTGCCAGCCCTTGAAGCCGGCCGCCCCGGCGAGGTTCTGGATGATCCAACCGGAGGCTGGGCCGCCTACGATGCCCGACACCGCGATGGCGAGGACGAATAGCGACATCACCCGTCCGCGCAGGCGATGGGGGAACCAGAATGTGAGGTAGAGGACGATGCCCGGGAAGAAGCCAGCTTCGGCCGCACCGAGGAGGACCCTGGCCAGGTAGAAGGTCGCCGGGCTCGTCACGAACGCCATCGAGCAGGACACGAGGCCCCACAGACACATGATACGTGTCAGCGTCTTCCGCGCGCCAATGCGGCCAAGGAGAAGATTGCTCGGCACCTCGAAGAGAATATATCCAACGTAGAAGATGCCGACGCCGAAGCCGTAACTCGCGTCAGACAGGCCGATGTCGCTCTGGAACGTCAACTTGGCGAAGCTGACGTTTACACGGTCGATGTAGTTCAAGACATAGCAGAGGAAGATCATCGGGATCAGCCGGAGGCCGATCTTCCGATAAATCCTGGCTCGTTCGTTTTCAGACGCTTGCTCGATAGCAACGCGCGTCTTGGACGCATCGGCCATTCCAAATCCCCCATCGCGAGCTTGGCTTCCGCGGCGCGATCTTGTTCGAATAATTCGCGCCGTCCCGACCGAGCCAAGTCTCGCTACGAAGCATAGCAGGCCATTTTGCAGTGTTGCGATGATATATTTGCATCGTTTCAATCGATGCCATCGATCGATGCTGCCGGCAGATCCGTCGCACGCCTTGCGGGTGTGTGCCGATCAATCGGCCATGAAGTCCGGAGACATCGACACGGTCCGTCCCGCTTCGGTCAAAATCACCGACCTCGGAATCGCCTGCTCGAAGGTCGCTCCAAGATCCGTCAGACGTTGAAGCAGCTCAGGCAACCGGACGAGGCATCCAGCCTCGATGTCATGAATGACCATGACACTCCAGTCCTGCTCCCGCACCTGGGCCATCGCGGTCTCGACCCAGCCGTCCGCGTCCTTCCAGTCACCGGGGACGCTGTTCCAGGTGATCGTCGTGTAGCGTTCGGCGAGGAGGTGATCGAGCGCCGCCCGACTCAACAGATGCCGGCCGATCAGTCCGTCGTTCCCGTAGGGGCGGAAGAGCTTCTCCGGTCGCGTCAGCGAACCGATCCTTTGCTGCGTCTCCTCGATCTCTCGAAGCGCGTAGTCCCGGTCCGTCCGGTCCCCGAGTGCCACCGAATGCGTAAAGGTGTGATTTCCGATCCAATGCCCCGCTGTATGAGCAGCCCGCATGAGATCGGCTGCAGCGGGGTCGTCGAGCCTCTGCCCGATCACGAAGAAGGTGGTCTTGATTCCGGCCCGGTCTAGGATCCCCAGGATCTGATCCGTCACATGTGGTGTGGGGCCGTTGTCGAAGGTCAGGGTGACCTGCTTGGCTGCCATATCTGACTCCAATTCGGGCTCGTTCGCCGTAGCGTTCGCGGACACACTGGCGAGCTCCCGCGACGCCATCCCCGCTACAACCGACGCGTCGAATGAGAAGTCTTATCGCAGGCTCGACGGAGCGTGTGCAGGAAGGATGCGACGTGCGGAGGCAGGACCTCGTTCCGGCGCAGTAGCACGCCAGGGCTCCGCATGGGCGTGGGGGTTTCCAGAGGAACCGACAAAAGCGTCCCATCCTCTGGGACAGCCTGTCTCGACAGGATCGCGACGATGTTCATACGCCGAACCAGACCGAGGATGGGACCGATCGTGTTCATCTCTGCGACGAGGTGCGGGACGGCGCCGCATTGCCGGAAGCAGTCATCCAGCAGCCTGCGGGTGGTGAATTCCGGTGAGAGCAACACGACCGGCTGATGGTGGAGTTCCGCCATCCGGACCCATTTCCGGGCTGCCCACCGGTGTTCAGGCGAAAGCACGAGATCCAGAGGCTCGTCATAGAGGGGTTCGAAGGCGAGATCCTGCTGGTGGTCCGGCCTGTAGGAGATACCGAGATCGAGGGCACCGGCCAGGAGCCGCTCCTCGATCACGCTAGCGGCGAGTTCCTCCACGACGACGCGCATCGAAGGATTGCGGGTGAGGAACTCGGTCAGACAGGCGGGGACGAGATTGACGTTGAAGGTGTGCGTCGCGGCGATCCTGAGCCAACCGGTCAGGACCTGATCCTGGGGGGAGAGCGCCCGAAGGCCCTCATCCAGTTCGCCGAGGGCCCGTAGGACACGGGGCAGCAGGTTCTGCCCGGCTTCAGTGAGGAACACGCGCTTGCCGACGCGGTCGAACAGGCGTTGCCCGACCTGATCCTCCAGTTGCCGGATCTGGTGAGACAGGGTCGATTGGGTGATGTGCGTCTGCCGCGCGGCCCGGGTGAAGCTCAGGTGCTCAGCCAGAGCCACGAAGTAACGCAGGTGACGGAGTTCCATCGGTCTGCCCGTTCGATCGACGGCATCGATCAATTGAATGCATCGATATCATTATATCGATGCAACCCGGCGCGCTATACGATGCTGACGCTGGGCTGACGGCCTCTTGCTTCACGGTCCGCCACTCCGCGCAAACGCCCTGATTGGGAGCTCGAAGTGCCGAGGATTGGGAACGCGAGCCGGGACAGCGTCGGACCAGATCACCAGGGATTGTTCGACCGCCTAGAAGCGTTGCGGGGAAAGCCGGTCGAGAACGTCTTTCTCGCCGTCGCCAACGCGCCTGCGCTGTGTGACGGGGTTCTCGCGATGGCGATGTCGCTGCGCCAGAGCACTCTGCTCGACCGGCAACTTCGCGAACTAGCCGTCCTGACGGTCGGGCTTGAGATGCGGGCTGACTACGAGGTCGCGCATCACTGGAACTCGGCGGTGAAGGCCGGGCTGTCCCAAGCCAAGCTGGAGCGGCTTGCGCAGTTCGAGACGGATGACCGGTTCACCGCTTCCGAACGCGCCGTCATGCGCTTCGCTCGCGACGTGACGCGGACCGGCCGTGTCGATGACGGCCTCTGGGCCGAATTGTGCGGGTTCCTGGACGAGCAGGAGCGACTAGAATTGGTCCTGACGACGGCTTGGTACAACTGCGTCGTTCGCATCCTCCTCCCCCTCAATATCGAACTTGAGGACTGGTTCTCGCGCCTCTGAGGGCGAGCGCGAGAGAACTTGCGCCCGGCGTGCCTTCGAACCGGACGGAAGTTCCGGAACAGAATAGGGAGATCATGAAAATGGACGTGACGCCCGGAGGTGATCCGCCCGTGCTTGGCCTGCCGCCGGCTAAGTCATTCGCGACGGATGATGTGGATAGCGCCGCACTCTATCGAAAATTGCAGTGGCGGCTGCTGCCGTTCCTCTTCGCATGCTACGTGGCTGCCTATCTCGACCGGGTGAACATCGGCTACGCGCAGTTGCACATGCGCGCGGAGCTGGGCTTCAACGACGCGGTCTACGGCCTCGCCGCCGGACTGTTCTTTGTCAGCTACTTTCTGTGCGAAGTCCCGAGCAACTTCGTCCTTCAGCGCGTCGGCGCCCGGCGAACGCTGGCGCGCATCCTAATCCTGTGGGGGCTCGCCTCCTCGGCGACGATGTTCATCACCGGGCCCCATTCGTTCTACGCGCTGAGGCTGATCCTGGGCGCGTTCGAGGCGGGCCTCGCCCCCGGCGTGATGTACTACCTGACGCTCTGGTATCCGAACCGGCGCCGGGCGGAGATGACCGCGATCTTCCTGAGCGGCAGCATGCTCGCCGGTGTGATCGGCGCACCTGTCTCAGGTTTCATCCTCGAAGGCATGCAGGGCGTCCTCGGACTCAGGGGCTGGCAGTGGATGTTCCTTCTGGAGGGCATGCCGGCCGTGCTTCTCGGGCTCGTCGCGCTTCGGATCCTCGTCGACAAGCCTCAGGATGCTCCCTGGCTGACATCATCCGAGAAGGAGCTCCTCCGGGCGGAGATCGACAGGGACGCGAACTTGGCTGCCGGCGGCCATGCATTCGGTGCGGCGTTCCGCGATCCACGAATCTACGTCCTCGCGCTGGCATACTTCACCCTCGTCTGCGGGCTCTATGCGATCACGTTCTGGATGCCCGTGATGATGCAGGCCGCCGGTGTCCAGGGAGCCGCCGCGATCGGCCTATGGTCCGTAATTCCCTATGCGGTCGGCGGCATCGGCATGGTGTGGCTGTCCCGACGCTCGGACCGACGGCAAGAGCGGCGGTGGCATTACGCCGTCTGTGTCGGTGTCGGTGCCTGCGCGCTGATTGGGGCGTCCCTCGCCGGCGCGAACCTTCCAGTCGTCCTGGCACTGCTCTCCGTCGCGACCGCCACGCTCTTCGGCGCGATGCCGATCTTCTACGGCATCCCGATGGCCTATCTCCCCGAGCGTTCGGCCGCGGGCGGGTTGGCGCTGATCAATTGCCTTGGCCTTACGGGTGGCTTCGTGAGCCCCTTCCTGCTCGGCTGGATCCGGAACGCGACGGGGAGCCTGACGCCCGGCCTGTGGTTCATGACAGGCCTGATGCTGACGGGCATCGTGGTGCTACTCCTGGCGACACGCCGCCCGTTCACGCGAGTCACGCCCCACCCCGCCACCTCCGGGCTCGCTTTCAGGTCGGAGGCAGGCCGGTGAGCCTCGATAGCTTGGCCCACCGCTGGTATGCGTCGGAAGGGAGCCGGTCGCCGCTCCTCCTCCTGCACGGCACCGGAGGTGACGAAGACGAGCTTGTGCCCTTTGCCCAGGCAGCGGCCCCCGGCGCGCCGATGCTGGCCGTCCGCGGAGCCGTATCGGAAGGTGGCAAGCTGCGCCACTTCGCCCGCCATCCGGACGGTCGTTTCGATTCATCCGAGGTCGTCCGCCGAGCCGATGAGCTGGCGGCCTTCGTCGCGGCCGCCCGCGACCGTTACGGTTTCGGGCCCCCGCTCGCCCTCGGCTTCTCGAACGGAGCCAACATCGCGGCCGCACTCATGCTTCTGCATCCTGCTCTTCTGACAGGCGCGATCCTGTTGCGCGCCGTTCCACCGCTGACTGGTACCGCCCACGCTGCCCTCGTCGGGCGGCGTGCCGTCGTCGTCTCGGGCGAGACGGATACGATCGCGCCGCCGGCACTCGGGGCCGATCTGGCACTTTGCCTGACCGAGCTGGGCGCCGAAGCGACCCACCATGTCCTACCCTGCGGCCACGACCTGACATCGGCCGATGTGACCCTCGCCCGCAACTGGCTCAGCTCTCTCGCCGAAGGGGCACCCGCTGGACCGGCTTCCTCCCACTTGATTCGCCCTTGATCCGGAGATGATCGATGAAGCTCTGTCGTTACGGTGAGGTTGGGTCCGAGCGGCCTGCTCTGGTCGATGCTGCAGGCGTCCTCCGCGACCTCTCGTCGGTGTGCCGTGATCTTGGTCCGTCCGAACTCGCGCCCGACGGTCTCGCCAGGATCGCACAGACGGATCCGACGCGCCTGCCTCGGGTAGAAGGAAGCCCCCGCCTCGGCGTTCCGTTCACAGGACTCTCGAAGTTCATCTGCATCGGGCTCAACTACTCGGACCACGCGGCCGAGGCCGGCATGGCGATCCCGAGCGAGCCGATTATCTTCCTCAAGGCTCCGAGCGCCGTCTGCGGGCCGAACGACGACACGATCCAGCCCCGCGACTCCACCAAGCTCGACTGGGAAGTGGAGCTCGGTATCGTGATCGGATCGACGGCTCGGTACGTCACCGAGGAGCACGCCCTCGATCATGTCGCCGGGTACTGCGTCGTGAACGACGTCTCCGAGCGGGCCTTCCAGCTTCAGTCCAGCCAATGGGACAAGGGCAAGGGTTGCGACACGTTCGGTCCAATTGGCCCCTGGCTCGTGACGAAGGACGAGATACACGATCCGCAGCGGCTCGACATGTGGCTCGACGTGAATGGAACCCGCCGTCAAACGGGCAATACGCGCACGATGATCTTCGGTGTTCGCGAGATCATCGCTTATTGCAGCCGATACATGACGCTCCTGCCCGGCGACATCATTGCGACGGGCACGCCGCCGGGCGTCGGCATGGGTATCAAGCCCGAGCCCGTCTGGTTGCAGCCGGGCGACACGGTCTCGCTGGGGATAGAGGGCCTCGGGCAGCAAGGCCAGCGCATCCGGCGGGCCGATCACGGCTAGGGCGCGGTCGACCGGATCAGGCTCGGGGAGAATAACCCGTCCTAATCCTCGCCGCCCTTCGATCGGGTTCGGATAGCCGCACGGCCGCACGTGAACGGCTGCGTTTGGCCGAAAGCGGAACAACCGCTTCGGAGAAGGCCGACCAGAGATGCGGACGACCTTCAATCGATCCGGATCGGAAAGGAACCGAGCGAAACGCGTCACTCATAAGCAGACGTCCCGGCCTTGACCGAGAGCCTCCAGTTCCATCCCCGCGGCTCAAGCGGCAAACCGGCATCAAACAAGCGTTAACCCTTAAGACAGATGTGGCGGACCATACCTCAGGTCACTGTCGCGGTGTCTTGCCAGACTGCGCCAAGGAGCCTTCGCGCGCTTGCATAAGCCACCTGCAATCTCCAGCTTGGGCGCGATCAAATGGCCGAGATGTCCGTCGATGAAGCTCTGAACAGAGCCAACGTCGATATCCAAGCGGGACGGCACCAAGAAGCCAGAAATCTCCTGGAGGCGATACTCAAAGTAGAAGACAAGCATCCGCGAGCCTTGATCGGACTTTCGGTCGTCAGCTTTCAACAAGGCGACCTGCCGAACGCGGTCAACTACATTTCGGGAATAGTCCTGGAGAATCCATTCGACAGCGACCTCCTCGGCACGTGCTCGGCCCTTCTGCGGAGCTTTTCCGTCGAGGAATTCGCCGATCGTGTCGAAGCGATAAGGGATGACGCCAAGAAGGATGCGCGGACAATAAGGGCGTGCCTCGACGGCTTCCTCAACATGGCTGATTTCGGATCGTCGGGCGAGGCGATCGTGCGGGTTCCATCCGAGATCGCGAGCGCGATCCACTTCATATCGCTCGACGCTCTGTCTGTAGGCTCCAACAGATCGAAGTTCGGTCGGTACTCCCCTATCAACTGTGTCATCGCTCCTACCGCGGGAGACTATGAATTCCGCGAGAAGCACTTCATCTACGCGTCCTCACTGCTGGAGGACAAGCAGGAGGTCCTCGAGGCGTTCGGCCTCCGGGATCTGGCACGGGTCAAAGCGGTTCACAAGGTCAAAGCCAAGCGCATGTCGGATGCCCTCGATGAAATCGGGGTCTCAGGTCTCGACTATTTCAAGAGCGATCTGGAGGGCATAGACGGCTTGGTCCTGCGCGACGCCCGGCAGCACATCGCCGGGGCCGCCGTCGTACAGGCCGAACTCCGTTTCATGCCGGCCTACGAGGGGGAGCCGCACTTCGACGAGACCGTCGCCTACATGCGCGGACAAGATTTCGAGGTGCTGCATCTGACCAATGAGAATTGGCGGTACGCGACCCGGCACAGGGATCACATGGCCAGAGGTCGGACGGTGTTTGCGGATACCGTGTTCGTGAAGAATATCGACACGTATCTATCGCTTCAAGGACGCTCGACCGAGGCCGTGGTTCGATATTGCCTCGCCTGCGGCGTGTCCGGCAACGCAAACTATGCCGAATTCATACTCGAGAAGCACAAGGAACTCGTCCCTTGTGATCTCGTCGCCGCTCTCGTCAACTACCTGATACCGAAGGCCCGCTTCGGTCAGCCTCAGTTCGCCAAGACCCGGCTCGGTCATGTCGCCATGTCGTGACCGGAATTTCCAGCCTCACGCCCTGGAAGGCTGCGGCGGCGGGCCATCCAGGGCGATCAGATCGACGTTCCGCGCCTTGAGGACGCTGAACAGGCCTTCCAGTTCTCTATCGCAGGGATCGTCCACGATCGCGGCTTCCGGCGTGTCCTCCTCCAGCCACGCCTCCGCATCCTTGTTGGAGGAGAACCCGAGCGGGTCGTAGCCGAGTCTCTCGAGCAAACGGCACGCCCGTCGCCGCCGTGCGGCGCTACGGGAGAGGGCCAGGGCCGGAGGCCGGAGCGGACGAGCGGCCATCACGCGGCCTTCCGCGACTTCGAGGACGTCGCCTTGCCCGCGCCGCGGTTCGAATTTAGCCGCGACCGCTTCGAACCCGCCTTCTTCCGGGCAGCGGCCGGCTGAGCGGAGGATCCACCCTTCTCGGAGTCGATGCTGCGCCTGAGGGCCTCCATCAGGTTCACGACGTTGCTGGAGCTCGGTGCCGCCACCTTCGATCGACCCTTGCCCTTCTCGGGCTTCTTCGCCTTGCCCTTGACCAGCGCGATCAGCGCTTCCTCGTAGCGGTCCTCGAACTTCGACGGATCGAACTTCCTCGTCGACCGGGCGATCAGCTCCTCAGCCAGGGACCGCATCTCGTCGGTCGGATTGCCGTCCGGCATGTCCTCGAAGTAGGCGGTGGGCGACCGGATCTCGTCCTGGTACCGCAGCAGGGTCGCCAGCAGGCCTTTGCCGTAGGGCTCGATCAGGACGATGCGCTCCCGCTTGTAGATGACGATCCGGCCCAGGCCCGCCATCCCCTTCTTCCTCATCGCATCCCGGATGACGGCGAACGCCTCGCGCGAGACCTTGTCCTCGGCCGCGAGGTAGTAGGGCTTGTCGAGGTAGCGCTCGTCGACCTCCTCGCGCTTGCAGAACGCCTCGATGTTGATCGTATGCGTGCTTTCCAGCGCGATCTCGCTGAGCTCCTCGTCCTCGACGGGGACGAGGTCGTCCTTGGCGACCTCGCAGCCCTTCACTTGGTCATCGCGGTTGACACTCTCCCCGGTCACCGAGTCGACCAGCAGCTGCTTCACGCGGTTGCCGGTCTCACGGTTGATCGTGTGGCACTTCAGGTCCCGCGACGAGCTGATCGCCGGATACAGCCCGACGGAGCAGGAGACGAGTGAAAGTCGCAGGTGCCCCTTCCAATTGGCGCGAGATGCCACCGCAGCCTCCAGAATTCGCACAAGTATTCGTCGCCGGCGATGAGTCGATGCGATGCCGACCACGAATTCGGCGACTCAACGAGAGTCGCTCTCGACTCGTTCCTGCACAGTTTGTCCTGTGGATAACTTGCGAGATCTTGCCTGCCCCCGCAGTCGAAGCGGCATCCCGGAACCGGCGATCGGCCGCGCGGTTTGCCGGAAGTCATGTCCGAACTCCTCAAGCCGTACCGCGAGAAGCGGGACTTCGAGTCCTCGCCCGAGCCTCGTGGGCACCGTGGCCGGAAGACCGCCAAGGCGCGCTTCGTCGTCCAGAAGCACGACGCCCGACGCCTGCACTACGATCTGCGGCTGGAGATGGACGGGGTGCTCAAGAGCTGGGCCGTCACCCGCGGGCCGAGCCTATCGCCGGCCGAGAAGCGGCTCTCCGTCCGCACCGAGGACCACCCCCTCGACTACCTGCGCTGGGAAGGGGCGATCCCCAAGGGCCAGTACGGCGGCGGAACCATGATCGTCTGGGACATCGGCTCCTGGGAACCGGTCGGCGATGCGGCCGCCGGTCTCGAGAAGGGCCACCTCGAGTTCGTTCTGCGGGGAGAGCGGCTCGGCGGCCGTTGGCATCTCGTGCGCATGAAGGGTCGCGGCGGCGAGAAGAGGCAGCCGTGGCTGCTGATGAAGGCCGAGGACGAGCATGCCCGCCGCGAGGGCGACATCCTCGGCGAGCACGATGCGTCGGTCCTGTCGGGCCGGACCAACCGCGATCTCGCCGCCGGCGGCGAGATCAGACCCGACCACGCGGCACGTGCGAAAGTTGCCTTGACGCGCGTGACGAAGACCGCCTCGGCCCGGTCCCCGCGCGCCCGCAAGGCCGTGCTGCCGCCCTTCGTCGAGCCGGCCTTGGCGACCCTCGTCGACGCGGCGCCGACCGGAGAGGGCTGGCTGTACGAGATTAAGCACGACGGCTACCGCATGCAGGCGCGCATCGACGGAGGTGCCGTGAAGCTGTCGACGCGATCCGGCCTCGACTGGACGGCGAAGTTCGAGCCGATCGCGAAGGCCCTCCAGAAGCTGAAGCTGCCCTCCGCCCTGATCGACGGCGAGATCGTCGTCGAGAACGCGAGCGGCATCTCGAGCTTCGCGGCGCTTCAGCAGGCCCTCGCTGACGGCGACACGGGCGCGGCGCTCTTCTACGCCTTCGACTTGCTCTACATCGACGGCAAGGACATCCGCGCCCTCCCCCTGACCGAGCGCAAGGCTCTGCTGCTGCAGAGCCTGGACGATGCGGGGTCCGCCGACCGGATCCGGTTCAGCGAGCATCTCATCGACGACGGTGCGGCCATGGCCCGCCATGCCTGCCGCCTCGGGCTCGAAGGCATCGTCGCCAAGCGGGCCGACGCGGCCTACCGCTCCGGACGAAGCGATCTCTGGCGCAAGGTGAAATGCACCGGCTCCCAGGATTTCGTCGTCGCGGGCTTCATGCCCTCAGGCACGGCCCCTAAATCCGTCGGCTCGTTGATCCTGGGAACACACCAGGATGGCACCCTCGTCCACGTGGGACGGGTGGGTACGGGGTTAGGCGACGCGGTCGCGCGCGAGCTCTGGGTGAAGCTGGAGTCCCTGCGGATCCCAGCGCCGCCGTTCGACGCCGAACTGCCGCCCCTGGCGCGCCGCAATGCACGATGGGTGGAGCCTCGTCTCGTCTGCGAGGTGACGTTCCGCGGATGGACCGCCGACGGTCAACTGCGGCATGCGTCTTTCAAGACCATCCGGACCGGCGTGGCGCCCGACGAGGTCGTCCGGAAGGCGGCGCCGGCGCGCTCACGGGCGCCGAAGCGGAGAACCGCGGAGTCGACCGTGACGCTCACGCATCCAGATCGCGTGCTCTGGCCGGACGTCGGCCTGACGAAGGAGGGCTTGGCCGGGTACTATGCCCAGATCGCCGACCGCATCCTGCCGCACGTGATCGACCGGCCTCTGTCGCTCGTCCGGTGCCCGGCTGGCCTCGGCTCGTGCTTCTACCAGAAGCACGGCTGGTCCGGGATCGACGAACGCCTTCTCCGCGTCCTCGAAGGCGGGACCGGGAAGGCGGTCGTGATCGGCGACCCGGATGGCCTGCGCGCCCTGGTCCAGGCGAGCGTCCTGGAGATCCATCCCTGGGGCGCGACGGCCGCGGACCCGGATCGGCCGGACCGCTTGGTCTTCGATCTGGATCCCGGGGACGGCGTGGGCTGGACCGACCTCGTCGCCGGCGCGCTCGAGGTCCGCGAGCGTCTGCGGATCTCGGGGTTCGGCGCCTTCGTCAAGACGACCGGAGGTAAGGGACTGCACGTCGTCGTCCCGGTCGAACCGAAGGCTGGGTGGGATGAGGCGAAGGCGTTCTCGAAGGGGCTCGCCTCCGAGATGGCCAAGAACGCGCCCGACCGCTACGTCGCGACCGTGTCCAAGAAGTCCAGGGACGGCCGCATCTATATCGACTATCTGCGCAACCAGCGTGGTGCGACCGCGGTCGCGACCTTCTCGACCCGCGCCCGCGCGAGAGCGCCGGTCTCGGTGCCGGTCGGCTGGGACGAACTCCCGTTCCTCGGTTCCGGATCGCGCTTCGACGTCGCCACCCTGCCCGGTCGCTTGGCGGCGCTCGGCAAGGATCCCTGGGCCGGCTTCGAGCGTGCCGCGCGGCCTCTGGAGGCGGCCGGCAAGCGCGGGCGTCGACGAATCTGACTGGCCTGTCTGTATGGACTTGCCGTCGGCTCGTGCAAGGTCAGCGTGGGCCGGGCAGGCGAAGAGCGAGATAGCGGACGGTCTTGGCCCCGCCGTGAATGGTGGCTGCGCCGACCTCCTCGAAGCCGAGCCGGGCGTGGATGGCGTCCGAGCTCGGGTTGGGCGGCATCGAGTTGACTTCGCACACGATCAGGTCGTGACCGGCCTCGCGGCCATTCCGAAAGAGATCCTCGTAGAGCCGCCGCGCATGCCCGAGGCCGCGGGCACTCCCGGCGACCACGACCCGATCGACGTACACGAAGCGCAGGTAGCGACTGCGGAACCAGAGGTAGTTCGGGCCCGCATAGGTCGGATGCCGCTCGTCGAGGGCGATCAGGAATGCGTCATCGCGGCCGATCCGAAGCGCGCGGAAGCTCCATGCCACGAGCTTGGAGAGCCCTACCTCGTCGAGCAGGGAGAGTTCGGCCGCGTGCGCGTTGTTGAGGGCCAGGAGCGGACCGGTGTCGGCCGGTGTGATCTCCGGCACGCCATCAGGACCATGCTTGCACCTCGACAGCGGCATTTTTAGCATCTCGATGGCCGATAGCAGCCACAAACTCCTTATTGTCTTCGCGCTTGATATAATCCAAGTGTTGTTTTGCGGCCTCGACAGCGCCGCAGGCTATCTGCACAAATTTGTCAATCTGCCCCTTGTCATGTCGGGCCATCATTTGGATACGCCAACGGCAGGCATTCTTTCTGACCGCGGGATATTCGACGAGATTTGTGATAGCACCTTCGTTATAGGCATAATGATTGGCAAGGCGCGATAAGGCGCTGTCGCCTAGAAGAACGGGGATGATTGCGCTGGGCTGACCAAGAACTGTAAAGTTGGTTTCAGCCATGCGCTGCCGCATGTGCAGCGAATTGCTCATGAGCTTCTCGCGTAAATCCCTCCCCTCATCAGCCTCGATCACATCGAGACAACTCCCAATGATGGCGCATTGAACTGGCGAGATCGCGTTGGTGAATGTGAGCGGGCCGCAGTTGTATCGCAGGGCAAGCTTCAGGCTTGCTGAATTGCTTGCTACGAAGCCGCCGTTCGTCGCAAAAGTCTTAGAGAAGGATCCCATTAGAATGTCGGGGAATCCGATGCAGTCCTGAAGCTCCAGGTACCCCTTACCTTTGTCTCCGATCGCACCTAGATCATGTGCTACGTCGACCAAGAGCGTGGCATCGTACTGATTGCATGCATCTTGCAGTTCTCGAATCTGCGGGACATCGCTGTCCATAGAAAAGACCGTCTCGGTGACGAGAAGGATTCCATCGGCGGGATAAGCGCTCCGAATTTTGGCAAGTAGGGCACAGGCGCGCCTATAGGACAGATGTGGAAAGAAATGAACGTTCTTGGTCGCTCCATAAGCGCCTTCAACTAGACACGCATGTGCGAGGCGATCGATTACGACATGGTCGGTGGGCCTAACCAATGTCTTTATCACTCCATATCCGGCACCCCAGCCGGTAGGGAACAGAGTGCAGTCCGAGTACCCTAAAAATTCGGCTAGACGTCGCTCCAGCTCAACAGAAAGAGATGTATTCCCCATTAAAGCTGCCGAACCAGCGCTATGAAGACCCGCGTTGTCGATGGCAGCCTTTGCTGCAGCTTTCACAGCCGGATGAGAAGATAGGTTGAGATAGTCCTGCGACCCAAAATTCACTCCTTGAGTGCCCCGCCCGTCGCGGGTGTTGACGTGGCATTCCGGCTCGATGCGGGACGAGGTCTGTTTCGAGTATGGATCCAAACCCATAGCAAGTCGTCGATCCAGCCAGCTCTGATGCTCATCCCAGCGAGTTAGAAGGTCGGTCGAGGTCATCGAGCTGTAGTGCGTTACGTTTTTGTACAGGACGTCATCGGCAATGGTTCGGTACATATCAGCCCCGCAGTTTATTCAAGCCACGATTGTCGCTCATGACTGGACCATCAACTCGATCGTGCCTCGCGCTTGAAACCAGATATATAAGCTTGACCAACGGAGCTATTTATCCAAGTCGTCGCATCAGCGTGGGAGCTGAAGCACTCGACCACAATATGAGGGCTCAGTTTTCCATACAGTGGGACAACGACCCGCCATCGGCCGCGCAAAACCATGGCATACGGTGGGGATGATCTGCGACTTGTCATCTCACACCCCAGGAGCCCCGCCCTACTTCCGAACGCCGGTCGGTCGTGCGTGAGTCCCTGCTAAATTCTGTGCCACGGACGTTCATACCTTGAATGTGGTATGGGCGATCGCTTAGACTGAATTCCCGATCGGTACAGGCCTATTCCGTGAGCGATCCGTACTCGTTTATTGATCAATGCTACGCCGCGGTTCTCGAGCCCGACCGATGGCCGGCCGTTCTCAATGCGCTTTCTGAGATCACGGGCGCTTACGGCTGTGGACTGGTATCTCACGACGCGAGTAGAACAGGTTCGACGCTCCACTCGGACAGCCTAAAGGTCGCAGACAACGATTTCAAAACCTACTGGTGGCAGCACGACACAAGGATTCATAGGTCCAAGAAGCTCGTCTTTCAAAACGGTGATATCGCGACAGACTTTGGGGTAGTGTCCGAACGGGACAAAAGCCTGGATCCATTCTTCCAGGAGTTCTGCAAGCCGTATAAAATGGAGGAGATCGCCGCCTATTTCGCCAAGGATCCGCTTGGCGGCATGATGACGGTCAGCATATTCCGCGGCAGCAATAAATCAGCGTTCGATAGCGAGGAGTTGCGCGCGCTTAAAAATTGTCGCTCCGCATGTCGCGCGCGCATACCAACTCACAGTTGCCATGAAAATTGCCAGCATGGCCACCTCCGACGTCCTGGAGGGACTCAGCAGCACCAATGTCGGGGCGATACTACTAGACGACCGAGGATACGTTAGGCAGGCCAACGAGGCCGCGTTGCGCATGTCGAAGGGTCTCTTCGCCATGATCTTGGGCGCTCCGATCAGATTGAATGTAATCGCCGGGGGAAAGCAGCTGGACAACGCAATACGAGAGGCATTGCCCTATAGCTATCAGCCACGCAGTGGCTCGGCCGTAGTGTCGGCATCCCTTGGCGAGCCAACCCATATCTTCACGACGCTTCCGGTGAAGTCAGCGGACAGCTTCCTGCAGCGAATCGGAGTTCGTACAGGTGGTGTCCTCGTGTCATTCAGAGAACTCAAGGCCGAGACGGGTAGATCCGTCAAAGCCAATCTTCGGGATATAGGACTAACCCCGGCGGAAGCAAATGTCGCTGAACTGGTTGGAATGGGACATTCCCCCAGAGAAGTAGCGGAACTCGGCGGTGTGAGCGAGGCAACGGTCCGAGTACAATTAAGATCTATCTATCACAAGCTGTCTATAAGACGCCAAAGCGAGCTAGCTCTGTATATCTCAAGATTACGCATTAACCTATGACAGCCCATATAATGACCAAATAAAGCAGGGCCGGGCAATTCAACGTGAAGATCGTATGCCGGCTTGGTGCATTATCGACCCGATTGATTCAGGGCGGCCTGGATCGCGCTCCTCGTCCGCGGCTGCGCCACGTGCCTGACGGCCGCGAGCAGGGCGGCACGGGAAGCGGCGTCCGAGGCGGCGACCTCGAGAAGCGCGTTCTCCATGGCAGCGCAAAGGCCGTCGTCCGATGCATGCTCCAGGACCTGGACGAGCGTGACGACCGCCGGCGCCCCGAAGCCCGCGAGGACGCCGCCGAGACGCCACCAGACCGGCCGGAACGACGATCGGACGAGCACGTCCACGAGGGTGGTCATGTGCCTTTCGTCGGGCTGGCCCATGCGGACTAGGTCGTCGACGAGCTGCAGACGGAGCCGATCGTTGTCCGCCTTCGACAAGGCGATCACGACGTCGTCGACGGCGGCCTGCGCCGGTTCACCGATCAAACCCAGCGCGTAGAAGATTACGGTCCGGGTGTCCTGGTCCTGTACGTGGTCGAGCGCGCTCAGAAGCGGCTCGGCCGCGGGCTTGCCGATCGAGCCGAGCATCCTGGCGATCTGACGTTTGACCCTCGTGTCCCAGTGCTTGACGAGCGCGGCGACGAGGTCCCGGATCTGGTGTTCGGGCAGCCGCAGGCCCGCATCGAGCGCCTTCTGCATCCCGATGAGACCATCGCTTACCCAGGAGCCTCTCGGCGCATGCTTGAGCGCCGTCACCCTTGCGGTGAAGAGCACGTCTGCGGGGGTGCCGATCTCCGCGAGGGCTTGTACGAGAGTGTCGAGCTCCTCGCGGTCGGTCGAGCCCTCCGCCGCCCGGCCGAGGGTGTCGACGGCAGCTCCCGCCTCCGTACCGAGATCGCCGATCACCTTCGCGATCGGGATCTTGCAGGCAGGGGAACCCGCTTCGAACTCCTCAATGAGGAAGTCCAGGGCGCCTGTTCTGAGGGTGCCGGCTGCAGCGGCCGCGGCTCGTAGAACGCGCTCGTTGCTCGAAGCGCGAAAGACCGTGCGGAGGGCATCGAGGTCGGACGGTGACCGCAGGCCGATCTCGGTCAAGGCATCGATCATCGTAGCCCGTGCGTCGTCGTCGGCGACCTGCCGCAGCCTGTCCAGAAGCAGGTCCAACGCCATGCCGGCATCCGGACCGATCCTGCCGAGAGCGCGGGCATACGCCGATCTCTGCCCATCGTTGGAGGCGGCTGCGAAGGCCGCGTAGAGCGGGAGGACGGTGGCGAGGCCCATCCGGCCGAGGGCGAAGGCGATGTCGTGCGCGAGCTTGGTGCCCTCGGCCGCGGGCAGGCCGGAAATCAGCACGTCGATCATCTGCGGGCCGGCAGGCTCGAGATTGTCCACGAACAGCTCGAGCTGCCGATCCGCCTGCCTGCCGCATCGCGCCAGGACGAGCGGTATCACCGACGGGAAGACGGCTGCAGCGGCCGGTCCGATCCCGGCGATCGCGTACGCCATGGCCCTCGCGACTTCCGCGTCTTCGGTCGAGGCCAGCACATGCATGAGATCGGGGATCGCGGACGCGGCGTCGGGTCCGATCCTGTTCAGCGCGTAGCCGATCCATCGCAGGACGTCGGGGTCCTGGACCGAGGTCAGGGCCGTGATCAGGGTCCCCAGATCGGCCGCGCTCGCATGCCAGAGCAGGCCGGCGAGATGTCGACTGGCGACCGCCCCAACGGGATCGTGCAGAGCCTCCGCGAGCCCTTCCAAGGGCCCGGGCGCGGCCTCCGGCGCGAGCGCGCCACCGCCTTCGATGAACCGATCCAGCAGGGCGGTCGCGGCGTCGAAATCCTCGTCCACCTCCTCGCCAGTGTTCGGAACCGTCGTGTGTGCGACGACCCTCCCGCGCGCGATCCTGAACAGGAGGAATTCCGCAGGGGTGAAATAATCCCAATCGGTGCCGGGGGCGTTGCCTGACGGACAGTAGAGATCGCCGGAGAACCATGTGGCAGGGACCGGGGTGTCGACCTCATGGACGTCGAGCATGCCGATGTGTCGCTCAGGCTGCTCGCTGCAGTCGTCCTTATCGAGATCCTCTCTCGCTACGCCCCAAAATTCTTGAAGGTAGAGATGTCCTCCCGCGATGGCCCACTTGGCCGTATAGCCCCTGTAGTTCGCGGTGCTGGTCCTATAGCTGAATTCGCAGAGATCCCAACGCGGGTGCCCATCCGGCAGCAGAGGAACCATAGGATATAGAAAAAACGGTCCCGACTCCAAGATTATATTGTCAGCGACCTGCCGAGTCATGATCGATGTAGCCGCCTGGCCGTAATCTGAATTGCAGGAGCTTATGTCCTCGGCTGTTTCGGTTGACAATCCCCGAGATACCCGGAACCGAGCTGGCATCGCGCGATCGCTCCCGAATATCGGTGTGCATTCCGCATTCCTACGCACTCCCGCTTCATCTGCCCGTGCTGCGGTAGGCCAGCCCCGCCGGCGAGGTGCTGCCGGCTTCATTCGAAGCCGCCGGTGCCGTATGCCGACGAGCGGAGGCATTCCTCCGAAAGCGGAAGGTTGGGATGATCGGCAGGCGGCTCATCTTCGCGACGCACTCGCTCCTGGCCGTCGGCCTTCCGGTCGCAGCCGACCTCTCCAGGCCGACCTCAGCCTCCGCCGCTCCCTCGGCCACGTACATAGGCGGATGGACCGAGGACGCGCAGGGCTGCAGCCACCCCCTCGCGGAAGGACGTCTTCAGCCCGGCGAATACGTCTTCGGCAAGGATGCGCGGCATCACTTCGAGGGCCGCTGCAGGATCACGCACGCGGAGCAGTCCGGCAGTTTCGGATGGAAGCTCGACGAGGTCTGCGGCAGCGGTCCCTCGACCAGGAAGGCTCGATGGACGCTCTCGGTCGCGGGCGACACGATGATCGCATCGATCACGCGCGGCCCCGCCAAGGCTGGCGAGCCGTTCACCCTCAAGCGATGCGCGACCAGGTAGACCCCGCGCATTGGCGAACCGCACGTCATAGGGAGGGCTGCCCTGACGCTCGAGCTGTCGAACTCGGAGGCGCGCCGCATTGCCCTGACGGCCCAGGGCTTCAGTTCGCGACGACGTCTGCAGTTGGTCGAGTCCGCCTCCATGCGCCGCGAGATCGGCCGGCTGGGCCTGCTTCAGATCGACAGCGTGAACGTCCTCGTCCGCGCCCACTACATGCCGCTGTTCTCGCGCCTGGGGCCCTACGATTGCGGCTCCCTCGACGCCCTGGCTGTCGCCGGCTCGAAGCGCTTCTTCGAGTACTGGGGTCACGAGGCGTCCCTCCTACCGATCGACCTCCAGCCTCTGCTGCGCTGGCGCATGGACCGCGCCCGCCATGGCCACGGCGTATGGAACCAACTCAAGGCGTTCGCGGGCGAGCGGCGCGCGGAGGCGGACGCCATGCTCGCCCGGATCGGGCAGGAGGGCCCGCTGGCTGCCTCCGACGTCTTGGGCCCGAAGGCGTCCAAGGGCATGTGGGTCTGGAGCGATGCCAAGCACGCGCTCGAATGGCTATTCTGGGCGGGCCTGATCGCGTCGACGCATCGACGGGGCAGCTTCGAGCGCGTTTATGACCTGCCCGAGCGGGTGCTGCCCCGGGCCGCCCTCGCACGACCGACCCCGGATCCGGTGGACGCCCGGCGCGAGCTCGTCGCACGGTCCGCGGCGGCGCTCGGCGTGGCGACCGCGAACGACCTGCGCGACTACTACCGCCTCTCGCCGGCCGATGCCCGCCTGCCCATCGAGCAGCTCGTCGAGGCCGGCGTCCTCGTCCCGGTGCACGTCCGCGGCTGGCAGCAGCAGGCCTACCTGCATAAGGATGCCCGGCCCGGACGCCGGCATGCTGGCGCGGCGCTCCTCTCGCCGTTCGACCCGGTCGTCTGGCACCGCCCGAGGACGGAGCGGCTCTTCAGCTTCCGGTATCGATTGGAGATCTACACGCCGGCGCACAAGCGCGAGCATGGCTACTACGTGCTGCCGTTCCTCTTGGACGGCGCGCTCGTCGCCAGGGTCGACCTGAAGGCGGACCGACGGGCCGGGGCGCTGATCGTCCTGCGCGCATCGAGAGCCGGGTGCGCCGGCGGCTACGATGGAGCGGATGCTCGCGGAATTGCGGTTGATGGCCTCGTGGCTCGGCCTGTCCGACGTCGTGATCTCGTCGTCAGCCGGGCTGGAGAGCCGTGATTGCCGGGTCAGTTCCTAGACGAGCGACCGGGCGGCGATGGAATAGCCGGCGGACTCCAGGCTACGCGCCACGCCGGGCCCCGGACACCGCCTCGGCCAATGCCGGGAAGCCGCCGCGCAGATCGGCCGCCGTCATCCAGTACCCGGACCGCCCGAAGACCCGGTTCAGTTTGGCCTTGCGGCGCGCCCCCTTCGTCCAGGGCAGATGCGCGTCGGCCGCCGGGTCGATCTCCAGCACCAGCATGCGCTGCCGCTGGATCTGCATCGGCGTGACGCTGCGGATCGTTTTCCAGGGGATCCAGTCGGTCGACAGCCTGCGATCGTAGATCCCACGCGGCCCGACGGACACCACCGGTTTCGACTGGAACAGCTTGGGGAAGATCAGCACCGTGCAGAGGCCGAAGAACGCGACGCCGGCATAGGCCTCGGACTCGGCGAAGCTTCCGGGCGTCACGGCCGTGCGCCCGATTGTCGGGTGCGCATAGATCAGCCAGCCGGCGAAGGCCGTGAAGCCGACGGAGGCCAGGAAGAGGCCGATGGCCCGCCACGGCGAGCGATGGATCTCGACGACATCCACGTAGGCAAACTCCGCAATGCGATGGGCTGACCTGCGCCACGTTGCCCCTCGGGAGAGCGACTATCGCCCGCCCGAAGGCGATACCGTAGCCGATGGTAGGCGACTTCCTGCATGATCCAGTCCCAGAACGCCTCGGCGCGAACACGTTCAAGGTGGTTTTCTACCTTGTTCAGGCAGGCTCGGACGAAGAAGCCTTCGCCTCGACGGCCTCAGCGCGGATCAGCGGGGCGACATTCCTGACCTGAATCTTCTCGACAATCGAGAGCAGGTGCGCGCGATCCTCGATCTTACGCACGGAGCTGCCGGAGCGTCCGCTTCGGAGAGCACGGCAGTGTGCACCGAATGACCGGGTTGGGCGCACAGCCGAACGTCCGGTTCTGCGCGCGATGGCGATCCGGCGCGGCGTAGTCTGGCCGCTTCGAGACTCGGAATATCGTTAAGCGGACGTCCGGCGCGGTTTAGGAAGGCCTTGAGGTGACCCTAAACGATCATTGGCTCGAATGAATACGAAGGCCTGCTTAACGTGGCGCAGCGAAGCTTCGGGTGACAAAAGACGGACAAGCCGTACTCAAGCTCGCTACGCCCCAGATTTTTCTTATGGTTCGCAACGGTTGGCTAAGGCAGGCCTCGTCATTCAGGCGCGAGAGCGCAAAGGGGCCGGACGCTCCGACGGCTTGAGGCGGGCGCGCCAAACTGACCGCTCGACGAGTTCTCCGATTACTCCCGCTAAGACTTCGGCAACGGCTTCGCTGCCGCGTGCATTCAGGGTTCGTTGGGAGACCACCACCGAGAGCCTCCAGGATGGCGTTGGATCGGCGATCGGTATCGCGACCATCTCGCCGCTCTCGATTTCCGCAGCCAATGCGAAATGCGGCATGACGGTCGCGAAGGCCTGAGCGCGCACGAGCTCCGCGATCGCGGGCAGGCTTTCGCAATCCGTTGCCGTCGGTGTGACATCGTGGCGGGCCGCGAGCTGTTCGATCACGGTGCGCAGCACGTTTGGTCGGCCCGGAAGCACAACCGGGAGCGCTTGGCTAAAGACCTGCCGGAACGAAATCTCGCGGTGGGCGGCGAGCGGATGAGCTGCCGGCACGATGAACATGAGCTCTTCGACCATCATCTCGGTCCAGGCCACGTGCTCGAACGCCTTGTGGTCGTAGAGCAGGGCGACATCGAGTCGCCCCGACTGGATCCACTCGTCGAGCGTGCCGCTCATGGCTTCGACTATGTGCAGGCTGATATTTGGCAGTGCCTCGGAGATTGCCCGGTACAGCGGCAGCGACAGGCCCCGGCAGGCCGAGGTTGGCAACCCGACCGAGATGCGCCCGCTCGGGCTTGTCGCCTGAGAGCGCACGACCTCCTTCGCACGTTCGACCTCCTGCAGGATGCGTCGCGCATGGTCGTAGAATTTCAGTCCGAGCTCGGTCGGAGTCACCCCGCGCGCGTGGCGGAACAGTAGCTCCACTCCCAGCTCGTCTTCGAGGTTGCGCAGCTGCTGGCTGAGGGAAGGCTGGGCGATTCGCAGCACCTCGGCGGCGCGCGACACGTTCCCGCTCTCAGCGATCTGCGCGAAGTAGCGAAGCTGGCGGAGATCCATGGCGATCCTAATGAAGTCTCGCGTGAAGGATCCTCGAAGCTGCACCGCGATGTCAAACTGCTCTGACGCCGAGCAATCTGCGCAAGCTATGTGCACTGCATCGTAAGAAATCTCATCTCTACAGATACTTAACTGCAATGCAGCGAGATCCCGATCGCCTATGATGTATACTCATAGGTTTTTCCAATAGCTCATATCGGAAATTGGTCTTTGATGCCGTCTGTATTCGTTGCGTAGCTTCAAGCCGGCTGAACGAGCATCGGGCAGCAACCGGCGCCGCCATCAGGAAATCGGAGACCATCCCATGGATGCGCAGAAGTATTTGCGCGGCCTCTTCCTGGCCGCGCCCGTGGCTCTAGCGGTTCCCGGCACCGCACTGGCGCAGCAGGAGCCCTGCATCGGCAACTCCGCGGCGATCACGGGGCCGGCGGCGTTCGGCGGGCAGGCGATCAAGATGGGAGCCGAAATCGCCATCGACGAGATCAACGCAAAGGGTGGCGTGCTCGGCAAGCCGCTGCGCTTCGTCCAGTACGACGATGCCGGAGCACCGCCGCGCGGCGTCGACAATACCCGGCGCATCGCGCTGGCCGACAAGTGCGTAGTCATCCTGGGTGGATACCACTCCACCGTTTCCGTAGCGCAAGTGGAGCCGGTACACGCCATCGGTATTCCTTTCGTCGGCGTGCTCGCCGCAAACACGCAAGCGATCGAGAATGGACGTAACCCGAACTACATGTTCCGGGTGTCGGCCAAAGACAAATGGGTCGCCCGGTTCTTGGTCGAGCAGGCCGCGAAGGCCTCGAAGACCGGCAAGATCGCATTCTTCTACGAGAACACAGGTTGGGGTAACGGTGCCGTTCCGGATGTCAAGGCAGCGATAGCCAAGGCCGGCAAGGAGCTGGTCGCTACCGAAACCTTCAACTGGAACGACCAGGACATGACCGCCCAGGCGATCCGGGCTCGGGATTCCGGTGCCGACGTGGCGCTGTTCTGGGCTCTCGACCGCGAAGGCAACCAACTCGTCCGCTCGATGGACAAGGTCGGCTACAAGCCCACGATCATCGGCGCCTGGGGCATCGCCGGCAATCTCGGAGAACTCGCCGGCCCGCTCGCCAACGGCGTCGAGGTCGTGCAGACCTACAGTTTCATGGGCGACCTCGATCCCAAGGGCCAGGCGCTCTGGCATAAGATCCAGGCCAAGTACGGCCTGAAGGACCCGTCGCAGATCAAGATGGGCTCCGGTATCGCCAATACCTACGACGCCGTCCACATCGTGGCGCAGGCGATCGAGAAGGCTGGCGCCTACGACTGGAAGAAGGTCCGCGAGGCGCTCTACCAGGTCAAGTACGACGGCCTCGTCGCCAAGTACGACCCCGCCTTCGACGCCTCCGATCCCGAGCGCCAGGATGCAATCCTGCCGAGCTACTATAAGCTGACCGTCTGGTCCGACGGCAAGCTGCTGCCGATCGCTCAGACCCCATACGGCAAGACGAACTGAAGGCGCGCGCGCCTCTCGCTCCTTCCCCAGCGGGAGGGGCCGGGGCGGTTCGTCCGGAGCCCCCTCACCGGGCCGGACCGCCTCCACTCCGCTGAACGACCCGTCCGCCTCGCATCGGGAGCCTCCGCGGCAGCCATGACGACCGCCCTGCAATACACTCTCTCGGGCCTCGCGATCGGAGGCATCTATGCCCTGGTCGCGCTCGGCTTCCACATCATGTGGTCGGCCGCAAAGGCCGTGAACTTCGCCCATGGCGACACCCTGATGATCGGCGCCGTGCTCGCAGTGATGGGCGTCGATGCCGGCCTGCCGCTGCCGCTCGCCTGCCTGCTGGCAATCCTGGGCGGGGCCCTGTTCGGCGTCGTGCTGGAGCGTTTCGCGGTGCGGCCCTTCATCGGCGCGAACGCCTCGATCGGCTGGATGCTGACCACGATCGCGGTCGGCATCATGGCGGAGTCGCTGGCCACCATGCAGTTCGGCGGCTTCTCCCGCCCGTTGCCTTCACCCGGGGTCGCCAGGGCGATCTCGATCTTCGGCGCAGGCGTCTATCCCCAGGAACTCGTCATCCCGGCGGTCGCCGTGCTGACGATGATTGCGTTGCACGTGATGCAGCGGCACACCCTCGTCGGGCGCGCGATGCAGGCGGTGGCCCACAACCGGCAGGCGGCGGCCCTGATGGGCATCGATGTCGATCGGATCGTGATGTTCTCCTTCGGCCTCGCCGCCCTGTTGGGTGCGGGCGCGGGCGTTCTCGTCGCACCCGTGATCCAGGCTTCTGCCAGCATGGGAGTCCTGCTCGGGCTCAAGGGCTTTGCGGTCGCGATCATCGGCGGCATCACCAGCGGACCCGGCGTCGTGCTGGCTGGGCTCGCCTTCGGCGTCATGGAGAAGTTCGTCGAGGGCTACATCTCGACGGCGGCGCGCGAGATCGTCGGATTCAGCGCGATGATCCTCGTGCTCCTCGCCTTCCCGCAGGGACTGTTCGGCCGCCGGGAGATCTTCAAGGTATGAAGACCCTCCACATCCTCGGCTTCGCACTGCTCGCGGCCATCCTCGTCGCCGTCCCGCTCACCTCCGGCAACGAGTATGAACTGCGCCTGTTCATGCTGTTCCTAATCTACGGCGTGATCGCGGTCGGCCTGAATGTCCTCGTCGGCCTCACCGGCCTTGTCTCTCTGGGCCAGGCGGGTCTGTTCGCGCTCGGCGCCTATACCGGCGCGATCCTGGCGATCCGGTTCGGCCTAGATCTCGTCGTCGCGAGCGTCGGTGCTGCTCTGGTCGCCGGCCTCTTCGGCGCGGCGCTCGCCTATCCGAGCGTGCGGGTGCGGGGCGTCTATCTCGCGGTGGTGACGATCGCCTTCGGCCTCATCGTCGAGAACGTCGCCATCGAGTGGCAGAGCCTTACCGGCGGGACCACGGGGCTAACGGGTATCCCGGGCCCAAACCTCTTCGGGTATCCGCTCTCCGGCTACGCCTTCTACGCGGTGCTCGCGGTCACGCTCTTCTTCGCCACGCTGGCGACGCACAACCTGAAGCACTCGGGCTACGGCCGCGCCATGCTGGCGGTCGCTCAGAGCGAGACGGCCGCACGCAGCCTCGGCATCGGCGCAACGGGGATCCGCACGCTCGCCTTTGCGGTCGCGGCGGTCACGGCGGGGATCGCCGGCAGCTTCTACGCCTTCCTCAACGCCTACATCTCGCCCGACATCTTCACCTTCTCCGATTCTGTCCGCTTCCTGCTGATGGTGATCTTAGGTGGGGCGGCCTCGACCTTCGGGCCGGTGCTTGGGGCCTTCATCCTCACCTACCTGCCGGAGGTGCTGCAGCGCTTCGCCGAGTGGCAAAAGTTCGCCTATGGCGCCCTGCTCCTCGCGGTGATGTTCGGCCTGCCGGGCGGCATCCTCGGCACGCTGGGCCAGCTCTACGCCCGCCTGCGCCCCGGCCCCCGCGGCGTCGATCCAGCCGAGGGGATCCCCGCCGCCGAGACCCTGGCGGGCCGCGAGCCCGCGAGCCTCGAGACCGTCGGCCTCACCGTTCGCTTCGGCGGCCTCACGGCGCTGAGCGCCGCGAGCGTCCGAGTCGCCCCGGGCGAGATCCACGCCCTGATCGGTCCGAACGGGGCTGGCAAGTCGACCTTCGTCAACACGATCTCGGGCTTCTACCGGCCGAGCGAGGGAGGCGTGCAACTCGACGGCACCGATCTCGCCGGCCGCAAGGTCCACGGCATCGCTCGCCTCGGTCTCGCCCGCACGTTCCAGAACACCGAGCTCTTCGGGCAGATGACGGTGCTGGAGAACGTCTTGGTGGGCGGCTTCAGCCACCACAGCTACGGCCTTCCGGGCGCGATCCTGCGTACGCCCGGCTTCCGCCGCGAGGAGGCCGCCTGCCGCGCGGCTGCGATCGGCCTGCTCGACTTCGTCGGCTTGAGCGAGGCGGCCAACGAGCAGGCGCGCTTCCTGCCCTTCGGCCACCAGCGCCGCTTGGAGATCGCTCGGGCTCTCGCCACGCGGCCACGCCTGCTGCTCCTCGACGAACCCGCCGCCGGCCTGACCACCCAGGAGATCGACGAGCTGGAAGGCATGATCCGGAAGATCGCGGGTCTCGGCGTCTCGGTGCTCCTCATTGAACATCACGTCGACCTCATCATGGCGGTCGCCGACACCGTGACGGTACTCGACTACGGCCAGATCATCGCGAGCGACCGCCCGGAGGCGGTGCAGTCCGATCCGCGGGTGATCGAAGCCTATTTCGGCGGCCCGTCCGCCATCCTCGACGAGGAGGCAGCCTGATGGTCGACGAGCCACTTCTCGTGGTCGAGAACCTGGAAGTCCGCTACGGCGCGGCAACAGCCCTCCGCGGTGCAAGCCTGACCGTACGGCGCGGTCAACTGGTCGCCGTGATCGGCAACAACGGGGCTGGGAAGACCTCGCTCATGCGTGGCCTCACCGGGCTCGTGCGCCCGAGTGGAGGTCGCGTCCTGTTCAAGGGTGAGGAGGTCACGCGGCTATCCGCCCATACCAAAGTTGCGCGTGGCCTCGCCATGGTTCCCGAGGGACGCCTGATCTTCCCGGACCAGACGGTCGAGGACAACCTGATCCTCGGTGCCTACAGCCACGGCGGCCTCAGGACCGCGCAGGCGAAGCAGACGCTCGAGCGAGCATTGGCCCTCTTTCCACGTCTGCGCGAGCGGTTGCGTCAGCCCGCCGGCAGCATGTCGGGCGGCGAGCAGCAGATGCTCGCCATCGCCCGGGGTCTGATGGCCGAGCCCGAGCTCCTCGTCATCGACGAACTCTCGCTCGGCCTCGCGCCGCGGGTCGTGGACCAACTGATCGGCGTCCTGCGCGACCTCAACCGCCAGGGCCTCACCATTCTTCTCGTCGAGCAACTCGCATCCTACGCGCTCGCCATCGCCGCCCACGCCTACGTGGTGGCGCAGGGGCGCGTGGTGCGGGACGGCCCGAGCGGGCTTCTCGCCCGCGATCCGGAGGTCATGGAGACCTTTCTCGGCAAGAAGAAAGCCGCCTGAAGGCGGCATCTCCGGAAACCCGATCCGACGCGGCATCCACCGATCCCGCGAACGATCCCCCACGACCTGTAAGGACCCGCCATGCCCCAGCGCGTCGTCGATCTGAGCCTCCTGATTGAAGACAACATGCCGGCCCACAAGCTCTTCCAGCGGCCGGTGCTCACCACCCATCTCAGCCATGAGAGCTCGGCAGCCCTCGGACTCGGCGTCCCGGGCGACGCGATGACCTTCCAGACCAACTTCATCGCGATGCTCGACCACGTCGGCACCCACGTGGACGCGTTCCTACACGTGAACCCGAACGGACAGCCCGTCGACGAGATGCCGCTGGAGATGTTCATGGGCAAGGCGGTCTGCTTCGACCTGCGCCATATCCCCGACCTCGGCGACATCACCGTCGCCGACATGGAGGCGGCGGAGGCCAAGAGTGGCGTGAAGGTCGACGGTCACATCGTCCTGCTCTGCACGGGCTTCCACGCCCGCAACTATCCGAGCATCGACTCGGTGTGGAAGAACCCCCTGCTCACAGCCGAAGCGACGAAGTGGCTGTATGAGCGCGGCTCGAAGATGCAGGGCGTCGAAGGTCCCTCGACCGACAAGCCGAGCGACAACATCTTCGCCCAGCACCGCCTCTGCCGCGACCTCGGCATGAGCCATTGGGAGTGGCTGGTGAACCTGGAAGAGCTTCTGGGTAAGGGCGAGGTGCAGTTCTTCGGCGTTCCGCTCAAGTTCAAAGGCGGCTCTGGCTCGCCGGTCCGCGCCTTCGCCATCGTCAACGACTGACGCACCTGCGGCACCCTGCGGGGTGCCGCACCTCGACTGCGGAGAGCGGAGCGATGACGAACGACCTCGACTTCATGACCGCGCTTGAGTTGAAGCGACTGATCGCGACCCGCGCGGTGTCGCCGGTGGAACTCACGGAGCGGGCCCTTACGCGGGCGGAGGCCAGCCAAAGCACGCTGAACGCCTTTTGCCACCTGATGCCGGAAGAGGCCCGTGCCGCGGCCAAGCGCTCCGAAGAGGCGGTGATGCGCGGCGCCCCACTCGGGCTCCTCCACGGCCTGCCAATCTCGGTGAAGGACCTGATTGCCGTCGCGAACGCACCGTACGCCTTGGGCTCGCGTGCCATGGCGGGGAACATCGCCGCAGCCGACGCCCCTTCGGTCGAAAGACTCCGTGCGGCAGGCGCGATCATCATCGGCAAGACCACGACGAGCGAATTCGGAGCCAAGCCCGTGGGCGACTCGCCGCTCACCGGCATAACCCGGCATCCCTGGGACCTGACGAAGACGCCGGGTGGATCGAGCGCCGGAGCGGC
Organism: Methylobacterium sp. ME121; assembly: GCF_000974725.1. Taxonomy (NCBI): domain Bacteria; kingdom Pseudomonadati; phylum Pseudomonadota; class Alphaproteobacteria; order Hyphomicrobiales; family Methylobacteriaceae; genus Methylobacterium; species Methylobacterium sp. ME121. Next base: position 42,516 of record NZ_BBUX01000042.1, read on the forward strand.
CGCATCGGTGGCGGCCGGAATCACGCCCCTCGCGCTAGGCACCGACGGCGGCGGCTCCCTACGGATCCCAGCCGCGCTCACAGGCCTCGTCGGGCTCAAGGCGCAGTTCGGACGCGTGCCGGTCTGGCCGACCTCTGCGACGCCAACCCTGGCCCATGTCGGCTCTCTCGCGCGCAACGTGGCCGATGCCGCCCTGCTGACGAGTGCGGTCGCCGGCCATGACCCGCGCGATCCGTTCGCGGTGGCCGGGCCCGTCCCCGACCTTCTGGGCGCGGCGAAAGCTTCCGTGGCCGGTCTACGGGTTGCCTGGAGTGCGACCCTCGGCTACGCGCGGCCAAGCCCCGAAGTCGCCGCCATCGCCGGCACCGCGGCGATGGCGCTAGCTGACCAGGGCGCGATCGTAGATGAGGTCGAAGCCGTCTTCGAGTCCGACCCGGCAGATCTTTGGACTGCCGAGTTCTACGCCGGCATCGGCACACGGCTGCGCGGTGTTCTCGAATCCCGCCGCGATCTCTTGGACCCGGCCGTGGCCGACGTGCTCGACGCCGCACTCGCGCAGGAGATGCGCAGCTATTACGAAACCGTATTCGCACGTTATGCGCTACGAGATCGGATGGTCAGCTTTTTCGTCGATTACGATGTGCTTCTGTCGCCAACACTGCCTATTTCGTCCTTGGAAGCAGAGCGGAACATACCGGACGAACTGGAAGATCGAAGCCTCGTTTCCTGGGCCTTCTATACTTATCCCTTCAACCTCACAGGCCAGCCCGCAGCATCAGTTTGCGCAGGGATTGCCTCGGACGGGATGCCCGTCGGCATCCAGATCGCGGGCCCGAGTCTCGGCGAGTTCGACGTGGTTCGGGCGGCTGCGGCGATCGAGCGAACGAGGCCACAGGGCTATAATCTTCGGCCGATTACAAGACCGTGAAAATGCCTCCGTTGGAAATGGCCAGAGGTAGGCCTCGGCTGCAGCTCCGGCGAAATTGTTTTAGGCGGCCTCGCTGTTCCTCCTTCAGACAACGAGAATTTAATCTCCAGCGGCTGGGGTGCATCCTAATCCAGCCAACGCCGAAAGCTAGTCGCGGCACAAGTTGGACCCGTGATTCGGTTCGTAGCAATTTCCACTATGAAGATGGCGGCAATGGCCTACAAAGAACCGAGAGGGGCGCAAAACCGAATGTCAGCCTTCTGACAATCTGGTTCGATCCGGTCGATTACCCGCAGCAGATTGGAACTCCCCGATCTACTGGCGGATTGGCTGGGCGGCAGGCGCGGCGGCGGCATCAGCGCACATTGAGGAGTTCGGTCACCGAGTCGACTGGCCCTGGGACATGGGTTTCCTACGCTCAGGTTGAGGTTGCGAGCCTGAGCATAAACGGTCTTCAGGCCATGGAACTCAAGATCCGCAGGTGAGGTGGCCGCTTCGGCGGATCTCGTCGTCAGCGGGCACAGGTAAAAAAGGACATGCACGACTGGAGCTGAGCGAGGGGCGCTGATGCAAATGAGAAATCTTCCAAAAGAGAGGTCGATATCCGCCATATTCTCGCAGAAAGTCGCGAATATCTCTTGACTATCGTTCGCATTGGCCTCGTTCGTGGCGCCTCCATCGAGGAGTTGCAAATGAACCAGAGCCCTTCAATTTCTGCGCCGGAACAGGCCGATTTTATCGAGCTTACCACCGACATCGTAGCGGCTTATGTGTCGAAGAACTCGGTTCGACCGGCCGACCTTCCGACTCTCCTGGCCGAGGTCCATGGAGCTCTATCCGGGCTCAAGGGTGCCGCTGCTTCCACCGAGTCTAAGGCGGAGAAGGCGACCCCCTCGCAGATCCGGAAATCCATCACACCCGACGCCTTGATCAGCTTCATCGACGGCAAGCCGTACAAAACGCTCAAGCGTCACCTGACCGGCGCCGGCCTGACGTTTGAGGAGTACCGGGAGCGCTTTGGCCTACCGCGGGACTACCCGACCACGGCGGCCAACTACTCAGCTATGCGAGCCGAGTTCGCTCGCAACGCGGGGCTGGGGACTCAGCGCCGGAACGCGGTCCCGAAGGCTGCTGCCGCCGATGAGACCGTTGCGGAGGCTCCCAAGACGCGTGGTCGGAAGAAGGTGGCTGAGCCCGCGCCTGCGCCGGCTGAGAAGCCTGCCCGCGCTCGCAAGAAGGCTGCTGCGGCGTAGCCAAACCGGTAACCCGCTCGCTATTCGTTCATGGCCGGCGTGAGCCCCTTCAGCTCAGGCGCTCGTCTCAACAGCTAACGCCGAGCCAGACGTTCCGGGTTGAAACTTTAGTCTCTGGTGAGAAGCCCGCTCGGTTCGCCGGCGCGGGCTTTTTGCGCTGCCGCGGCACTTAGTTCACGCGGCGCTTAGTTCACCGCCTCGGGCTGATAACCTACGAAGGGACCGATCCCGGCGGCCTCTACTGCCGCGAGGAAGGCTGCATGTGCATCCGCGTCCGATGCGAACGTGTCCTGCCAGCGGGAACAGCCGGACAGGTGCACCACCTCCATCCGCCATCGATCCTGCGTCCCGGCAAGGCGGTAGATCTCGACCTCGACTTCGTGTCCGTCGCGCGTGAAGAGGCCCGACAGCGGGGAGTGCTCGAAGTCGTGTTCCTCGTCATCCATGGCTGCCGTCTCGAGTTACTGAGCCATACGCGGCCGATTGGATCACCAAAACCAGACCAGCCGGCCCGCCTGCATGTAGATCGGCACCCAGATGGCGATCGCGGCGGCGACAGATGCGATGACCAGCGGCAGCGGCGGGCGATCTGTCGTTCTCTCCTGAAAACCCGCAGGACCAATCGTTTTAATCACTTCAGCAAATCCACATTAAAATTCGCGGCAATCCACGGCAGCGGCAAATCTATTGTCCGTCAATCAAAAAATAATGCGGCAGTTGCATTCGCGCCGCACAATTCTGACATTTCTTAAACGATAAATTTGACGTCTATCCTTGCCAATCAGATATTTACGATAATCGAAATCGTCCAATCAATGTAGGTTCTGCTTCAGGCTGATCACGTATCTGTGAGTCGATGCCGGCGTAAAGATTTAGGCACGTAGGTCTGAAAGGTGCGCAAAGCCGTAGGTCAGCTTCCCAGTTGAAGCCAAGGTTCGGTAGTCGCGCATGCCAAACCCAGGAAACCGAACGGCGCTTTGACGCACGGCTGCGCGTGTCGAGCGCGTGTCTCACCGGCTACATTGCATCCAACCCCGCTCTACCTGCGCCTGGACCCCGGACAGGCCCACCGCCGCTCCCGCAGCACCCCCGCTGCCACCGCTGAGCCTCGCTTGCCGTGCAGCTGGCGCCGCTCTCCGCCCAGCCTATCCTACGTCGCTGTCGGTGCCGCGCGGTGGCGGCTGTTCATCCCTCTACCCATCCCGGGAACCCGGTCTCGGCCGCACCCCCGCGGTCACCACGAGGCCACCGACCATGCACGTAACCATCCCCCTGCCACAGCTCGCTGATACCAGCGAGTTCTATGACGCGCGCAGAATCCCGATCGCACTTGCCGACACCGCCCGCGCCGTCCTCGACCCTTCCGGGCTCGGAGCGGTCTCGCCTCACCTGCCGCTCATCCCCGAGGCTGCCCGCCGCCGTCTCCATGTGTTCGTCCCCGCCGACCACCGCTTCAAGGCCGCTGCCCGCTTCCTCCAAGCGCTCTGGCGCGAGGACCGAGACCTGCCGATCGGCACCGATCTAGATCGCGCCAAACCGCACCGGGTCCGCCGCCTCGGCTCGCGCATCTCGATCGCCGCCGGCCGCACGGGCGCCAACTTCATGACCCCCGCCATCGCCGCCGTAGCCACCCGGGCACTTGCCTACCGCGAGCCGGGCGCCGCCTATGACATCAGCCGCCTACGCACCAACCTGCTGTCCTCACAGCCGCTGGTCTTCAACCTGTTCGGCCCACTCGCCAGCGACCCCGCGCTCGCCACCCGCTTCATGGCGGAACTGTTCCCCGGCGCGCTGGCGGATGTCACAGATATCCTGTTCGAGCACAGCCCCGGCCGCGGCGACCCGCGCTTCACTGCCGATCGCACCGCCTTCGACATCATCATTCGTGGCACCGCCCCGACCGGCGCCCGCGCCATCTTCTGCATCGAGATGAAGTACAGTGAAGCCGGCCACGACCCCGCGCCGCCGCCTCATCCGCGGCACCAAGAAATCGGACGCACGACGCCCGGCCTATTCATCGCCCCCGAGGATCCCATGGCTAGCCGGCCCCGCCTGCCAGCAGCTCTACCGCCAACATTGCCTCGCCAGCGCCATGCTCGCCGCCGGCCTCGCGGACACCGCCACGCTGGTCTTCATCGCCCCAGCGCACAACCAACTCGCGCACGCCGCAGCCGCGACTTACAGCCGTCAACTATCGGACCCACACACCGGCCCGATCCCGTTCATCTCGTTGACGCTGGAGCATGCATTTGCTGGGCTAGCCGCCGCCGGCCTGCCTGCACACGCCGCTGCGCTTCACGTACGTTACACCGACTGGTGGCTCCTCGACGGCGAACTCGAACTCGCGATGACGAGCGCAACGGCAGATGCGCCAGTGCCGGACATCGTACCAGTGTCGCACGCGCCGACTGCCGCTCCGTTCGTCACAAGATCCGCCACGCGCAGACGACAGCAGTGCGCCCGACCCCCGGTCCGCACTGGCGCGGCCGCCTGACGCAACTCGCGACGATCGACACGTGACAACTCGGTCCGGCGGCAGGGTACTGCCGCCGGACCGAGCCAATTTTTGGTCCACATCCGCACGGCCGCAGACTCACCCGCGGCACCGACCCACCGGCACCCGCCCATACCAGGGTTCTGCCCGTTTCACGCACCCCGCAAGTGTTTGAAACTAGAGCGTTTTCGGTTTGGGCTGAGTCGGCTTGGTGGGGTTCACGCGGCGCTGGGAGACTGATTCACTCGGCCGGTCGACAGCCGGAGTGAAGCATGGGCCGCCCCTACAGCTTGGACCTGCGCGAGCGGGTGGTGACCGCGGCTGCGGCGACCTCGCGCCGTCAGGCGGCCGCCCGCTTCGGGGTCGGCCAAGCAACCGCAATCCGCTGGATGGCGGCGCTCGCCGCGACTGGGACGGTGGCCGCCCGGCCGCAGGGGCGTGCCCGCCGCTCCAAGCTCGACCCGTACGAGACGTTCCTGCGTACGCTGATCGACGAGAAAGTTGATATCACCCTGGAGGAGATGCGCGCCCGGTTGCAGGACGAGCATGGCCTCACCGTCGGGCTCGGCACGCTGTGGGCCTTCCTCGACGCGCGCGACCTGACGTACAAAAAAAGACGGCCCACGCCGCAGAGCAGGATCGGCCGGACGTGAAGGCCGCCCGGGAAGCGTGGTTCGAGAGCCAGCCCGATCTCGACCCGGACCGGCTGGTGTTCCTCGACGAGACGTGGACCGCCACCAACATGGCCCGCACCCGCGGGCGCTGTCCCCGCGGCCAGCGGCTGCGCTCCCCCGTCCCGCACGGTCATTGGAAGACCACGACCCTGGTGGCGGGCCTGCGCCTGTCCGGGATCGCCGCGCCGTTCGTGCTCGACGGGCCGATCAACCGCGACGCCTTCCAAGTCTACGTCGATCAGGTCCTGGTGCCCGAACTCGCACCCGGGGACATCGTGATCATGGACAATCTCGGCAGCCACAAAGGCCCGGCCGTGCGCGCGGCGATCGAGGCGGCGGGCGCGCGGCTCCTGTTCCTCCCGCCCTACTCGCCGGACTTCAATCCGATCGAGATGGCGTTCTCGAAGTTGAAGGCGGGGCTGCGCAAGGCCGCCGAGCGCACGCGCGAAGGGCTCTGGACCACAATCGGGCGGCTCGTCGATGCCGTCACGCCCGACGAGGCTGCAAACTTCTTCGTCGCGGCAGGATACGACCCCAATTAAACCGAAACCGCTC